>JAICIH010000429.1 GCA_025924475.1 Bryobacteraceae bacterium
CACAGAACGAACGCCCATCCCCAGCTCTCCGTGTTCCGGCGCCCCTCGGCGATCATGCTCTCGATCAGGCTCAGCCTGTCCTTCAATTCCTGCTCGGCGATGTGATCCTGCATGGCAGTTCTCCTTTCCAGGAAGCTCGAATTTACGGCCGGCGTTGCAGCAGCATATCCATGCTGCGATGTGGAGGATTGCCGCCAATAGTCACCTCGGTGACTTCGTCCCACTCGCCTTTGCCCGTCAGGTGCATGGTGTTCACGATGTGCGCCGGCCCGGTCGTAAAGCTCCACGAAAAGCCGTTTGCGGGCAGCGAGAGTTCCGTGTCGACGTAGTGGCCGTCATTATAGGCGCGGAAGCGATAGGTGTGGGAGGCGTCGTCGTACGCAATCGTGGCCAGAGCGTTGAACAATACTTTGCCGTCCGCGCTGGTGCTTTTACCCTCGATGAGCAAGACGAGGCCGCCAAGCTTATACTCGACATCCTCCGTCTGGGTGAGATGAAGAGCTCCGCCCGGTCCACCAACAATGGTCACAGGCCCCGACCAATGACCGGCTAAAAACAAAAGCTTGCGCATGGCCTCGCGCTGTACTTCGATGCCGTTCGAAACGGGCCGCTGTGCGGCTAGCGAGTGACTGAACAAAATCATGAATACTGGCGCCATCAAGTTTGTGGAAAGAAGGAACGGAATAGGGAAGGCGGGAATGGCGGTTTTCATAGGGTTGACTCCTTCATGCATCTAGAGTACTCTATTTTGTAGAGTTGGCCGAAGCACCTCATAAACGCCGGGGGCTGAGGAGCAATGTCGTTTACTTAAGCGGCATAGAAGACGATTGAAGGAGGGGCCGATTGCCAATCGGCCGCGGCTTACCAAGCCACCCCACATGACAGAGGTCTCAAAACTCCGGTTACTTGGCTGAGGAGATTCAACCAGATCCGCTCGATAAAATAGCGCATTGAGTCGATGTCAACCACGTATCCGAACGCCGCAGGAAACGATGAAGCCGAGCTTCGCGAACTAATCGCCCGATGGTCGAAAGCGGTGCGCGAGGAAGACTTGGCTGGGATCCGCGCCGATCACGACCCGGAGATCTTGATGTTCGATGTACCCCCGCCCTTGTTGGCGCGCGGCCTGGACGCCTACATGGCAACGTGGAAGCCGTTCTTCGCCTGGTCGACCAGACCAATCGCGTTCGACTTTCATGATTTGGAGATCGCCGCTGGACCGGAGGTGGCCTTTGCGACGGCCATCGGGCGCTGCCGCGGCACGGAGCGAAGTGGCGAGACGATTCAGCTCGAGTTCCGCCTCACCATGGGTTTTCGTAAGCGTCACGGACGCTGGTGGATAGTGCACGAACATCATTCAGTACCGGCTACCGACTGACCCTGACGAGGTTGATCTCAAGGGCCGCATCCGCGGGGCGCGGTTAAAAACACGGAGGTGCAACATGGTCGATTTTGCAGTGGTTCCTGAACGCACTGCACTGATCAATGTGGACATGCAGAACTGCTTTGTCGAGGGTTACCCGAGTTCGGCCCCAGACGGGCTGGCGGTTCTAGACCGCATCAACCGCCTGGCGGCGGCGTGCCGTGACGCCGGCATTCTCATCATCCATACCAGCCATGTGTTGCGGCCGGATGGCTCGAATATCGGCGTTTTGGGTGAGATCAACCCGATGGTCAAGGGCATTATCACCAAGGGATCCGAGCCGGCAGCGCTTCACAAGAGGCTCGTTGTGGACGCGCGCGACATCCTCCTTGACAAGCCCCGATTCGGCGCCTTCCAGAGCACCGACCTCGAGCTGATCCTCCGCTCGCGAGGCATCGATACGGTCATCATCAGCGGCATCGCCACCAGTGTCTGCTGCGAGACGACCGCGCGCGAGGCCACGGTGCGCGACTTTCATGTGTTCTTTCTCAGCGACGGTACGGCGACTGCAGAGATGCCCGGCGCCTCGGCGGCTGAGCTGCAAAAGGCGACTCTGGCGACGCTCGGCTTTTTATTCGCCCAGGTGCTCACGGTGGACGAGATGATGCAGAAGGTCCGGCACGCTGTGCGAACCGCTGCGGTGTGAAGCAGCGCATATACACCGGTGCGCCGTAACAACCGGACGCCGCGGCTAATAAGGCTGGCCAAATTACCGACTGCAGCGGCGCCCAAGCCTCGGCGTCATTCTCCTCCGTGATTGCACCGCCGAGCCGTCATCATGTGCTGTAGTACGACGCTGTGTCCAGCCCGTGGACGGATGGGACCACTCCGAAAAACAAAAAGAGGGTTGCGGCGGTTAAGTGGGATTCTCGGGCTGGCCGACAAGCCGTCTCCATTCAGCCCACCGGAACATGAGATTAGGTTGAAGCTCACTAGCTCGACTTTATCCATTCGCAGATAAAACGTGTGTGTGGGCAGCTTGGTAAGCCAATGCCACTAGTTTTGTAGGGTCAACCTCGTGGTCCGCGGCCGACGTCCTCGCCGGCGTGCTCAACTGTGCTGCAAACAGAGCAAGCCGGACGGGGACGTCCGGCGCGGCTCAGGAGAGCCGCCCTACTTTGCGGACCGCAAGGATAAAGTCGAGCTTAGGTAGTACATTGCGAGAAGAGGAAAACAACCGTTCGATATTCGCGCCGCCATCTACTGAAAAGCAGCTTGGCCACCTTGGCCTGGCCAATTCCGTCTTTTGCCTACACCGCCTCGCTCGGCGCGGCATCCCCGGCAATTGCCGCCATTCTTGAGCGGTATGCTTTGTCTCTGCTGCCCACTAACCCGGCTCAGATCGAGCGTTTAATGGCGCTCAGCGCCAGATACGCAGATCGACTCCAGCCTGACGCGAGATGGCCGGACGTCGATTATCGAAGCGCGGGCCGGGCTCGTTGGAATACTGTCGATCATCTCAATCGTACGCTCGTTATGGCCAAGACGGCGCGTGGTTATCGCAACGCCGGGCATCCGGACAGTGTCCTCAATGCGAAGGTCATCCGCGCCCTGCACGCCTGGACCAGCCGCGACTATCAGAACCCAAACTGGTGGTGGAACGAGATCGGCGTGCCTGAGCTCATCGGAGAAATTGCCTCCCTGATGCAGCTCCAACTTTCGCCTGACGAGCTTGCAAGAATTGCGGAAATCATGAAGCGCAGCAACTGGCAAAGAGTGCCGTGGACGGGCGCAAACTTGACGTGGGGCGTAATTATCCAGATCGTCCGAGGGTGCCTCGAGGAGAACCCCGATACAGCGGCAGAGGGCTACCGCCGGCTGTATCAGGAAATCAAGATCGTGAGTCCGGCCGAGGAGGGAATTCAGGAAGATTACTCATTTCATCAGCATGGTGCGCAGTTCTACAACGGTGGATACGGGCTCAGTTACGCCAACGATGTTGGCCGGTTCATCGCGCTCGCGTGGGGAACACGTTTTCAGATTCCTCCGGACCGGATGGCCATCTTCAGTTCTTATCTGCTCGATGGCGAGCAATGGCTGGTCCGCGATGATGTCATAGACTACAGTTCGGTCGGCCGGGAGATCACCCGCAAGGGAAAAGCGATAGCACACCGTGAGTGGAATGCCGGTGAAATTTCGCTGGCGAGTTCGGGCTATGGTCTGGAAAATGTTGTAACGGCGCTGGCTGCAAAATCGACCCCGCTGCAAAGAGAACTCCGGGCCTTCGCGGCACGATTACAAGGACAAAGGAATGCGCCGGAATTCATCGGAAACAAGCAATTCTGGTGCTCCGATTTCATGGCTCATCGCCGGAAAGGCTTTTACACATCGGTCAAGATGCTGTCGAATCGGATGCGCAACGGAGAAAAGGTCAACGATGAAGGAAAAAAATCCGAGCATCTGTCTGATGGCGTCAACTTGTTGTATCTGACGGGCGACGAATACAAAGATATTTTTCCCGTTTGGGATTGGACCAAGCTTCCAGGAATCACCGCAATCCAGGGGACCCTGGAGACTGGCGAAACGAACCCCATCGGTGTCCGAGGAAAGAGCACATTTGCGGGCGGCGTCTCCGACGGAAGGTATGGCATGGCAGCCATGGATCTCGCTCGCGGAAATCTTCTCGCCAAGAAGGCATGGTTTTTCTTCGACGATATCTATCTGTGCCTTGGCGCCGGCATTACGCTTTCAAACGATAGCGAGCACGGTGTCGTGACGGGAATGAATCAGACTCTTCTTAATGGGGATGTTTTTACGAATCAATCGAAGCGTCCAGTTCCCCAGGGTACGCACTCATATCATCCGGGGGAGATCGCCTGGATCTATCACAATCACGTCGGATACGGACTTGGGCCGAACACGCGGGTCTTTCTGAAGATCGGCCCGCAGAGTGGGAGTTGGTCAGAAATCGGGACGGGCTCGAATCAGCCGGTTACAATTCCCGTATTTAACCTTTGGCTCGACCATGGTTACTCGCCTCGGGCCGACACCTACCAGTACATCGTGGCGCCCGGGGCGACGATGAGGCAAATGGCAGAGCACGCTGCAAAGCCTGCCATCCATGTGCTCTCCAATAACGAGTCGATCCAAGCCGCATGGAACAGCGATCTCAAACTCGTCACGGCTGCATTTCGCAAACCCGCAGCGCTTGTGACCCCGATCGGCAGGATTACCGTCGATCAGCTGTGTTTGCTGTTGATCAGGAAGGTTGCTGAAGGCTGGAAAATCACCGCATCGAATCCGGAAAACAAATCGCTGGTTCTGAACGTAGAAATTGAGACCTACGGGGCCGCGATTGATTTGCCGGGCGGCAATTTCGCGGGCTCAAGCGTCTCCTCGATGTTGAACGCCATTTGAGCAAACATTGGAAGAGAGCAGGCGTCGCCAAGTGCGTGTTACTGGAGCCTTATCATCAAAATTGAAAGGCGACGTTATGGCGTTA
>JAICIH010000430.1 GCA_025924475.1 Bryobacteraceae bacterium
AATACGGGAGCGGCATGGGTGCAGACATCGAAGCCGCTATGATAGCGGATTCGCATGCGAATCAGAATCAAGAAGCTCGACAATAACGCCCGTCTTCCGGAGTACGCGCACGGTCCGGCCGAAGATGCGGGTCTCGATATCCGGTGTCTTGAGAACACGACGCTTATTCCAGGAGTGGCGCAAGCGGTGGCGACGGGGTTGGCGCTCGAAATTCCCTCGGGCTATGAGGTGCAGATAAGGCCGCGCAGCGGGTTGGCTCTAAAGCACGCGATCACGCTGCCGAATGCGCCGGCGACGATCGATCCCGGGTATCGCGGCGAGTTGCGAGTGATTCTGCTGAACCTGGGCAAAGAGCCCTATGAAGTGCACGCAGGCGACCGGATTGCGCAGATGGTGGTGGCAAAATACGAGGCGGTCGAGTGGGAAGAGAGCGAGTTGTCGGAATCAGTGCGCGGCGCGGGCGGGTTCGGTTCTTCGGGGCGGTAGGTCAGCTCTTCATCACTTCGGTGGTAAGACGGCTGGCGAGCGGTTGCGTCTGGCCGGCGTATTTGTTGCCGGCTTTTTTGTGATAAGGCACGGAGACGGGCGAGGAAAGCTGCTCGAAGGTGAACGAGCAGATGCGCATGCCGGGATAAAGCGCAACCGGCATGATGCCGAGATTGCTCAGCTCGAGTGTTGCTTTGCCGCGCCAGCCCGGATCGAACAAGCCGGCGGTGCCATGCACGATGATGCCGATGCGGCCGAGGCTCGAGCGGCCTTCGAGGCGGCCAAGGACGTCGTCATCCAGCTCGAGTGTTTCCTCGGTGATGGCGAGAGCGAACTCGCGCGGCTGCAGGATAAAGGGCTCGCCGGGTTTGACCTGGATAGTGCGCATGAGGTCCTGGATGGCGCCCTTTTCCCGGACGTCGATGTAGGCGTGGCGGCTGTGTTCGAAGACGCTGAACTCGGAGCCGAGGCGGAAGTCTACCGAGCAGCTACCAAATTGTTCCGGAGGGAGCGGAGGCGAAACGCGGATTTTCCCTTGTTCGAGGTAGCGGCGAATATCGATGTCGGAAAGAACCATGACAGCAGCCTGCGAACAGCCATCCTAGCACGCGGAAAATGTTATATTGAGTGGGTTGTGGCGCTGCTGCGGCGCGCCCGCAGTGGGCGGCTAGCTCAGCTGGGAGAGCACCACGTTCGCAACGTGGGGGTCGTGGGTTCGAGCCCCATGCCGTCCACCAACCTTCCTTTCAAGCTTTTAGCTGTCAGCCGTTAGCTTTTCGCCTGGCCATTACCTTTCGATTCCTGTAAGCGCCACAATCGCTCGGATTCTGCCATATCGCGGTTCAGATCGCGGAGCTGTTGGGCGTCGACTTTGTATTCGGCGAGCACAATTTCCCATTTGTGGCGCTCTTTTTTCATCTGGTGCTGCTCCTGTTTGCGCTGGTGCGATTCGAAGCCAATTTGCTCTTTTCGCTTAGCGGCTCTTAACTTTAGGAGGTCGTTCAGCGATTTATGAAAGGCGCGCTCGTGGGTGGTTTGATAGCGCAGGTAGAGAGCTAACTGCTTTTCGTCAGTGACAGCGCCGGTTTCAGGATCGTAGCAGGAGGATTCGAGGTTAAGGGCGCGGCGACGGAGCCAGTGGTGCTGGGCCATGGCTTCGATGAGCGTGGTTTCGGTGAGGGTTTCGGGTTGATGCTCTTCGCGGAAGGCGGCGAGAAGCGCGTCGAATTCGGACTGCGATTCGCTGGGGAGGACACGGAAGGCTCCGGTCAGGCCGTGGCGGGTGTTGTTCAGCGCAGAGACTGCTTTGGTGGCCTCGGTTTTCGGGCCGGTCGATAATTTCGCGTTTTCGCGGTTGGCTTGGATTTGGGATTCGGTTGACATGTAAAAGGATGCTCCTTCGCACGCGAGTTTGGCGCATCGGCGTGCGGAACAGAGGACGGGGCGTGGGTCAACGGATTGAGAGCGCGGGAGTTAGGATTTTTTGCCGATTTGTTAATGGCCCAACGACTCCCAGCGGATCTGATGACGAAGGATGAAGCAGCCGACTGCCAGCGCCCTTCGCGAACGCGATTCAATTCCAGTGCTCAGATTACGAAGCTGCTGATTTTATGTAGTTTGTGGCGGTCTTTGTCGAAGGATCCGATTATCGTCTAAAGCCACTAATGTGACAGATGGCTCCAGGTTGCCATCGTAGTTTAAAGGACACGTTTGGGTGTGGCCGTGAGACGACGATTTGGAAAGTACCTCGATCGCGAGCAATATCTGGTGCTCGGACTGCCGGACGGAATCCGTACCCTTCCAGATCTTCTAGTCACTGATCCTGGAGTCACGTGAGCGAGATTAATCGAGGTTAAATTCCGACGCCGCTTTGATAGAAGGACAGCAGATGAACTGATCGACAATTTGACCGAGCAGCGCCGTTTCTGGCCCGAGTCTTCCGCTGTAATTATGCTCGGCAGGCCGTTCTTTTCTGATGCGCGCTTTCACCAGGATTTTATACGCGTCATCCCCCTGGTGAAACCGAGATTCTGTTCGAGCCTCGCGGCACTAATCTTCCTGCTGACGAGGTCGGCCTGATGAATCGACTCTGGGAGCAGCTGCCGATGCTCACGAGCATGTTCCATTTCCGCGACTTCGAACATTTCGGTCATGAGGGCAAAAATCGTGGCCTCGACTTTCGGAATGACGCAGATTTCATCACCGCTGCCATTCGAGAATTGGGACGAATATGATTTCTGTGGCGCTTCGTGCGAGTGACGTTCGCCGGACAGATGCCGGCATTTAGGCGTGCGTTATGGGACGTATCGATGGGCATTTGTCGGTCGTATGCGTTCAGCTTAACCACACATCCGGAATCTAAATCCGTCGGGGCTAATCTATATCCATCGCCTTACGAATTTCAGAAGAGGGCTCACACCGGACTGTTTCGACCTCTGACACTCTGTATTGATGCTGGTGCCCTGACGCGCAACGAAGGCAGCAACGCTCATCCTGCAACTGCGGGTTTGCCGCATCAGTAAACGATTCAATTGTCCCCTTTTTTGTTCCGCAAAATACTAGCACACAACGCAAGTAGTTTGGAACGCAGAAGCCGGCGATTACGAATAATAAGTCGGCACGACTCTCGCCGGGAGCTATTGGAGGTCCTATTTCCTAGCGCCCGGTGTCCCGAAGCGTTCGGCTGCATCGTCCAGCACCAGCACCCAATCGTTGCCGGGAGCAGGTTCTCCCGGCGGATTGAAATCGCGAGTTCCTTGATTCTTGAACACTCCGATTGTGCGCGCGTGTCCGGTGCGTGGGTCGTACCACCAGGCGCGCACGCTATCGCCAGAGATGATGCCCATGTTAACGCGGAACGGTTTACCGCTCCACGTATAGAGGAACGCGTAATTCCGGCCCCGAGTGGCAATGACATAGTCATAACGTGTGCCGTTGGTTCCGGCAACCAACGACTGTTCCGGAATACGCTCGAGGTACGGCCGCGACAGCATGAGTTTCTTTACGTACTGCATTTGGCCCGAGCCGGGTGCTTGCATGCCCTCCTGCCAGGTGGTACGAACGCCGTAGCCGCCTTTCTCGCCCGGCTTGTGCATCTGCATTACGGCATTCTCTCCATAAGTGTGCCCGCAAGCGCCGGCGAAGACAGACCACCAGGCGTAGCGCCGCACGTCATTCGCGGTCCAGTACGGCTGCTTCGGATCGTGAAGGCCCTGCGGAATATTTTCATAAGAGGGCTCGCCATCGAGCACAGGCTTTACCGGCGAGCGTGCGTAATCTTCGCGGACATAGCGCCAGTTGTCTTCGCCTTTCGCTCCCGGTGAGTCGTCCTGGTCGTAGCGTCGATGGCCCGATTGGAACATGTTGAAATCGAGCCACGGCTCGTTATGAAACCAGAGTGACGATTGCGTGCGCCCGAACGGATGATAGGTGATCAGATGTTGCGGATCGAACTGCTTTAGCGTGCTTCCCATCGCGCGCCATACTTCGGTGTTTTTGTCGCCTCGTGTATCGCCGCCGAGAATCCAGATCACATTCGTTTTGTTCCGGAACTGCTCGGCAAGAAAGCGCGCATAGGCCGCCGCGTTCGTGCGATTCACTACGCCTTTATCGACAACGGAGCCCCAACAAGCCACCAATCCGAGATAGATGCCGCGTTCAGCCGCCTGATCGAGCACCCATTCGACGTGATCCCAGTAATCGTATTCGCCCGCCGCATCCATCCGGTTGCCCGGAGTGACGGCCGGATGTGCGCCGTCGCCCTCGATGAGCGCCGGCGCTCCATACGCGTTCTTCTCCCCGGCAGAATGGATCACCATCACTTGAATGACATTGAAGCCCTTCCGATGGCGATCGTCCAAATATTTTTCCGTATCGGCGCGATCGAGTTTCTCAAACAGCAGCCAGCCGGTATCCCCAAGCCAGAAGAACGGCGCGCCATCCGATGTCTCCAGATAATGCCCGTTATCGGAAACTTGTAGCGGGAGAACACGCGCGCTTACCGGCCGCTGTGAAACCGCCAGCAGGAGAGCGGCCGCCAAAGAACACAACGTGATCTTCACTCAATGCTCCCCGATACGCGCGTCAGCCGGTCTGCATGCACAATTTCATGCCCGTCTGAAAACACCCGAAGGCCCTTGCCCCGATGAAATTTCATGCCGGTGCGATCCCAAAGGATCGTCACGAGGTGGCCATGATAACGGACGTGATCCAGGCAGAACCAATCCCATGCGTCCGCGGGCAGAAGAGGTTTCACAACCAACAGATTATTCGGTTGCGGACGAAGTCCCACCAGGCCGGTGATCACGAGATCGGCATAGGAAGAATGGTTGTAATGATCGCCGCGTCCATAAAATGTCCCGCG
>JAICIH010000431.1 GCA_025924475.1 Bryobacteraceae bacterium
CCGGTGTTGAGAATCCAGGTATCCAGAGCTGGAGCGCCCGATACGCGGAGGTCCAATCGCCTGCCGGCTCCGAGTAGCGACGCGTGCGAAAGGGTCGCATTGCGAACACCTGGAATCGAGGCGAAGCGCTTCCGCAGTTCGGCGTAGAACGTGAGTATTTCCGGATCCTGATGGCCAGCTTGCCGGGCGTTCAAGTCGAACAGCAGAATGTTTTCGCGATTGAAACCCATCTGGATGGATTGCAGATTGGAGAGGGTCCGGACGAACAATCCCGCCGCCACCAGCATCAGCAGCGAGAAGACGATTTGTGAAATCACAAGCGCGTGGCTGAAGTTTACCCGCAATAAAGCGAAACGCGATTGCGCGCGCGGCTCGGCGGAACGGTTTCCCTTCAGGGCCGGCGTGAGGTCAGCGCGTGTCGATTGGATGGCGGGCGCCAGTCCGAAGACTGCGCCACAGAATACGGAAAGCGTAAATGTCGCAGCCAGGACATGCCAGTTCAATTCCGGGTTCAGATTAAGATTCTCTTGCCCATTGGCCAATAGAAGAGTCAAAGCATGAGCGCCCCAGTAAGCCAATAGCACGCCCAAGGCTCCTCCTATCAGCGACAGGAGAACGCTCTCTGTGAGAAGCTGCCGTATCAACCGAAATCGACCCGCGCCAATACTGAGCCGCACTGCCATCTCGCGCTGGCGGGCCGTAGCTCGCGACAGCAATAAGTTGGCGATATTTGTGCACGCAATGGCGAGGATCAGACCGGCCATCGCCCACAGTACGTACAGCGGCTTGGAATAACGCCGCCGCAGAGTATTCAAGCCGGCGGCGCCTTCTTTTACCGTAAGCGCCGGAAGAGACTCCAACTCACGCTTATTGGCAGCGGTGGCCGCGACCCACTGGTGAAATTGAGGAGCCAGCACTGCTTGCGCTTGCGGCAGGTTGACGCCGGGGCGCAGCCGGCCCATTATTTCGATCCAGTAATCATTGCGATCGAGATAAGTCTTTGAGGTCTTGGCCCAAGATTCGGTTCCGTCTAACACGAGATTGGAATGCAGCGGTACATAGAAATCCGGATTGGCTGCGGGATCCACGCCGAAGAATTCCGGCGGTGTTACGCCGATCACCGTGAACGGCAGATTATCGATCAGAATCGGTTGCCCGATCGCATTCACTGCGCTTCCGAAACGGCGTTGGCTCAGGCGCATACTAATGACCGTGACAAGCGGTGCGCCGGCGCGATCATCGCCGGCAACGATCAGGCGACCAGCCGCTGGCGGCAATTCAAGCCCGCGAAAGTAATCGCCAGAAATATATTCGCCGATAGCCATTTCGGCCTGTCCTTTGACCGTTAGCGTGCGCTTTTCTGTCGGGTAGTACGCGAACAGGGCTGAGAAGACCGAAGTATTGTCCCGCAGCAGTTCGAACGCACCGTAAGGGAAAATGCCGCTACTCATCCCGTTGCCATCGGTCCACGTACTCCCATCCATTCCATGCATCACATGATTTGGCCGGATGCCCGCGGGCTTTTTACTGTGCCAGTTCAGCAAGGCCAGTGATTCGGGATCGGCGACAGGCAGCGTGCGCAGGAGGATCGACTCCATGAAGCTGTAGATCACGGTATTCGCGCCGATACCCAGGGCAAGCGAGAGCAACGCTAGTAGGGAAAAAACGCGGTTGTGCCGCATCGTACGCGCGGCGTAGCGGAGATCCCGAACGAGCTGTTCCAGAAAGCTCCAGCCCCACACGGCTCGCGTGTCCTCATTTACAAGGGTGAGGTTCCCTAATTCGCGGTGCGCAGCCCAGCGGGCGTCTTTTTTCGGTAATCCTTCCGCTTCCTGTTCGTTTGCCTCTTCTGCCAAATGAAACTCGAGTTCCTCGCGAAGTTCCGCCTCTTTGGCAGGGCGCCGGGCCAGCCAACGCAATTTGCGAAAAAACGACTTCATTGTCCCTCCTGATCGGCGGGATTTAGCACCAAGCCCATGGCGCGCGAGAACACTTCCCATTTCGATCGCTCAGTGGCGAGCTGCTTCCGTCCTAGCGCAGTGAGCCGGTAAAATCTGGCCCGCTTGCCTTTATCCGACAGTTCCCAGGATGCCGAGATCCAGCCTTTTGCCTCGAGCCGATGCAGCGCCGGATATAACGATCCGGTCTCAACCTGCAACAGATCTTCGGACGTGCGCTGAATGTGCTTGGCGATGGCGTGACCGTGGGCGCGACCGCCTAGCAGAGTTCGAAGAATGAGCAGGTCGAGTGTACCTTGCAGCAGGTCGACGCGGGAATGGGACTGTCCAGACATTCTGTAGACATTCTACTACGATTGTGTAGATTGTCTACGATATTGGAAGTTCGGACCGAACCGATTAAAAACCTTCCCAAACGAGCGCGGGAAAGATGCCGAGCGAGGAAAATCCGATCGATTCATACAGTCGGACGGCTTCCACATTCGAGCAGGTCACCGTCAAGCTAACGGAATTGCAGCCCAATTCCGTTAGCCGCACGAGAGACTGACGGATCAATTCATAGCCTAGCCGAGCCCCGCGCACGCCCGGCAGGATGCAAAGCTGCGTGATGTGTCCGGAAGTATTCGAGACCAGGCTCGCCAGGCAAGCGCCGCAAATCCGGCCGGTGGTCGCGTCTACCGCCACCAACGAGGCCTTGGGAGAAAAATGGCCGCAGCCGGGGAATTGAATAATGTTCGTCAGGAAATGGCGCGCGCCGGGAATCGTCCTGTACTGGTCGTTGATCTCGCTATCGATATGCCCGCGATACGCGCCGGTAACGAGTTGGGCGGTCTCCTCGCTGAAGCGATCGGCCCAAGGGAGAAAGCTGACGCGCAGGGATGGGTTCTTCGGCTCGAGCGCCGCGATCGCCTCGCGCGGGATCCGCATGAAATAGCGGTCATATCGCTTCAGCGACTGCTGGAAAGGAAGCGTCTGATTGCCGGCGATGTGCATGAGCAAAAGCTGGCACTCGATCCGCTGGATGCCGGGCGTCAACATCAGGCCTTGCACGATGGCGCCGAGGAGCATCAACTCATTGGGCGGCTCGGCAAATTCGCGAAGCAGATAGAAATCGCCAATCAGGCCTTTCCGGCCTTCACATACGTGGTAGGCGTATCCTATGAGCTTTCTGTCGACGCGCAGCGCGTAGCCATTGAGCGATCGGATCTGTAAGAAACGGCGCAGCAACTCCGCCGACGGACGGAAGTCCCAATCGAAGGACTGCCGCCAGGTGCGGATCTCCTCTTCGAGAAGTGGATCGAACTCTTCTATGGTTACGCCGGGTAGCTCGACCAGTTGCGGATAAAACGGTTCTAGGCGAGCCGCCATCGTTAGGATTATACGCGCACGGTTTCCGGACGCGCCGCCGCTAAGGCTTCTCGGGACTTCAAGAACTCTGCCACGCGGTCCATCGCCTGCCCCACCCGCTCATCGTTTTCGATCAGGCTGAATCGCACAAACCCTTCGCCCAAGGGACCGAAGCCGATGCCCGGTGAGACCGCAAGCCGGGCTTCTTTCATCAGAAGCTTGGCGAACTCCAGCGACGGCATGCCCGAAAACGGCTCGGGGATACGCGCCCAGGTAAACATAGAGGCCTTGGGAGGCGGCACGCGCCAACCGGCACGCCTCAACCCCTCGATCAATACGTCGCGCCGTGCCTGATAAACCTGACAGATCCGGGCCGGAGCGTCGCCGCACTCCCGCAAAGCTGTCACAGCGGCTAGCTGAATCGGTTGGAAGACACCGTAATCCAGGTAGCTCTTGATGCGCGCCAACGCCGCGATCAGCCTGCGATTTCCAAGGCAGAAGCCGACACGCCATCCCGCCATGTTGTAGCTCTTGGTCATTGAATAGATCTCGACGGCGATTTCGGACGCGCCCGGCACTTGAAGAATGCTGGGCGGCCGGTAACCATCGAAACCCAACTCGGCATAGGCGAAATCGTGCACGATGTAGGAGCCATACTGCCGGGCCAGCTCGACGATTTCGCGCATGAAATCGAAATCCACGCAAACGGTGGTCGGATTGTGCGGAAAGGAGATCAAAATGACCTTCGGAGTCCTTGCGGCGGTGCGATACAACTTCTTCAAACCGTCGAGGAAAGCGCCGGCATCCGGCATGGGCAGCATGCAGGCTTCACCCTCGGCCATAATTACCCCGTACTGATGGATGGGGTAAGCAGGGTTCGGCGAGACGACTACATCGCCGGGGCCAATGATGGCGAAAAGCAGATGGGCGAGTGCATCTTTGGCGCCGATGGTAACGATGGCTTCGCTATCGGCGTCCAGAGCGACGCCATATTGTTGGGCATACCGCTCCACAATGGCTTCGCGCAACGGAGCGATCCCACGGGACACTGAATACCGGTGATTCAATGGGTTACGGACTTCTTCGACCATCTTTTCGACGACCGGCTCCGGGGAGGGGCCATCCGGATTACCCATTCCCATGTCTACGATGTCGATTCCCGCCGCGCGCGCCTTGTCCCGCATATCATTAATCACGGCGAAGACATAAGGCGGGAGTTTTTGGATTCGGTAAAACTCCTCGTTAGACGGCAAGGGCATAACTTCATTGTGCCCTATAGGAGCTAATCTCTCATGATTGTGTGGTTGCCATCCCAATTAACAACAGGCCGGCCGCATACCCCGCAAACATCAGTCCGACATAGCGTGCTGTACTCTTCGGTCCCGCTTCCAATTCGCGCCAGATCAGCACTCCCCAGATAGCGGCGATCAGAGTCGCGCCCTGCCCTAAGGCATACGAGATGGCCGGTCCCGCCACGGCAGAGGCAATGACGTTAAAGCTGAGCGCGATCATCCAGATGGCGCCGCCCA
>JAICIH010000432.1 GCA_025924475.1 Bryobacteraceae bacterium
AACACGTTCGTTCGCGAGGAAGGTGTTGCCGCGCTCTCCGGGCCTTTGCATCACGAATTATTCGTCTGGCTGATGCCCGGTATCGCCCTGCTGATCGGCTTCTGGATTTACACCGCCTACGTTCGCCGCAATCGCAAAGCGGCCGCGCCGATCACACCGGTGGATCAAGCTCTCATCGATCGTTTCAAATCCCAGATCGATCCGGAGCTGGACGAATCGAAAAGCCAATCGAAAAAATGATACTCGCGGTTGCACTCTTGTTGGCGCTCGGCGCCATGTTCTACACGCTGTTCGTTCGCCAGCGCGACATCCCTCAGCCGCTGCCGGTCTCTCCCATCCAGCACCTGGAAGATCGCAAGTACGCCATCTACGACAACCTCCGCGACCTCCAATTCGAATATCGTCTGGGCAAGCTCTCCGATGAGGACTATCAGCAGAACAAACTGGCTTTGCAGCGCGAGCTCGCCGTGGTGCTGGCCGAAACCGAAGAGACAATCAAAAGGATGGGCCTGAAGCCCGCGCCCAAGAAGAAACAAACCAACGTCTGCCCGCACTGCAAAGCAACGTTCACCCAAAATCTCAAGTTCTGCGGCGAATGCGGAAAGGCCATGGCATGAGAGCCCTTCCTCTTCTCTTTATTTTTTCTTCCTTGGTCTTTGGCAGTATTGATGGCATCGTCATCAATCGAACCACCAACATGCCTCAATCCGGCGTGTCTGTCACCTTAGTCAAACCGGGCCAGCAGGGCATGCAAACCCTGGGCACGACCATAACGAACCTCTCCGGCCATTTCGCCTTCCAAAACGATCGCCCCGGCGGTGGTCCGCAGCTCTTGCAAGCTACCTACAAAGGCGTCAACTACAACAAGCTGATGACGCCAAATATCCCGACTTCGAAGGTCGAGCTCGAAATCTACGAAGCTACGAATTCGCCATCGGTCGCACGCATTGCGCAACAAATGATGCTGATCGAGCCTTCCTCGAGCCAAATCGCCGTCAGCGAAACTTCCATCCTGCAAAACAACTCGACCACGACCTATAACAACGAAAAATTAGGCAGCCTGCGCTTCTATCTCCCGCCCGCCGCTAACGGCCAAGTCCGTGTGAACGTCCAAGGCCCGCAAGGCATGCCTCTGCCACGTGCCGCCGAGAAGACCGAAAAAGAAGGCATCTTCAAAGTAAACTATCCCGTTAAACCCGGCGAGACCCAGTTTGAAGTCGCCTACGTCCTGCCCGCCGGCACGCCCTTTACCTTTCGCGGAGAAGTAGTAAACGTGAAAGGCATGCCCGCCGGTCCTTTGCGCCTGATCGCTCCCTCCGGAGTCACCTTCTCCGGCAGCGATATTCAAAACATCGGAACCGAACCCAAAACCCAGGCCGGCATCTACAATGTCCTGGCTTCCAACGCGTTCTCCTTCGACATCGCTGGCACCGGCTCTCTGCACACCGGCGAAAACGCCGCCGGAACCGATACCAGCGACTCTCCCCAAGTCACCGAGGGATCGCCGCCCATCTACCAGCACATGATATGGTTGCTCGCCCTCGCCGGCGCAATCCTCGCGACCGGTCTCGTCCTCCTGTTCCGTACCAGGCTCAATGAACCCGGCCATTGAACTACTACACCTTGATTTCTTTCCGGTGTGCGAAGATTTCGCTGCAGCGGCATTGTGGGGCAGGCTGGCAGCCTGCGGCGGGTTGGTAACCCGCCAAAAGAATGCTGCTGAGAACTGCAAAACCTGGTTTCGGCTCTGCTGCTCTGTGGGGCGGGACTCCTGTCCCGCGGCCGACGTCCTCGTCGGCCTTCAAGGAATACTAAGTGACATCGGCCATTGAACTGGCAGGTGTCTGGAAATTCTATGGCGATTACGCCGCGGTTCGCGACGTCACGTTGAACGTCGAGGAGGGCTCGTGCTGCGCGCTCCTTGGCCGCAACGGGGCGGGGAAGACCACCTTGCTCCGCATCCTCGCTGGCCTATCCTCCTTTGAACGTGGCAGCGCTCAGTTATTTGGCGTTTCCCCGCGCCAGGCGCACGCTGGATTCCTCGGCCATGGTATCGGTGTCTACGAAGATCTCTCGGCTCGTGAAAATCTGCACTTCTTCGCCCGCGTCGCCGAAGTAGCGCAGCCGGAAAGCATCGCCGCCGAATGGCTGGAAAGAGTCGGCCTTGCTAACGCTTCGGACATGCTCGTCCGCCAGTTCTCGCGTGGCATGCGCCAGCGTCTCGCGTTAGCCCGCACCTTCCTGCATACCCCGAAAATCCTCTTGCTCGATGAGCCCTTCACGTCTCTCGACGACCGCGCCATCGCCATGCTGAGCGAACTGCTGGTCGAGTCACGCCGGCGCGGCGCGACAATTATCCTTTCTACCCATCAACTTAGAGAAGCAATGGTCATCGCCTCGCACGTCGCCCTGATTGAAAATGGACGCTTGCGGCATGCGGGCGAGCGAACTGAAGCCATGCTCGATGACCCCGGCCTGCTGTACCGCCTTCACGCATGAAAACCATCAGGCATGCACTCTTGATCGCGCGCAAAGATCTGGCCCTCGAACTGCGCACCAAGGAATCGCTTAACGCCGCCGGCGCGTTCGCTATTGTCATTTTGGTGCTGTTCAGCTTCGCCTTCGAAGAAACCGAACAAATCAAAGAAATTGGCGGCGGTCTCCTTTGGCTGGTCTTTGCTTTCGCCGGGGCGCTGATATTCAATCGCAGCTTCGCCCGCGAATTGCCCAACGATTGCCTGGATACGCTGCTCGCCTCGCCGCTTTCCCCGGCGAGCCTCGTGACCGGCAAAGCCCTGGCAAACTTCGTCATGCTGCTGGCCATGGAGCTGATCTCGATCGTAATTTTCGGAATCTTCTTCAACGTGAACTGGACGCGTCACATCGGCGAGCTCAGCCTGGTTTTCGCGCTCGGCACCTGGGGCATCTCCATACTCGGCGCCGTCTTCGGCGCGCTGACCGTAAATCTCCGCCTCCGCGAGCTGATGCTGCCGATCATCATCTATCCGCTGCTGGTCCCGCTCCTGATCGCAGCTATCGAATTGACAAAATTACTGCTAAGCAATCAGTCAATGACTCCCAATGATTTCCTGTGGACCAAGCTCCTGATCGTGTTCGACGTCGTGTTCACCGCCTTGGCGATGCTGCTTGCGGATACCATCCTCGTAAACTGAGCCCTAAACCGAGCCGCGACCGCAGGGAGCGGTCACAGCAGTCAAGATACTATGAAATTTAGCTATGCGTGAAAAGATAGCGATTGGAACTGCCGCTGCGGCGGCGGCCCTGCTGGCCAACAATCTGTACCAAATGTTCATGGTTCTGCCGGACGAGGCATTGCAGGGCGCGATCTATCGAATCCTCTTCTTCCACGCCCCCGCGGCACTGGTCGGTATGATCGGCTATTTCGTTGCTCTGACGTTTAGTATCCTCTACCTAAGCTCCAAGAACTTTCTTCACGATTCGCTCGCCGCCTCAGTCGTTGAGGTCTCGCTTGTATTCTCGGTGGTCAACCTTGTCACTGGTAGCATCTGGGCGCGTGTTATCTGGGGCATCTGGTGGACATGGGATGCTCGTCTTACCTCTGCCCTGGTCTGCGTTCTGATTTTCTTCGGTTATCTGGTGATGCGGCGCGCCATCGAAGAACCAACGCAGCGCGCCCGGCTCTCTTCGGCATTATGCATTTTCGGCTGCGTCGACGTCGTTATCGTCTACAAGTCCATCGACTGGTTTCGCACCCAGCACCCTGGACCGGTACTCGATTTCAGAACCGGTGGGGGAAAAATGGATCCGGCGATGGCGCACATATTTTGGCTAAATTTTCTTGCCATCCTATTGGTCGCCGTCGCGCTGGTTTTGGTCCGCACGAGGCAAGAATCGACCGCCCGCGAAATAGATTCATTGCGCCGCCTCGCTCACACGGCTGCCTAGAAAGGAACAACAAATGGACGCACGTAATTTCACCTTCATGTTCTACGGCTTCCTCGCCGCCTGGCTCATCGTGATGTTGTACGTCATCGTCCTGGCGCGCCGCGGCGCCCGCTTGAAGAAAGAACTGGACGCCGTAAAAAAGATCGCCAGCCACCCCGAGCAGCATGCCGATCGTCGTTGACCGCCGCGGATTCCTCAAACAGACGGCGGCTGCCGCCGCTCTCTGGGCATTCGCAAAACCTCTCCGCGCCGATGCCGCATTTCGAGTCGCACTTCTCTCCGATACGCACATCGCCGCCGATCCGAAAGATACCTTCCGCGGTTTCTTCCCGCACGCCAATCTGCGTAAAGCAGTCGATCAGGTTTCCGCTGGCCAGTTCCAAATGCTGCTGGTCAATGGCGACATGGCGCGCCTGCTCGGCAAGCCCGAAGATTACAAGGCCTTCAATTCCTTCATCGATCCGTTGGCCGAAAAAATTCCATTGGTCGCCACGCTCGGCAATCACGACGACCGGAAGAACGCCCGCGCCGCCCTCACCAGACGCGCTGGCGAAACCGAGCCCGTACAGCAAAAATTGGTTTCCACCATTGATGCCGGCGACCTGCGTTTCATCCTGCTCGATTCGCTTCTTGCTACCAATGTCACGCCCGGTCAGCTTGGTAAATCCCAGCGCACCTGGCTTACCGAATATCTCGACGCGCAAACCGCCAAACCGGTGATTGCCTTTGTGCACCACCAACCCGATCCAGACAATGACAACGCTCTGGTGGACGCGAACCGCTTGCTCGAGATCCTCGCTCCACGGCCCGCCGTCAAGGCGCTTGTCTTCGGCCACACGCACGTGTACTCGCTCGATAAGTTCAAAGATGTTCATCTGATCAACCTTCCGGCCGTCGGCTATA
>JAICIH010000433.1 GCA_025924475.1 Bryobacteraceae bacterium
ATACACGCCGCCATCCACCCGCACGCCCGGTCCGCTCGGCTCCGTGTAATGTGTAATCCGGCCGGGGCTCGGAAGAAAGTTGTTATCCGGATCTTCAGCGTAGACCCGGCACTCGATTGCCGATCCCGTCCACCGGATATCTTCCTGTTTCAGCGTCAGCGGTTCGCCCGCCGCAATGCGGATTTGCCAGCGCACCAGGTCCACGCCCGTCACGCATTCGGTAACCGGATGCTCGACCTGCAACCGCGTATTCATTTCGAGGAAGTAGAAGTTTCCCCGATCGTCGGCCAGAAACTCGAGTGTTCCGGCGTTCGAATAATTCACGGCGCGCGCGATACGCAGCGCTGCCTCTCCCAGCTTGTCCCGCAGCTTGGGCCGGGACTGAACCAATGGCGAAGGACACTCCTCGACGACCTTTTGATGCCGCCGCTGGATGGAACACTCCCGCTCGCCCAGATGGATCAGACGCCCGTGCTCATCGCCCAGCACCTGCACCTCGATATGCCGGGGCCGTTCGATCAGCTTTTCCAGATAAATCTCGCTCGATCCAAACGCCCGCTCGGCTTCGCTGCGCGCATCGCGCATGGCCGCCGCCAGATCCGCATCGCGATCCACGCGCCGCATCCCCTTGCCGCCTCCGCCGGCCGACGCCTTAAGCAGCACCGGATAGCCAATCCGCTCGGCCGCACGGCGGGCTTCGGCTTCACCCGCGATCGCACCGTCCGAGCCCGGCATCACCGGCGCTCCGGCCTCTTTCGCCACACGCAAAGCCGCCGTTTTCGAACCCATACGCTCGATCGCGTCCACCCGCGGACCAATGAACTTGATCCCCGCCTCGCTGCACAATGTTGCAAGCGCCGCGTTTTCGCTTAAGAAGCCATAACCCGGATGAATCGCTTCGGCGCCCGTACGCAATGCCGCCGCGATGATGCGCTCGCCCGAAAGATAGCTTTCCGACGACGGCGCTGGCCCGATCGCAATCGCTTCATCGGCCATCGAGACGTGCAATGCCTTGCGATCGGCCTCTGAAAAAACCGCGACGCTCGCAATCTGCATCTCCCGCAACGCGCGGATCACCCGAACGGCAATTTCGCCCCGGTTCGCCACCAATACTTTTCGAAACAAACTCGAACGCTCCGACCAACGTTGTACCAAACACAACGCAAACGTCCGGTCTGCTCTTGACTTCGCTTCAGACCCGTGATAACTTTCCTCCCAGTATTGCGCAAGGTGTGTTGCACAATGTGCAACGCGCGCTCGTGGGATGCCGTACAGAAGGTGGGAGACTCTATGCCAAGTTGCAGATCCGTATTGATTCTTGCTGGCGCTTTCGTAAGCTTGACCGTTCCGGCGCTGGCACAAACTTTTTACGGTTCCGTTCTCGGAACGGTAATCGATTCCTCCGGCGCCACCATGGCGGGTGCGAAGGTGACGGTCACCAATAGCGCCACCAGCGAGCGCCACGAATCCACTACAGGCAACGACGGCGGATATCGCTTCGTGAACCTCATTCCCGGCACGTATCACATCGATGTAGAGCAAACCGGATTCAAGCGCTATAGCCGCGATGGGATTGCCGTGGCGGTAGACGCCTCGGTCCGCATCGACGTCGCGATGCAGCTCGGCGATATCAGCCAGCAAGTCGAGGTGACCTCCGCGGCGCCGCTGCTGCAGACCGAGAACGCATCGCTGAGCCAGGTGGTGGGCGCGCGCTCGGTAGAGGAGCTGCCGCTCAACGGCCGCAACGTGCTTAACCTGGCGGCGATTTCTCCCGGTGTTGTGCTGCAAGGTTCTGCGGACGGCAATTTAACCGGCAAAAACGTTTTCTCGGCGGGAAACTTCCAAGTCGGCGGCGGCACCGCGAACCAAAGTGCGACTTATCTTGACGGCGTGCCGGTGAATATCACCTACGGCAACATCGTGGCGTTGGTGCCCACGCAGGACGCAGTATCGGAATTCCGCGTGCAAACCAACAACAACACCGCCGAATATGGGCGGTTTACCGGCGGCGTCATCAACCTGACCTCCAAATCCGGATCCAACGATTTCCACGGCGAAGTTTACGAATTCCTCCGGAACCGGGAGCTGAATGCGGCGAACTTCTTTGCCAATAGAACCGGAGCCGGACGCGCGCCTTTCGTGCAAAACCAATTCGGCGGCAACATAGGCGGCCCGATTCGAAAAGATAAAACGTTCTTCTTTTTCTCTTATGAGGGATTTCGGGCACGGCAGGGCGTTCTGTTTACCGAGACCGTGCCGACCCTCCCTCAACTCAGCGGCGACTTCTCCGACTTTCGCAACGCCTCGGGAGCGCAGATCCCGATCTACGATCCGTTGACGCAATGCGGAGCGTATGGCAACGCCGCCTGCGGATCGGGCGCCGTGCAGCGCACGCAATTCCCAGGCAATAAAATCCCGGCGAGCAGAATCAACCCGGTTGCAGCGAAATTCCTGGCATTCCCCGAATACGGGCTGCCGAACACCGCTGGCCAAGCCTTTACGAATAACTTCAACTACGCCCGCAATGCCAGCACCGGCGGCGACAACGATCAGATCAACATTCGCGGCGACCACCAGATCAGTGACAAGCAGCGTCTGCTCGCGCGCTTTACCCGCTGGAGCTCATCGAACTTGCCAGTCGACGTCTACGGCAATGGCCTCCGAAATGGCGACCCGTACTCACCGGAACATTTTGTGACCACGCAAGCTGTTCTCGCCGACACCTATGTATTCAGCCCCAACAAGATCTTCGACATTCGGGGCGGGTTTACCCGCTGGTACTACACGCGCATTCCGGGAACATTAGGCCTGGATCCATCGACGGCGCTGGGATTTCCGTCGTACTACTCTACTGTTCCGGCGCTGAATGGCCTTTCACCCTCGACAACCATACCGACTATCGGTATTTCGTCTCCGACGTACAACGCCATTGCTACAGGACTCCTCCGGGGACAGGACGATACCTACGCGCTCACCCCCACGATGACCTGGATTACCGGCCGGCACACGATCAAATTCGGCGCCGAAATACACAAGAACGAGCTCAATTACTTCCAGAACAACAGCCCCGGCGGCTCCTTCCAGTTCGATAACCTTTTCACTTCGCAAAACGCCCTGAATTCGGGAGCTTCCGGCAGCGGCCTGGCGTCTTTCGAACTGGGCCTGCCGAACGCGAATAGTCTGCTTCAGACCTCGCTATTCACCTTCACAACGCTGTACTACCAGGGTTATTTCATTACCGACACGTTTCAGGCCACCAACAAGCTAACTGTGACAGCAGGCCTGCGCTGGGAAATTCCAGGAGTGTACCGCGAGAGATTCAATCGCCAGGTCACGTTCAACTTCACCGAACCGAATCCTGCGTTGGAGGGCGTGCTGGTAAACGGGAATCCGGTGCTTGGCGCTTTCGATCTGGTCAAAACACCGAACCATCCGGAGGAAGGGCTGAATCCTGAACATTACAATCTGTTTGCGCCGCGTCTGGGCCTCGCCTATCGGCTTTCCGATAGGACCGTAGTTCGCACCGGCGGCGGCGTTTTCTTCAGTCCGGCAACGATCGCGTTTCCCCAAGGGCCTTACGGCAATCCGTCCAACTACTTCACCAATCCGGTGGTCGGGACTCTGGATAGTTCGGTCACGCCGGCAAGCACGCTCAGCGATCCGTTCCCGAACGGCATTCAACCAGCGCCTGGCCGCAATCCGATATACCAGCAACTGTTCCTTGGAACCTCCATGGGCGGCCACGCGAACCCCTACCGTTCGAATCAGTCGTATACCTATCAGTGGAATTTCACGCTGCAACACCAATTCCCGTCCGATATCGCCGTGGAAGCCGGCTACTCCGGACTGCGTGGAATTCATCTGGGGCTGGGCCGGCAATACAATCAAATCAATCCGCAATATTTGGCCTTAGGAAGCCAACTGAAGACGATGGTTCCGAATCCTTTCTTTGGAAGGATTACATCTGGAGCGCTCTCCGCGCCTTTGGTTCAGGCGGGGCAGCTGTTGCTCCCTTATCCGCAGTACACCAGCGTCTCCGCTCCGGCCGACTACAGCGGCGACAGCACATATCACTCGCTTCAGGTAAAAGTGGAGAAGCGTTTCAAATCAGGCGGCACGGTGCTCGGGGCATATACTTTTTCGAAGATCCTTTCCAATGCCGAGACACTCACCACCTGGCTCGACTCGCCGACTGGCGTCGCGGGTATTCAAAACTGGTACGACTTAAGAGCAGAAAAGGCCTTGTCCAGCTTCGATTCGCGCCAGCGGCTGACCGTAAGTTACGTGTACGATCTTCCCTTCGGAAAAGGACAGAAGTTCCTGTCGGGCGTCACGGGATTGACCGATCGCCTGGTCTCCGGCTGGGGCATCAACGGATTGACAACCTTCCAGAAAGGATTTCCGTTAGGCATTACCGCGACGCCGAATACGACCGGCTTGAATACAGGCCTGCGTCCGAATGTGAAGGCCGGCTGCGATGAGGTCATCTCAGGCTCCGCGCAGTCGCGCATCAATCAGTGGTTCAATACATCGTGTTTCAGCCTGCCGGCGCCCTACACGTTCGGCAATGAAAGCCGCACGGATTCGGTGCTGCGCGGACCCGGCATTGCCAATTACGATTTGGCGCTTTTCAAGAAAACAGCGATCACCGAACAGCTTAAGGTCGAATTTCGCGCGGAGGCTTTCAATCTTTTCAATCGTGTTCAATTTGGCCAGCCTAACTTGCAATACTCCACCGCGGCCAATTCCACGTTCGGTGTGATTTCGTCGCAACTGAATCAACCAAGGCTCATGCAAT
>JAICIH010000434.1 GCA_025924475.1 Bryobacteraceae bacterium
AACTGGGCCGGACCAAGGTACATGATTGCCGAGGGCGATACCTACATGAAATATCCGGATGACGAGACGTATCCGCAGCTCGCTGTGAACTATGTCAAACTCGACCGCGTTCCGAAATTCACCGATGGCTGGACGCCGGTCGTGGACGCGCTGCGCGCCGGCAATTATTTCGTGACTACCGGGGAAGTCTTATTTCGGAATTGGGGCATCGATGGAAGCGGCGCCAAATGCACGTACACGGCGGAAGCGGAATGGACATTCCCGCCGGAATTCGCGGAGCTGGTCTGGAGCGACGGAAAAACTGTCGATCGCAAGATCGTCAGCCTGACAAACATGGGCCCCTTCGGAAGCCGTAAATTCAGTATCCCGTTCGATGCTGCCGGAAAAAGATGGGTGCGCTTCGCGCTTTGGGATTCGGCAGGTAACGGTGCGTTCACACAGCCGGTACACCTGAAGTAACACTTAGAAAAACTGCTCCAACGCCTTCGTAAAATACCGAGCCGCGACCGCGAGGGAGCGGTCTTCAACATTCAACGGCGACGAACTTGGGTCAGCTCCGCAGCCCGTCAAACGCTTGCGCGATTTCTGCTTTGCCTTCATTTGAAGGCGGTACGAACGGCAGACGCGGAGGACCGCCGTAATAGCCATTCAAGTCCATGGCATATTTCAAACCGGGAATTCCGTACTTAGCGGCGATAATTTTTGAGGCTGGCAACAAACGAGTCTGCCAATCTTTGCAGGCTTCCTGCTGGCGCGAGCGAAACGCCTCCCAAATCGTCACACAGGCGTATGGCAGCGCATTGGCAATCGCAAGGATGGCGCCCGCCGCGCCGACTTCCAGGGCTTCTCCGAAGCTTACGCCAGAGCCCGATAGCACTTGAAACTCGGGCTTCACCGCTTTTACGGTTTGCTTCAATTTTTCGACATTGCCGGAGCTATCCTTCATGCCGATGATGTTCGGATGTTGGGAAAGCTCGGCGATCGTGTCGACCGGAAGATCGTAGCCGGTAACTTGCGGAATGTTGTACAGAAGCACCGGAATTTTGGACTGGTCGGCGACGGCGCGGAAAAACACCGCCTGTGTTTCGGGTTTGTGCATCTGGCCGCGGTAGTAAAAGGGCGTCAACGCAAGAGCCACATGATAACCGAGATCGGCCGCACGATTGGCGACACGAACGGTTTCATGGACGCTCTCCGCGCCGACTCCCGCAATCAATGTCTTGCCCGGAGCGCTCGCCTGGCTTACCCACTCCATAAGCTGCAGGCGCTCTTCCGTGCTCAACAGCGGTGTTTCGCCGGTTGAGCCGCACACCGTGTAGCCGGTAAGCGCCACCTGGTTCAGCTTCTCGATATTGTGAATGACTTTGGCTTTATAAAGCTTTCCTTCGTAATCGAAGGAACTCGTCAATGCGGGGAAAATTCCTGGCAGTTTCATAGGAATGCCCGCCGGCGTAATCCACGCCGGCGGGCCATTTTGTTTATTGGGCGATGAACGTAATCACTAGCGTGTAGAGCGCCAGCGATTCAATCAGCACAAGACCGAGAATCAGCGCCACGCGGATAGCCGCGATGGCTCCAGGGTTGCGCGCCATGGCTTCCGCTGCTGAGGCGGTCGCTCTTCCCTGGCCGATACCGCAAAGGCCTGCGGCAATACCCATCGCAATGTAAGCGGCGGCCTTCCGGTTTAAATCCGCAGGGGACCCGGCCCCGGCGGCTCCTTGCGCGAGCATCGGACTGGCTAGAGCCAGCAGTCCGAACGCCAGCATCATCAATTTGTTTTTCATTGTTTTCTCCTATTAAATTGCCTCCAGGAGGTGGTTCGGCACCGTGCGTTGGGACGCCGGGCGCTCACACTGGAAGCGGTATAAGGCCTAATGCTCGTGCGACACGGCTCCGCCGACGTACACCATTGCGAGCAACATAAAAATATATGCCTGCAGCAGAGAAACGAACAAATGCAGGCCAAGAAAGGCAACCGGAACAATAAGCTTTGTCAATCCGAGGAACGTCAGATATACTTCGTCCCCGGCAAACATATTGGCCCAAAGACGAACGGTGAGCGAAAGCAGCCGCGCGGAGTGACTGAAGAACTCGATAGGCAGCATCACCGGAACCAGAGGAAGCATCGGCCCCAAAAATTGCTTGATGTAGCCGCCGCCGTACGCGCGTAAGCCAGTCGCGTGATAGAAAATGAATGTCGCCACTGCCATGCCGAGAGGAACCTGAGGCGAGGCTGTGGGCGATACAAAGCCCGGGATCAGACCCAGGACATTCATGAAGAGAATAAACAGGAAAATCGTGCCAAAAAACGCCACGTATTTCCCGCCGCCATGGCCCACGACCTCTTCTGCCGAGGCATGGACGAACTCGTAAATAAGTTCAAACGAATGCTGAATCTTTCCCGGTTTATCAACGGACAGGCGGCTCTTCAAAAGTCCGAAGAAAATCAGGACGAACAGAACGACCAGAATTTCGCAGACGAACCAATCGCTCCAGTGATAGCCACCGGGACCGGGCACGAAGCGATTGAAAAGCGATGTAATCCAGAGCTCGTGTTCTTCCATTTATCGCGCAGATCGACTCAACAGATTTTGCAGTAACTCAACGATGGATGATGCCAGGACTGCCGCAGTGCTGGCAAAAAGCCCCAGAACTACCGGCAAAGGATTGACACCTAAGCCTTTGACTATAACATAGCCGGCCGCAAATAAGACCAGGTAGCGGCCGATGAAGGCGCCCGCCTGCCAGGGCTTTCCCGACCCTTCGCCCGGCGCGATGCTGAGCGAGAGCCGGTGAAACAGCCACAAATTACCAAACGAACCCAATGCGCCGAGCCCGAACGCCAGCGCCTCTCGCGCGCCTTGCGTCCAACCGAACGCCGCCGCCCCCAAAATCCCGACCGCCAAAGTCAGCCGGTACAGCCGGCGGACGGACACAGAAATCGTCATTTGTTCTGGTCGCGGGAGATCTCGCGAAAAATCTGTATCAACCCCGCCGCCATCCCCAGGACAATGCCAACAGCTGGCAGGAAGCTCCAATGGAGCCAGTGATTGGCAACCGCCGCCAGGATATAGCCGGCCGCTACCGATGCGGGAAGCGTTAACGACAACGCGAGATACTTGCCAAGCCAATGCATTCAGAAGCCGGACCAGCGCGCGAGGCCCGGCGTATCCAAGCCGAATTGATCGAGGACGCGGCCAACAATGTGGTGGATCAGCTCATCTACATTCTGCGGGTGATTGTAGAACGCTGGGATCGGCGGGAATATGACGGCGCCCATCCGGCTCAAGGCGAGCATGTTTTCCAGATGAATTTCGCTGAACGGACTTTCGCGCGGAAGGAGCACCAGTTTGCGCCGCTCTTTTAAATGGACATCCGCGGCGCGGCAAATAAGGCTGTCCCCGAACCCGGCGCGGATAGCAGCGAGCGTTTTCATGCTGCAGGGAGCGATGATCATGCCGTCGGTCCTAAAAGATCCGCTCGAGAGCGGCGCAGCCTGGTTATCGGGATGGTGCACTGCCGAGGCGAGCTTTTCCAGGTCCTCCAAAGGCATTGCAGTCTCGTGCGCAATCGTCGAACGCGCCCACTTGCTCAGAATCAGATGCGTTTCCACATCCAGTGTGCGCAGCACTTCCAGAGCGCGAATGCCAAAGACCGCGCCGGATGCCCCCGTGATGCCGACTACGATTCTCATTTTGGTGAACCCAATTGCTTTTCGAGCTCAGCGACCTTGCGTTCGAGAGTACGAATAGTCCGCAGCATTTCGGGGAGCCGGGAGTAGGCCGCGGAAGCGCGCAGCCAGATGCGCGAATCAAAAGCCGGTGACCCGGAGACGATAGCCCCTTCGGGCACGTCGTGCCCCACGCCCGACTGCGCCCAAACGATCGCGTTTTTGTGAATGGTGAGATGCCCCGACGAGCCGGTCTGGCCCGCCATAATGACGTTCTCTTCGAGAACCGTGCTGCCGGCAAGCCCGGTTTGGCCGCAGATGATATTGTCCTCGCCCACTACACAGGCATGACCGATCTGGCACAGGCTGTCGATTTTGGCGCCACGCTTCACTCGGGTTTCGCCGAGCGTGGCGCGATCGACCGATGTCAGTGTCTGGATTTCTACATCATCTTCGAGCACTGTAATGCCGGATTGGACGATTTTGAATTGCCTGCCATCGGCTGCTTTGGCAAAGCCAAAACCATCGCCGCCGATGACAACGCCGTTGTGCAGCGTGACGCGATCGCCAATGCGGCAGAATTCACGAACCGCGGAATGCGAATGCGCGGTGAAATGATTTCCGATTGCACAGCCTTCATAAATGACGGCATGCGGATAGAGAACCGCGTTTGCGCCCAGCGAGACATGTTCACCCACCACCGCATACGCGCCGATGGAAGGCTCCGGCCCGATCACTGCGGTGCCGGCGATGGAAGCTGTCGGATGAATGCCGGGTGCGGGCTTAGGAGGCTGGTAGAACAACGCCAGAACGCGCGCGAAATCCAGATAGGGATTCGCGGAGACCAGTGTGGCGCCGGCAAAATCTTTCAGCGGCTCGGCGGCGATGATAGCGGCGGCACGGCTCGCTTTCACTTTCGGGACATACTTCAAATTGGCCAAAAACGTGATCTCGCCGGGACCGGCCTTTTCGATAGTGGAAACGCCGGTAATCGAGGCGCCGGCGTCCCCCGCCAACTCGCAGCCGAGAAATTCGGCCAGACGCGCAAGGCTAAAAGAGGGCATATACCGATTAGACGCCAGCGC
>JAICIH010000435.1 GCA_025924475.1 Bryobacteraceae bacterium
GCCATCATGTACGAGAACGTCTTAATATGATGATCGCGTCCGGTGCCGGATTGCGACATCGGCGTGCGGCCGAATTCGCCGCCGAAAATGATGAGCGTGTCGTCCAGCATGCCGCGCTCCTTCAGGTCTTTAATCAGGGCGCCGGTCGGTTTATCGACTTCTTCGGCTTTGTACTGGATGCCGTTCTTGACCTGCTCGTGGTGGTCCCAGTCGCGATGATAGAGCTGGATGAAGCGGACACCGCGTTCGGCCAGTCTCCGCGCCAGCAGACAATTCGAAGCATAGGAACCGTCGCCGGGCTTCGCCCCATAGGCCTCGAGGACATGCGTCGGCTCCTTGCTCATGTCGACTAACTCCGGAACGCTGCTCTGCATCCGGAACGCCATTTCGTACTGCGCAATCCGCGTCAGAATCTCAGGATCCTGCACAGTCTTATAACGTTTCTTATCCAGCTCCGCGACGGTTTGGATGGAGGCCTGCTGCAGAGGCTTATCGATGCCCTGCGGATTGTCAATGTAAAGCACCGGATCGCCGAAAGAATTCAGCTTGATGCCTTGAAATTTACTCGGCAGGAAACCGGAAGACCACTGGCGCGCCGAAATCGGCTGCATCTGCCCGCCGCGGCCTTGCGAAAGCATCACGATAAAGCCCGGAAGGTCCTGCGTCTCGGACCCGAGTCCATAGAACAACCACGACCCCATGCTCGGCCGGCCCGCAATAATGGAGCCGGTGTTCATGAACATGTGCGCGGTATCGTGATTGATTTGCTCGCTCCACATGGAGCGGACGATGCAAAGCTCGTCGGCTACGCTGCCGATTTCGGAGAACAGCTCGCACATCTCGATACCGCTCTTGCCGAATCGCTTGAATCCGAATTGCGGCGCGAAACACTTCAGCGCCTTTCCTTGCAATTGCGCGAGTTGCTGGCCCTTGGTGAACGATTCGGGCATGCCCTGACCGTCGAGCTTTGCCAAAGCGGGCTTGTAGTCGAACGTTTCGAGATGCGACGGGCCGCCGGCCTGGTAGAGGTAAATTACGCGTTTGGCTTTGGGCGCGAACGGCAGCGGGTTGATCGCGCCCAGCGATTTTCTGTCATCTGCCTGAGCGAGCAGAACAGCGGGATTCAGCAACGAATTCAGCGCCACTAAACCCAAGCCAGTTACGCCTTGTCCCAGGAAAGCCCGGCGCTTTAGTGCGTCGATTTGAATAGCGTTCATCTCAATCCCTCGTAATCACTTCATGCAGGTTCATAATGACCCGCGCGACGTTGGTCATCGCCGCTAGTTCTGGCAACTGAGCATTGGACGGGACCTGCGAATCCCCGATCTTTAGATAGTTCGCCGTTCCCGCCGGATCGTTCTTGAAATGCGCCAGACTCTTCGCATGTAAATCGACAAGGAGTTGCACTTCGTCGTTCTCCGGACGCCGTCCGGTTGCTTGCTGAAACGCCCATTGAACCTGGTCTTGCAAATTATTGCCGCCTTGACGTAAGATCCGTTCACCGAACACGCGCGCCGCTTCTACAAACGTTGGGTCGTTTAACAGATCCAGCGCCTGCAGCGGCGTGTTCGAAATCACGCGGCTTACCGCGCATTCCTCACGCGTCGGCGCATCGAAATTCATCATCGTGGGGTGCAGGAAGGTGCGCTGCCAGAAGGTATAAACGCCGCGCCGGTACAAATCCTCGTCGCGGCTTGCCGACCAGCTTCTCTTCGGAAAATTCAGCGCGGCCAGATAGCCGTTCGGCTGGTACGGCCGTATGCTCGGCCCGCCAAACTTATTCACTAAGAGCCCGGAAATCTCGAGCATCAAATCACGCACCGACTCGGCGTCCACGCGGAAGCGGCTCTGCCGCGCCAGTAATCGGTTATCCGGGTCGCGCTGATCGAGCTCCGGAGACGATATCGACGATTGTTTATACGTGTTGCTCAATACGATGATCCGCACCATGTGGCGAATGTCCCAGGGATGCGTGCCCGCCGCGTCGTACTCAGGATTCATGAACTCGGCCGCCAGCCAATTGAGCAGTTCCAGGTGGGACGGCCATTCTCCCTGCGATCCCAAATCTTCGACCGACTTCGATATACCCGTGCCGAAAAATTCCGCCCACATCCGATTCATGTACACACGCGCGGTCAGCGGATTGTTTGCCGAAACCAGCCAGCTCGCCAGATCCAAACGGGTCGCGCGATGGCCTTGCGTGTCGAGATGCCCAAGAAACTCCGGTATGGCGGGCTGAACGATCTGGCCGGAATCGTCCATCCAATTTCCTCGCGGAAGAATACGCGTTTCCCGCGGCGGCGCGCTTTCGGTGATCATCACGTCGGCGACCGCTCCCTCGAGAAAACTCTGTTTCATTTCGAGTTTCGCCAATGCGATGCGCGCCGGGGCCAATTTCGAAGACGAATACTCGAAGGTGTCTCGAATCAGTTCCTTTTGTTCAGCCGAACGCTTCTCTTCCGGTTGTTCCAACGCTTTGGATAAATTGCGCGGCAATCCCGGAATAACCGCGGGCTCGGCCTGATTTTGCGCGCGCTCTGCCTTCGGCCGGGGATTGTTGTCCCACGAGTACGTTCCGCTCGAAAGCCCGATGCGGAATCGTCCGATCGTGGCCTGCCGCCACTGGGAGTCCTGATGCAGGCGAATCGTCAATGTCGAGGCCGCGGTCGTATGCAGTGGCTTGGCAAAACGCAAAATCAGCAAAGGCGCTTTCGCTCTGCCGACGATTCCGAAACCTGTTTTCGAATCGCCGTCGATCGCCGCCATCGCCGGGAAGCCCGTGGTTGGAGAAACGGTACTGTATGCAAAAGCGAAAGGTGTTTGCTTTCCTGCGCCGCGGCCGCTGCGGGAATAGGCCGCGTCTACTTCGGTAATGACAAACCGATCGGAGCCGCGCGCGATATCGCCACCGGGCAGCGAAGGATCGGTGTCTATTTCCACACCCAAACTCGTCCACACGCCTGCGCCGGGTTTCAAAGTTAGCGTATAGGTCTCGTTATCCGGATTGGGCCCGCTCACCAGGACTAAACCAGCGCCGCCGCTTGTCACTACAAGTGGATGCGCGCGCTCAGCATCGGCGTCCACATCCTTGATTTGCACCATCAGTTGAGCGCTCTTCGCGGAAACGGCCGTCGGAATTGGGAATTTCCAGGCAAGCTCGCCCGCATTCGCATGCGACAAAAGTTCCTTCTCCCACGCCTCTCGTTTCGCGGTCATGGCGTCGGCCTTCCGGTCCAGTTCGCTCTTCTCGCTCTGAATCTGATTTTTGAGCGCATCGATCCGCTCTTTTTCGCCGGGCTTGTAGACGGGCATTTTCGGCGCGAATGCATCCGGTCCGAAATCCGGCACCAGGCCGGTTTCCTTCACGTCCGCGAAGAACGCCTTCATCGAATAGAAGTCCTTCGTCAGAACTGGATCGAATTTATGGTTATGGCACTCCGAGCAGCCCATGGTGGTGCCCAGCCAATTTGTGCTGACTGTGCGTACGCGTTCGGCGCCGTACTTCGCCAGGTACTCTTTCGGCTGCAAGCCACCTTCGGCCGAGGTGCGACCCATGCGGTTATAGGCTGAGGCGATTTTTTGTTCCGCCGTGGCGTTCGGCAGCAGATCGCCGGCTATTTGCTCGCGCGTAAACACATCGAAGGGTTTGTTGTCGCGAAAGGCGCGTAGCACGTAATCGCGGTACGGCCATGCCGGCCGCTCGACATCGCCGTGATATCCGGCCGTATCCGCATAACGGACCGCATCGAGCCAGCGCACGGCCCGTTTCTCCGCATAGGCCGGCGACGCCAGCAATCGATCGACTAATTTTTCGTAAGCGTCGGGCGAATTGTCTGCAACGAAAGCCGCGATTTCCTCGGGCTTCGGCGCAAGCCCAGTCAGATCCAAGGTCACGCGGCGGATCAAGATCCGGCGGTCGGCCTCTGGCGAAGGTTTCAGGCCGTCCTGCGCCAAACGGGCCTGAATGAACGCGTCAATTGGATTTACGGCGGGATTTTCGGCGCCCGCGATCTTCGGCACTGCGGGCCGGACTACCGGTCTATAGGACCAATGAATCTCGTATTTGGCGCCCTGCTCCACCCATCGCCGGATGGTCTGCTTCTGCGCTTCGGTCAGCTCCTTGTGCGCAAAAGGCGGCGGCATCACACGCCCGTCTTTGGCAAAAACGCGCTGGATGATTTCGCTGTGCTCGGTGTCGCCCGGAACTATGGGCGTTCCGTGCCTCTTCGGTTTCAGGGCTTCTTCGCGGATATCGAGCCGCATGTTTGCCATGCGCGAGCTCGCATCCGGACCGTGACAGCGGAAGCAGGTATCCGACATGATGGGCCGGATATCGCGATCGAAAGAGACTTGCTGTCCAAAGGCAGCGACGGATATAAACGCCAGCGTGGCGAAACGAAGCACTACAAGGTCCCGTAGCCCATGTTACAAAAGACCGGCCGACCTGTCTGAGTGGCCAAAAATAATCGAGCGCGGCGAAGAGCCAGGCGGTCTTAGAGGATGAACGTGTGACATGAATGTCGAGCTTGTGTCCAGAGCGGCTATCGGTGAGTGGGACAGGTTGCTAAAGCAGGAGGCGACGCAAGAACCAGATGCGGCATTTGTGCTACTGGTGGAGCGTCAGTCGCGTTTCGTGTTTCGCATTGCGTACGTGGTACTGCGGAACGTGGAAGACGCGGAAGATATCGTTCAGGAAAC
>JAICIH010000436.1 GCA_025924475.1 Bryobacteraceae bacterium
CGTTCGGGCTGCCAGCCGCGGCGTCGGTTTACGGTCAGCCGACGCTGGTGGATGGACGAGTGTTTGTGAGCTCCGATGCGGGTTTTGTTTACGCGCTGGACGCGGAGAGTGGTTGCGTGCATTGGTCGTTCCAGGCGCAGACCGGCGTACGCAGCGCCATCACAATTGGAAAAATGAAGCCAAGCGGCAGCGGTGGAACGGAGCGATACGCAGCGTTCTTCGGCGACATTCACGGAAATGTGTACGCGGTGGATACGACGAACGGCGAGCTGTTATGGAAGCACCTCATCGATGCGCACCCGCTTTCGCGAATCACGGGCGGGACGCGGCTTTACAATGGCCGCTTATACGTTCCGGTTGCCTCGCTCGAAGAGCCGGAATCGTCTAGTCCCAATCATCCCTGTTGCACGTTCCGGGGCATGGTGGCGGCGCTCGATGCAAACACCGGCCAGCAAGTCTGGAAGACGTACATGATTCCCGATCAACCGAGGCCAAGAAAGACGGCCGATGGCAAGAGCTTTATCGGGCCCTCGGGCGCCGGAGTATGGGGGCCGATCACGGTGGATCCGAAACGCCATGCCATTTATGTCGTGACAGGCAATACGTTCTCAGAGCCGGATGTGGGACGGTCGGACGCGATCATGGCACTCGATCTGGAGACGGGTAAGATTCTGTGGATTCAGCAGGACGAACCGAAAGATGTCTGGCATACGGGTTGTCCGCAGGGGCAAGGGCCTGCGGGTTTTCCGCCGAAGAGTTTTCGCGCGGGCAGCACGAGCGCTCCCAGTTCCAGACGTCCGCCGATGCCGGTTACTTACTATTGCCCGGAGCCGGAAGGTCCGGATTGGGATTTTTCGGCTGGTGCGATTCTGCTGAATTTGCCGAACGGCAAGAGCCTGCTGGTGGCGGGGCAGAAATCGGGGCTGGTTTGGGCGCATGATCCCGATAACAAAGGGGCGCTGGTGTGGAGATCGGACATATCGCGCGGCCAGATTGTGTTCGGTGGCGCGGCGGACGATGAGAAGGCGTACTTCGCGATGCGGGGTGGCGCGGGAACGATCGCCGGATTGGCGGCAGTTCGGTTATCGGACGGAGTGGAGCAGTGGTTCACACCGACTCCACCGCAGGAATCGATGAGCGGTCATGCCGGAATTACCGCAGGCGTAACTGTCATACCCGGGGTAGTTTTTACGGCCGGGCTGGATGGAATGCTTCGTGCATTCGGCACAATGGATGGCCGACCGCTTTGGCAGTACGACACGGCGCAGGAAGTCGTGACGGTGAATGGAGTCAAAGCGCGTGGCGGTTCGATCGGCTCGGCGGGGACTACGATCGCCGATGGGATGGTTTATGTGACGTCGGGGTATACGGGGTTTCAGGGTGGCGCTCCGGGGAATGTTTTGCTCGCGTTTGGGCCGTAGATCGAAAAGTTACCGCGCGCCGGCAGAAGCCGCCAGTTTGTGCTCTTGCTGCAACTCATCTGCGAAGAGAACGACAGCCGCATTCGTCCAACCGAAACCTGCTTCGTTCGAGCCGTAGCCAAACCTGAGCCCCGCGCCCAAATCCGATTTCGCAGTCACGACATCATATTTTTCTTTGATGGTGCCATGTTCACGGAAATCACGCATCACCATGGCAAGGAATTTTCGGCTGATTCGATCTGCGTCATTATTGAAACCATAACGGCGCAGACCCTCCACCGCCATAATGTGCAGCGGAGCCCAGCCAAAGGGAGCGTCCCATTGACCTCCGGTAACGTGATCGCTCGTCTGCAACCCGCCCGTTCGTTCAAAAATCGGCAGGTTTGCTCGAACTCTTTCAGCCTGTTCCGATGAAGCAATTCCAGCCCACAAAGGATAGAACGTCGTCAGGAAATGATAATTGGACTGTCGCTGGTGGATGAAATTGTAATCGAAATAAAGACCCTCCCGAGCATTCCACATCAGGCGATTAATTTTGTCGGCACGCTGGATCGCCCGACGACTCCATAGCTGCGCCTCCCTTGGGCGGTCGAGCACAGCCATGATGGCCGCTGTATCCATTTCCATCCGGCACAGCAATGAATTCAGCGCGACTGGATTGTAGTTAATGATGTCGACGCTGAAAGGGCCAAAATGACCCGACGGATCGAATCCCGATTCGCGCACAGCGCGGTCTCCAATGTAGAAGAGCGGCTTAAGTTGATCGGCGGCTCTGTCATAGTACTGATCTACGTTGTATTCGGCGACTCTATGCGTGCGGTAATAGTCGCGAACGCGGTCATAATGAGTCTTCCCTTGCTTGTCGCGCTCCCCATGCAACGCTTCTGGCGCCGGAGTTGAGGCGCCTCCGTAATAACGCGACAGTCCGCTCGCGGGCGTGAAGTGAGGCTCCCGCATCCAGTAGGCGTAATACTTTTCGATAAAAGGCACGGTCGAGGCGAGCCATTTTGTATCTCCGGTGCGGCGAAAAACTTCCAGAATCATCTGCGTCAAAAATGGCGGCTGCGAGCGCGTTAAATAATACGTCCGGTTCGCGTTCAGAATCATTCCGTAGTGCTCAACCTCATAGATGAAGTTGTCGGTCATGTCTCTGGCGAGCTCCAGTTCGCCGTCACGAAGCAGACCGAGAAGCGTGAAATAGCTGTCCCATCCGTACATCTCATTGAACCGCCCGCCTGGCACCACATACGGATGTGGCAAATACAGCAGACCGGCCTCCTGGATCGTGGATGGATCTTCCGGAAGACGGCGAATATCGACGCGCTTCATCTCCGCCGGCGTAAGCTGGCGGCGCAAGGTTGCTGCAATCTTCTGCGGGGCCTCGTCACGCGCGATATAGAGCGCCAGCCGGCCTGTCTGCCCTAATTTAGGATCGCTGGCCGACTTGAGCAGCGCACGATTCGACCGTTCCAGAACGCGCCATAAATGTTTGATGTACGTGCGAGTGGCCTGGAGTTGGCCTGGGTCAATTGTTTGGGCTACTCCAGCAATCGAAAAGAAAATGAATGCGGCGCCTATCAGCCAGCGAAATTGCCAGAAGCGAATCAGGGACGCAAATGCCGCACATGCGGCTCTGTCATCCAATGCAGAACCTCGCGAGATTCGGGCGGCAACGGCCTTGGCCGTTTTGTGCGAGGTACTTAAAAGCCGCATGAGTTCGTCGATTTCAAAAGCATATCAACGATTCGAGGCATGCTCTGGGCGCGGTTGAACTCGACTTCCACAAGGCGGCTGGCACTTACTGCCGCGTGACCAGTCGTAACACCAATGAGGTTACGGCCAACAGGAGAAATGGCGCAGGGAAACGGAGGTGCGAATACCAGTTAGACCGCACGACAGTGACGATTGCGCCGATGAAGTACAGCGCGAGGCCAAGTGAGGCCGCGACTCCGATCGAAGGGACACGGATACCGATCAGCAGCCCAACCGCTCCTGCGGCCTTCAGGGCACCAAGCGAAAACAACCAGGAACGCGGGATGCCATATCTTGTCATGTTTGCGATCACCCATTCGGCGCGAGCGAAGTCCACATAAGCCGCATATACATTGAACGCCGCGGCGAGCATAGTGACGATAACGTAGGCAGCAAACATTCAGCCTCCTTCCTCCTGGTTCAAATCCGATATGGCTTTCCTGCCGGGACGAAATGACGCCCGGCTTGTTGCAGTAACTCAGCCTGCTCTCTTACTCGATGACGAGATACGACCAGCAAGATGTGACACCGAGCTCGTCAACGAGGTACAAAGCGGCATTGCGGCGGATGTCACGTGGACGTGGCGCCATTTCGCCATCCTTGCAGCGTGTAAACTGAGCAAGATCGATTTCACGCCGACCACGGGAGGATTTGTGATTCTAAGCAGCAAAATACCCTCCAATGTTCAGCTATTTCTGAACCGGCTTTATCAGCATCAGCAGGCGAAACTGTTTTCCGATGACTACCGCGCTCTTCTCATCCGTGAGACTGAGCAACGATATCCCGGGTTGATTCGAGGACTTTCCCGAACCGGTCGTACGCGGCGTGGACTGCCGCGAGTTGTTGCAGACGCGGACCACATTGTCCCCCGATCTCTTTGGGAGCTCGTCATGCCGCTCGCTTGGAATCTTTCGGGTTCACCACCACCGGCCGACACATTGGGAAACCTTTTCTGGAGGACTGTCAGGAACAATCGCGGCTCGACGAAACGTGGCGACGCTTTCGACCAAGACTACATCACCGAATTTAAACGGGAAGCGAAACTATTTCCGAAGAAAACAGCCGCGGCCACGCATTGGGCCTGGTTTGTTATCAAGTTTTTTCTCGAGACCAAGAGGATTGAAGGCGTCAATATCGATGTTCCAGTACAGCCCGGGAAAGTCGATGAGATGCGCGATGCGGCTGATGTGTCGGAGGTTATTGCTTTTGTGCAACGGCTTCGCGATCAACGCCCTGGAATCTCCGCCCAAAGTATTGCGGACGCAGTGGAAGAACGGTTTGCGTATGTGGAGATTGACATGACCGCGCCAGAGCCTTTGATCAGGATTTCGTAATTGAGAATTCGGCCGTGCGCCGGTTGCCAACCGGCGCGCAGACTGCCAGTCTGCCCCACAGAGCAGCTTGCGCCGCAACCAAACGCAGCATGTAGTTTCAACGCCGCTTGCTAACGCGCGCGGTTCTTTTTGCTCGGAACCCGGATCGTCAGCCGAGTATGAAATCGTCGCAAGCAGCAAAGAATTTGAAA
>JAICIH010000437.1 GCA_025924475.1 Bryobacteraceae bacterium
AAGAAAAACGCCCCCGTTTTCATATCGATCACGAATGCGGACACCGCCCAGGTCGCCAGCGAAACTAGTAAAAGGCCGCCCGGCGTCCATTTCACGTTGGCGTGATACAGAATGCGCCGCAACTTCGGCGCGATCTCCATGCGTAGCAGGATGCGATTAAGCAGCGGAATACTGCTGAGTAGCTCTTGCTTCCGGAGATCAACTTGTTCATCTCCCGCCTGCTCTCCCACGCGGCTGCCTTCCGTCGCCAGTAGAGCATCCAGGCGAGCCAAGGTTTGTTTCACCCGTTCCGATGCGCCGGTTCCGCTTGCGGTAATCAGGAGAAAGGCAATCAGGAACACGGCCAAAAAAACAATCGCGGAAAGTAGCATTTTCTCCCCCAGCCCCTCAAATCACTTCCATAGAGCTTTCGAACAACGCGCCCGGCAAAACGATGCCCGCTACGCGTAATCGCTCCAGAAACTTCGGCCTTATTCCCGTCGGACGGAACGCTCCGATGATGTTGCCGTTCGGTCCGATGCCTTTTTTCACGAAGGTGAAAAGATCGTGCATGCTGATGACGTTTTCATCCATGCCGGTGATTTCGGCTATGCTCACCACTTTCCTCGTGCCATCGCTCAACCGCGCTACCTGGACCACAATCGTAAGCGCTGAGGCAATCTGGTGGCGCACGGTTCGCTCCGGCAAGCCCGTGTTGCCCATAGCCACCATCGACTCCAGCCTGGAGAGAGCATCCCGCGGCGTGTTGGCGTGAATGGTCGTCATCGAGCCTTCGTGGCCCGTATTCATGGCCTGCAGCATGTCGAATGCTTCCTCGCCGCGCACCTCACCGATGATGATCCGGTCCGGCCGCATGCGGAGACTGTTGATCAGGAGCTGCCGCTGCCGGATCGCGCCCTGCCCTTCCACGTTCGGCGGCCTGGTTTCGAGTCGCACTACATTCTCCTGATTGAGCTGCAGCTCAGCCGCATCTTCGATGGTGACCAGCCGCTCTGTCTCCGGAATGTAGTGCGAAAGCAGATTCAGGAACGTCGTCTTGCCCGCTCCGGTACCGCCTGAAATGAGAATGCTGATGCGCGCGCGAACGGCCGCGGCCAGAACCTGCAGCATCTCGCTCGAAACGGTCTTTAACCCGATCAACGCGTCCGACGAAAGAGGGCCGGTTCCAAAACGCCGGATGGACAGCGCCGGCCCATCCAGCGCGAGTGGCGGAATAATCGCGTTTACGCGCGAGCCGTCTGGAAGCCGCGCATCCACCATCGGCGAGGACTCATCGATCCTCCTTCCAACTTTGGATACAATCCGATCGATGATTTGCAGGATGTGGCGATCGTCCCGGAACACCACATCCGTTTTTTGCAATATGCCGCCGCGCTCGATGTAGACCAGATTCTTGTTATTCACCAGAATGTCCGACACCTTCGGATCGCGCAGCAGCGATTCCAATGGCCCCAGTCCGAACACCTCGTCCAGCAAATCGGATTGGACCTTCTCCTTTTCGGCTGCGCTCAGCGGCATCTTGCCGTCCGTAATAATGTTCTGAACCAGGTTGGCAACCGCCTGTCTCGCTTTGCTGTTTTGTGCGGCCGACAGCTTCTCCAGATCCAGTTTCGAGATCAGAGTCCGATGAACTTCCGATTTGAATTGTTCGAAATTCAGCTTTTCCATTTACTCTCCATCCGCATTACTTTTCCGAAAAGTTCTTCTTCATCCAAACAGGCTGAACTTCTTTCTCTTGCCGGGAAGGGACAATTGGCCGGACGCCGCTCTTGCCATCTCGGCAAATGCGTAAGCGATCTGGCTCTTTTCAGAAACCAGCGGAACGCCGGAATTTTGCGCTCTCCGGGCCGCGGCATAGTCGTTCGGGATCTTCCACTTTGCCGGCTTGGTTAAAGCTTTGGTGATAGCCGCTTCATCGATCTCGATATCCCGCGAAACATACCGGTTTAGAACGACCTCGAGCTTGCCACTTCGGGCGCCGCTGAAGTATCGCGAAACAAACCGATTGGCGTTGCGTAAATCCGCTACTGCGACTTGGCTGACCAGATACACCGTGCTCGCCGCTTCGAACAATGCCTCGTACATTTCGATCGAATGTGAGCCCGCGTCCACCACCACATACTCGAAGTCTTCCCGTGCCACCCGAAACAGTTTCTCCATCCCGTTCTTCGAGGGTTGCGCAGCGGGAATCGTATCCGCGGCTCCCAATACCGCAAGACCCGATGGATGCTTGGCCATCAGAACGGACAGCAAATCCGAATCCAGGCGATTCATGTTCTCCAGCGCATCCAGCGCCGTGAACTTTGTCGCGACACCTAACGTCAAGGCCGCATCCCCAAGCTGCAGATCCAGATCGAGCAGGGCGACTTTGCGCCCCGATTCCTTCGCCAATGCCACGGCGAAATTGCTCGCCACCGTCGTCGCGCCCGCGCCGCCTTTCGCGCCCACAACCACCAGCAGTTTTCCCGTCGCTTTCTTATGCCGGCGTACTTCGTCGCGCCTAACGGAAGCGCGCACCAACGCTTCCCCTACCGTGCTCGGCAGCACCGGCTCGGTCAGAAATTCGCGCACCCCGGCGCGCATGCAGCGCACCAGCAATTCCGAATCGGCGCGAGCTGAATAAACCATCACCGTGACCGCTGTATTTTGGCCGCAGAGGTTCTCGACCACATCCAGCGCCAGCTCCGGATCCGGATCGAGATCGACGATGACCACGTCATGATCGGCTTCAATAATCTCGGCAAGATCGTCTACTTGCGGATAGCGCTCGACCTCGCGCGCGATCCCCGCCTGGGGACCGGCAAGCGCGTTCGCAACCACCCGCCGCCGCTGCTCATCGGGCCCGATCAGCACTACCGATAGCGCGCTCATACTCAGCGATTCGGTATCGCGCGTGAATGTAGACATCACATCGTCCCCGCTTTCATCCGTGGGAAGCAATACTGAACTGGAGGGTGGGCTTCAGCCCGCGCGGGGCTTTTAGCCCCGATTTGCTCGCACTTTTTGGTTGCGCCTCCGCTGCCATGTACTACTACACCGTGATTTCTTTCCTGCGTGCAAAGATTTCGCTGAAGCGCTGTTGTGGGGCAGGCTGGCAGCCTGCGGCGGGTTGTCAACCCGCCAAAAGAATGCTGCTGAGAACCGCAAACCTTCGTTGCGGCTCTGCTGGCATGTGGGGCAGCTTGCCATTGATTTACACAAAAGCATCTGGATCGGAGTCGAGTCGCGTTCACACAACATGCCGAAACGGAGCCAGGGAGCGTAAGCGACCCCAAAATGCAAACCGGTATGCGGACCTTGGATGCGCAAGAGCTCCCTCTGGCCCTCACCATTCGTTCCCCGCAAACCGCAATAGCTCCGTAATGAATTCCCAACTTGTACTCGCCCTTCATGGCACAGCAAAAAACGAAAGAATCGCCCCAATCGCGATCGCCGGGGCATACGGCATTCTTCGCGTGGAAGGATTCGACAAAACCAGCGTGTCGTGCGGCCGGAACCCGCGTTTCCGGAACCCGAAGATCAATTCGCCCGTGCCGCTCAGCATCTCCTTCAGAAATCCGCCTTGTATCGCCCACCCGAACGCCATCACACCGCCCGCCAACCCCATAAACACCAACGCAAACACCAACTGCTGCGGGCCGATCCAAGCGCCCACGCTCGCGCACAGCTTCACATCCCCCATTCCCATTCCTCCGAGCAGGTAAAACAGCCCCAACAGAAATGTCGCCAACAGCACGCCCGAAATGCTGTCCACAAACCCGCTCCATCCATGGGTGACCGATGAAACGATAACGCCCGTCGCTAGGAAAGGAAAAACCAGCCAGTTCGGAATCCGCCGGCTCCGGATGTCGGATACCGACGCGATGATCACCGCAAGAATGGTGGGCCACCAGGCGAAAGAGTGCATAAGAGTCGTTACTAGCGCAAAGCTAGCGTCGAAGCCTCATCTGTGGCAATTCGAAGTCCACTTCCAAGCGACAGACGGACGTAACAGGATCAGCATTTTTCACCTGAGCGCGGCGAACTCTGTCAACACGTGTATACAGGAACCGGGTCTGCGTTGCACGCCGTATACATGCATCCCTAGCCAGACCCACCAGCTTTTCCTATCAGCAACGATTTCTGCCGTTTTTTCTATTTGGCTCACGAATTGCCTCAGTTGTGGCCGTACCTTACCTCTCGGCAAAGGACAAGACCTAAAGAATCAGGAGACAATTTGAATGCGAAACACGCTTTTAAAGCTGTATGTAAAGGCGCAAGCACTAAAGCATGCGCTCAAAGACGAAAATGGCCAGGATCTCGTGGAATACGCCGCAGTGATCATTCTGGTTGTGCTCGCCCTCGCCGGCGGCATGAACACTCTGGCCTCGGGCATCAACGGTGCCATGAGCGGAGTTGGCAGCAAGATCAGTACTTTCTTAACCAGTTAGTAACCCCGTTCCGAAGGGGGCGGAATAGTTGCAAGGATTCCGCTCTCTTCACCTTTTTGAGAAACGCAAAGTACAAATAGGACCGTTCAGAGGCCAAAAAACATGCTGCTTTCCGTCATCATTCCGGTCTTCAATGAAGCCGAGACGCTTAGCGCCACCATCACGCGCGTACGCGAGGCTCTCCGGCGCGCAAGCTGGGAAATTATTTTTGTCAACGACGGCAGCACGGACGCGTCGCTCGAGATCATCCGCCGGGCCGCGTTGCTC
>JAICIH010000438.1 GCA_025924475.1 Bryobacteraceae bacterium
AATGCCTGGCGGCAACTGGGGAATGCCCGGCGGCAGTTAGCGCTGAGCGATGCCAGCGAGCAGGCGGTCCGGCAGAAATTGCAGGAAGTGCAGCAGCGGGTAGCCAAGGAAGCGCTGCTCACGAAAGATCTATTCGCAGCGCAAACGGAGTTGGCGTCCGCCGATAGCCAGCATCAGCAAGCCTTGGCCGCATTCTGGAAAGCCAGGGCAGATCTGAAGAAAGCGACAGGGGAAGAATAATGCGGCCTTTTGCAGAAATCTTGGTTTTGTTAGCCGCGCTCACTGGCTTAAGTTGTGGTGGGAAGAAAGAAACCGTGCAGGCTGTTCCGGTTCCCGTCAAAGTGGAAACTGTTGCCGTGCGCGACATACGGCCCGTCTGGCGCTATTCGGGCGAAATCCGCCCGGACACGCAAGTGCAATTGGCGTTCAAACAAGCGGGCTACGTCGCTTCGCTCCATCAGATACGTGGCGCGGATGGGCGGATGCGCAACAGCCAGGTAGGGGATCAGGTCCCCGCCGGCGTCGTGCTGGCGCGGCTGCGCCGTAAAGACTACGACGCCGTGCTGAATCAGGCTGGTGGACAGGAAACGTCTATGCGCGGCGCGCTGGCCACCGCCCAGGCGCAACTCGAGCAAGCCAAAGCAAACCAGACTAAGGCAAATCTGGATTTCGAACGTGCCGAAGCGCTGTATCGGGCGAAGGCGCTCACGCGCCCCGATTACGATGCCGCTGTCGCGCAACAAAAAGCCGCCAACGCGGGCGTCGACGCCGCATTACAACAAGTGGCGGCGCGCCAGGGACAACTTGGGGCTGCGCAAGCCCAAACCGCGTCTGCGCAAATCGCCGTAAGCGATACGGATCTCACTACGCCCATGCCGTCGGTAATCCTGGCGAAAGAGATAGAACCGGGCAGCCTGGTTGCCGCCGGCAGTCGGGCATTCACCATTGCCGATACGCGCGTCGTGAAAGTCGAATTTGGGGTGCCTGACAGCATGCTTCCGCACTTCAAGATGGGCGCGCGCGTGCCTGTTGAAGTAGAAGCTCTCGAAGAAGGTGAACGGACGGGCCGCATCACCGAGATCGCCGCGGCGGCGAACCGTGAATCCCGCGTCTTCAATATTCAAGTCAGCCTGCCGAATCGCAGCGGCTCTCTCAAGGTAGGCATGATCGCCAGCGCTCGCATCGAGCAGCCGCAGAGCCGCCAAATCCCACTTGTTCCTGTGACCGCCTTAATCACGGCACAGTCGGGCTCGAACAATTATTCGGTTTTCACCGTCCGCGAGGAAAATGGCAAGCAAGTCGCACAACTGCGCAGTGTGCGTATCGGCGAGACGTATGGCCGATCGGTCGGCATCAACGATGGCCTCACGCCCGGAGACCGCATCATTGTAAACCGCACGAATCAGTTAGCGGATGGAAGCCTGGTTCGCATCGTCGATTGAAGGAGAGACGAAATGGCCGAACAGAAGACACGTAATCTGGCCCGCTTCTTCACTGAGCAGCGCCAAGTCGCCTGGGTGTGTCTCGGCGTGGCCCTTCTTTGGGGTTTGTATGGGCTCTCGCAGATGCCCCAACGAAAAGATCCCGATGTGCCCGTGCGCCAGGCGATGATTCTCGTTCCCTGGCAAGGAACCAAGCCGGAAGAAGTAGAGCAGCTTGTTACTAAAAAAATAGAGCAAGCCATTGCGCAGAATCAGTGGACCACCGAAATCAAGAGCATCTCCCGGACCGGCGTGGCCACCATTCAATTCGAGCTGGCGGAAAAAGGAAACTACGACGCCGGCAAAGAACTGGACGATATCAAATTGCGCCTCGACGCAATCCACGACCTTCCGCAGGGCGCCGGGCCGATTGTGTACATCAAAGACTTTGGCGATACATCGGCTTTGATGCTCACAGTCGCCAGCCCACCGGCAGATCCGGACGAGGTCGCTTGGCGAAGCAAACAGATAGAAGCGCGCATCCGGCAAATTCGCTTCGGCCAGAAAGCGGGTTCTCAGCAGCATGTCTCCGTCGTAGTGGCCTATCCGAATTCGATCGATACGGCGGAAGTAGAACGGCCGGTTGCACTCATTGCGCAATATATGGTGTCTCAGCACCTGGCCGCCAGTCCCAAAGTATTTTCCGGAGCGGGATTCACCGGTGTCGATGTGACAACCGCGCTGAGCGATCGGGACTTAATGACGAACGTGAACCGATTGGTCGCCGAAAAACTGCAAACTGACGAATTTCATCCGGATGCCTGGAAACCCGCGGCTATTCGCGATCCGGCCGGCACGGCTGCCGCACTAGAAGCAGTGGCCGGCGATAAGTACACCTATCGCGATCTCGACGATTTCACAGATACTATCCAGCGCAGCGTGAAAACCGTGCCGCTCGTCTCGAAAGTCGATCGTTCCGGCGTACTGAATGAGAACGTGTTTCTCAATTACTCCCAGGAGCGGCTGGCCCAATACAAGCTGCGGCCGGCCGATCTTTCGAATATTGTTGCCGCAAGAAATTTACCCGATGCTGGAGGGAAACTCAATGCGCAAGGCCGTTCGCTGAACGTCACCACGACGGGTGAATTCAAGAGTCCGGACGATCTCCGCAACGTCATCATCGGCGCTTCGCCGGATGGAACGCCGCTCTATTTGAGAGACCTCGTCGATATCTCGAGAGGATATGAAAGCCCACCGTCCTTTCTGAATCACTACACGCGCCGCGATGCCAATGGGAAATGGATCAAGACCCGCGCGGTGACGCTTTCCATTCAGATGCGAAAGGGGCAGCAGATCAATACCTTTGGAAAGCTGGTGGATGAGAATCTGGAAACGGTCAAGAAGTCGCTTCCCGGCGATTTAGTACTGGCGCGAACTTCCGATCAGCCGCTCCAGGTGCATGACAGTATCGAGCTGTTCAGCAACAGCCTCATCGAGGCGCTTGTACTGGTGGTCGTTGTGGCATTGGTTGGCTTCTGGAGTTGGCGCACGGCCGTATTGATAGCGGCCGCCATTCCTATCACACTTGCGATCACCTTCGGTGTGCTCAACACACTGTCTATCGATCTCCAGCAGGTTTCGATCGCTTCCTTGATCATTGCGCTTGGTCTACTCGTCGATGTGCCGGTCGTCTCCGGAGATGCGATCGAGAGGGAACTCGCCGCCGGCCAACCCCGGTCCGTGGCGGCATGGCTCGGCCCTACGAAATTATTCAAGACGATGGCCTACGCCACGTTGACGAACATCGTCTCGTATCTTCCGTTCCTTTTGCTGCCCGGCGACACAGGCCGGTTCATGTACAGCCTGCCGGTGGTCATCACCTGTTCTCTTTTATCGGCTTTGCTTGTGTCCATGACTTTCGTGCCGCTTATCAGCGCGTTTTTACTGCGTGGAAAAATGGAAACACCGATCGAAGAGCGTCGCGGGCGAGGCTTCACCGGCTGGTATTTTCAGGCCGCTACCAAGGCGATCGAACATCGCAAACTGTGCTTAGCTGCCTCACTCCTTCTTCTCATTGGGGGCGCGATTGTGTTCTCGACACTCAAGCCGCAGTTCTTCCCTAAAGATCTTCAATATTTTTCTTACATTGATGTCTGGCTGCCGGAAGAGTCACCCTTAAGCGCCACGCAGCACATAACGGAACAAGTGGAGGGGATCGTGCGGAAAGTGGCCGAAGAATACGGCCACGAAAGAAATGTGCTGGTCTCGATGACAACCTTCGTGGGTGGCGGCGGGCCGCGCTTCTGGAGTAGCGCCACGCCGGAAGAGAAACAGACCAACTATGCGCAAGTGATCCTGCGAACCGAAGATAAGCACGACACTGAGCCTCTTCTCGACCGCTTGCAGCCAGTGTTCGATAGCCAGATCGCCGGCGCCATCGTGGATACGCGAGCGCTTGAAACCGGTAAGCCGGTAGGGCTGCCTGTGCAGGTGAGAGTCTCGGGCGAAGATCTCCCACGCTTGCGTGAGCAAGCCGAAAAACTGAAGCAGATCTTTCGAGCGATTCCGTTTGCTAGCCGGGTCCGCGACGACTGGGGTGAGCCCAGTATCAAAATGTCGGTTCAGGTCGACGTGGATCGCGCCAATCTTGCGAATGTGACTAATGCCGACGTTTCCAATTCCGTGAATGCCGCGCTGGTGGGCGCGCGCGCCGGCGTCCTGCGGGAAGGCGACAAGCAGATTCCGATTTTGGCCCGCCTGCGCATGGAAGAGCGAGCGCAGCTCTCCGATTTGCGTAATCTCTATGTTTTCTCCGGCCGTAATACGACGCGCGTGCCGCTCGAGCAGGTTGCTTCCGTTGCTCTGCAGCCGGAAATCCCTAAAATCCGGCGATTCGAACAATACAGAACGATTACCGTGCAGTGCTGGCCGGCGGCCGGGCATTTACCGTCTGAAGTCATATCGGCGGCCATCTCGAAGTTAAAAGAATTTCAAAAGCAACTGCCGAACGGATTTATATTCCGTTTTGCCGGCGAGTACAAAGAACAAAACAGCGGCTTTGGAGATTTGGCCGTTGTGCTGATTATTTGCGTTCTCTCGATTTATCTGGCCCTGCTTGCGCAATTCAAACACGCCGTGAAACCTTTGATCGTTTTCGCCGCCATACCGTACGGTGTAGTCGGTGCTGTCTTCGCGCTCGCCATCATGGGCGAGCC
>JAICIH010000439.1 GCA_025924475.1 Bryobacteraceae bacterium
CTAATTACAACGGCGGTTCCGCCTTAAGCTGCTCAATCAGCAAACCAGCGGCCTGCTGACTAGCCGCTTTTTTCGACCGGGCCGTGGCGCGGCAGGCAAAGCGGTCGCCCACGCGCGCTTCTATGGTAAACAGCTTGGCATGTTCCGGCCCACTGGTCTCCACCGTCGCGTAGCGCGGAATCGGCAGCCCTAAAGATTGTGTCCACTCCTGCAGCACGCTTTTGGAGTTAGAGGTCTCAAACGATTCCTCATCCAGATCGTCGAGTTGACTGAGCACCAGCTTGCGAATAAAGGCGCGCACCGGTTCCATCCCGCCATCCAGATACAGAGCGGCAATCACCGCTTCGAGCGCGTTGGCCAGCAGCGTTTTCCGTTCGCGCCCGCCGTTTTGCTCCTCGCCCCGGCCGAGCAACAAATACTCGCCGAGATGAATGGCCTGTGCACAGTGATACAGATGGGCGGCGCTGACCAGATAGGATTTCCAGCGCGAGAGCCGCCCTTCGCTCGCCGACGGATGTTTCTCCACCAGCGCCTCGCTGACCACAAAGCCGAGCACGGAATCGCCCAGGAACTCGAACTGCTCGTTGTCCTCCCAGGATGCGGCGCCGCGCTCAGCTACCCGTGAACTATGCGTGAGCGCCCTTATCAGGAGCTCTTTATTGGCGAAACGGTATTCGAGCCCGTCTTCCAATCTTTCGATTGGAGCGTTCATCCCCAAAGCCGTTATTTAGGCGCTGCCGTTTTGAGCTTCGTGGCGTTATCTTTCTGCTGCTGGGCGAACGCCTTTACCTGGGGAGGCGCTTCATTCATCGCCAACACTTTGTCAGCCGTCGAAATGGCATCGTCGTACTGCTTGTTGTCAACGTACGCTTTGGCAAGCCGCGCATTTGCCACCGCAGATTGGGGATTGGCTTCGATTGCCGCTTTGTATTGGGTAACGGCCTCCGGATACTTCTTGTCGAGCGCTGCCGCCAACCCCAAGGAATCGTATGCCTGAGCGGATAATTCCTTTTTGAACTGTGGCCACTGCTCGGCCGGCAAACCGGGAGGCGGAGTATCGGCGGTCTTTATTAGCGAGAGCGCCTGGTTGGCATAGTCGTTGACCTTTTTGATGCTGTCGGCCTTATCCAGATCGTTCTCGCGCGTGTGCTGCGCGATGGATTCGGCCAGCGTCACGCGGGCTTCGATGTTTTTGGGGTCGGCTTGAATGGCGCGCTCTCCCCACGTTGTAACCTGCACAAAATCGTTCTTTTGTTGAGCCGCGGCCATCGCCATGCTGTACAACTGCGGCTTGAACTCGGTATCCGCGAAATTCTCGAATACGTAATTGATGGCCGCCAGTACGCCGTCCCAGTCTTTGGCTTGTTGCGCGGCCTGGACTTTTTGTAGTGCTTCGAGTTCCTTCTGGGTCTTCGGATGGGGTCCATTGGCCGGCGGCTGTTGCGCGAGCAGCGCGAACGACGCGAGCGCCAAGGCCGCGACTGCCAGTAGATTCTTCACTTTCATTGCTGTTTGTCTCCTGAGGATGAATTGCTTTCCAAACCTTTTTCGGCGGCCTCCCGGGCCATGGCGGAAATCCCTTCTGTCGCCAGCGCCATTTTGAACTGGTCGCCAGCCTTTTCGGGATTTCCCTCCGCCAGCGCCAGGCGGCCCAGGTAAACGTGCGCCCAAGCCGTGATCGCCGGATTTGGATTATTCGCGGCGGTTCGCTCAAATAACTCGACCGCCTCGGTTCTTCTGTTCTCGTGGACAGCTATGCGGGCGAGCCCATAATAGGCGCGGCCCTGGAGCGCTTTGTCTGCCGTCTGTCCAAGTACTTTCTTGAATGTTTGTTGCGCCGCTTCGTACTGATGCTGTTCGTATAATCCCTCGGCCGCTTCGAGTGAAGCTTCCACCGGACTGATCTCCATTTTCGCGGGCGGCGCAATCACGCGTGGCGCTACCGACTCCACAAACTGAACGGTCCGCAGGCGCTTCTCTTCTTTTTTTACATCGATAGCCGAAATCAGGTCCGGATAGTAGAGCCGGAACGCATCCGGCTGCTTTTCATAAACCGGCAGCAAATCCGCAATCGCCGCGGTCAGAATATATCCTTCCCGCATGGCCTGATCGATCAACGCCGCGCGCTTTTCTGCGCCGCCATGCATCAGCCGGCTATCGATTGCCTTGATCATGCATTTGGTGACCAGGAGCGAAAAATCCTCTTTATACGCCATGTTGAGCGCTGGCGCCTCTTCGGCAAACTTCTGTAGCGCCTTTTTGTCCGTGATGGCCTTACGGTATTTGAAGCTCAGTGGATCAAGCAGGTAGGCGAGATAGGCGTCGCGAATCTCATCGATAACCGGTGCGGTTGTCGGCGTAATGACAATGAAGCTGTCCTCGCGATAGTTTCTCACCTGCGCCTGGTTCGGCTCGCCCAGCAAGTCGAGATAGATCTGGAAGCGCCTTCCCAAATACCCCGAAGGGTTGCGCAGATACCCATTGGCTTCGAACAGCGTGTTGATGACCAATTCCTGGTATTCGTTCATCGCCGCCATATATGCCGGCTGTGCCCGATTCCAGAGATCCGCCACGTTGGCCTCCTTGTAAAAACGCGCCAGCAGGTCGCTAAATCCGCGGAGTGGCTCCACATCGGGCGGCACCTCGCCGTTGGGTAGCGCAAATTTGGGTGGGTCGCCCGCAGTCAGCGCAAACGAGATATATTGGCCCAAATCGCCGGCCCCGGTCGGTTTTTTGTGTTCCTTATAAAAGGCCCGTAGCTCGGAAAGGCAGGGGATTTGCCGGCTGGCGAGGATTTGCCGGATCTGCGTCCGCACCTGGTAATGTTCGTTGATAGGGGAATCGATACCGGTGTCGTATCCAGCGGCATTGATGGCGGCCAAAGTGGCAAAAAGCGTCTGGCTGACGCCAAATTGGCTTTCGCCAGGATCTGCTGCGGCACATACTCGAGTGGAGATGCCGGCGAGCAGGAGAACTGGCAGCAGAATGGAATAGACGTACCGGCGAGTCAAAAACAACCTCAGGCGCATTCTCAGCGGAAGGCAGGCTGCCTGCCCAACAGTGTAGCCTATGGAGGGGTACATTGTGCCGTGCCTTTCAGGGCCTGAATGTTGCATTTCACCGTGGGATATCAGACACCCGATGAATCATAATGCAGGAGTACGACATCAATTAATAGGAGAGCCATTATGGCAGTAGATAATACAGTAAATTCCACGGACGTTTCCGTCGATAAAGGCAAGCACAACACGGTCAACTTCACGGATGCTTCCTTCGATAAAGATGTTTTAAATGCGGACGTTCCGGTCCTAGTAGATTTTTGGGCGGAGTGGTGCGGACCCTGCCGTATGATGGCGCCGACAGTTGATCAGGTAGCGAGCGACTACGCCGGCAAGGTCAAAGTAGGCAAACTGGATGTTGATAGCAACCAGCAGACTGCGGCGCGCTACGGGATTCGCGGTATTCCTACATTGCTCCTTTTTAAGGGCGGACAGATTGTCGAGCAGAAGGTGGGCGCCATCGGGAAACCCGAGTTCCAAAAAATGCTCGATAAACATTTGAGCTGACAATCCCTCCCAAGCTGATACGCTAAAAAAATGGTCGGGCCGCTGGGCGGCATAGTTGCCCTAGGGCTTCTTGTGCCTGCGGCCATTTCGTCGCCGTCTCTCAACGACCGGCTTTATGCAGCCGTGCGGGCGGGAAAGGCAGCCGAAGTACGGCAGCTGCTAGCCGCGGGAGCCGATGCGAACGTTCGCGATTCCCTGGGCGGCACGCCACTGCTCGATGCCGCCTGGACCGGTAACCTCGAGATTACCAAGCTGTTGCTGGCTGGCGGTGCCGATGTCAATGTGCGTCGTGACAGAACCGGCTCCACGGCTCTCGAATACGCCGTAATGACAAACCATCCGGCAGTCGTCCATGCGCTTCTAGACGCCAAGGCCCGCCTTGACATTCTCTATGCAAACGGACGAAGTATCTTGCATGAAGCGGCCGCTAAGGGCAATCGTGAAGTCGTCAATGCCCTGATCGGAGCGGGTGCGCGGGTCAATACGACCGATGCCAACGGCAATACTCCACTCGACGACGCCGTGCTTCATGGCCAAGTCGATGCCGTGGCGGCGCTGCTGGCACACCGGGCCGATGTCCAACACGTACACCCCTCCGATGGACGCGGGCCCTTGCACGAAGCCGCAATGAAAGGATATGCCGGGTTAGCCAAGCCTCTCTGCGAGGCGGGCGCAAAACTGGCGCAGCACGACAGGTCGGGCCAGACGCCGCTCGATCTTGCACTGGCTTACAAAAACGGGCCAATGGTAGCTATGCTGCTGCGGCTGGGCGCCCGATCCGAAGATGCCGTTGCGGCAGCTGCTCAGGCCATGGAAACGGCGGCACTGCGCGGCCGCACGGAAATTGTGCGGCTTTTGATCGATAACGGCTTCGATATCAACCGACCTACCGCGACCGGCTCCACTTATCTGAACGACGCAGCACTCAAAGGACAAGGGAAAATAGTGGCGCTGCTGCTGGCTCGGGGAGCCCGTATCGAGGCGCGGGGGGAAGATGGCGAGGGCCCGCTCCACGAGGCCGCCCTC
>JAICIH010000440.1 GCA_025924475.1 Bryobacteraceae bacterium
CGACGCTCGCAGCCGCCTGGAACAGCCATAAAATCAGCCTGGGCAGCATGGCGCCCGACTTCACCAAACCCACCGTGATCGTGCTCGCGATTTACGGCTTCTTCTATTATCTGCAGCGCTACACCGCGGACCAAACAGTGGCGCAGCGTTATCTGGTGGCGAAGTCAGATCGCGAAGCCTGGCGCGGCATCGCGCTCGGCACATTGCTGTGCATTCCGGTGTGGAGCCTCTTCATGCTGATTGGAACACTCTGCTGGGTGTTTTATAAAACCAGCGGCGAAACGTTGTCCGCATACGTGCAGAAGGCGGATCAGGTCTTTCCGTTCTTCATCACGACCCACATCCCGGCCGGAGTCGCCGGTCTGTTCCTGGCCGCGCTATTCGGCGCGGCGATGGCCAATCTGTCTTCGGACTTCAACAGCCTGGCTGCCATTTTTGTCGAAGATTACTATCGTCCGCTGAAGCCTTCTTCCTCGGACCGGCAGCGTCTGCGCGTGGCGAAGATCGTCGTCGCGGTAACTGGCGTCTTATGCATGGTAGTGGCCACAGCCCTGGCACGTAGTCACGGCAGCGCGCTGTCCTTGTGGTACACCGTATCGGCCATTGTCGCGGGCGGCTTGGTCGGGTTGTTTCTGCTCGCTTTTCTGACTCCGAAGGCCGGCGCCGCGGCTGCGAACATCGGCATCGTCGCCAGCCTGGTGTTTACCGCATGGGCGACGCTCACGCTCAATTGCGGCAAAATCTGGAACCTGGGTCCATTCAATTTTCCATTTCACGATTACATGATCGGAGTCATCGGTCACCTGATTCTCTTCGGCATCGGATACGCCGCCAGTTTTTTATTTCCCAATCGGGATGCGGAGAGCCGCGAGCTTACGGTGTGGGGACGATCCACTGTGCTGAAGTAAAAATGTATGCCTGACTTTTTAGATGCCGCGATCGAGATCGCGCGTGAGGCGGGTCAACTGTTGATGTCCCATCGCGGAGTGGGGTTCGAACTGAAAGGAACTTTCGATCTGGTCACAGCCGCGGACCGCGCCAGCGAGCAACTCGTGGTCAAGCGATTACGCGAGTGTTTTCCCGAACACGGAATCATAGCCGAAGAAGGCGGGCGCGCCGAATTGAAAGCGCCTTTGCGCTGGTACGTCGATCCGCTCGATGGCACCACTAACTTCGCGCACGGCTTTCCGCTGTGGAACGTAACACTCGCGCTCGCCAGGGAAAACGAAGTGATAGCCGGCGTTGTTTACGATCCGCTCAATCGCGAGCTGTTCGCCGCCGAGCGAGGCGCCGGCGCGCGGCTCAACGGCGCGCCCATGCACGTGAGCGACGCGCCCAAACTGGAAGACGCGCTGCTCGCCACCGGATTTCCGAGTCTGAAGCGCCACTTGAACGTGAACATCCACTTCTACTATCAGCTCGCCATGGTCACGCATGGAATTCGCCGTGGCGGCTCGGCCGCGCTCGATCTTGCGTACACCGCCTGCGGGCGCCTGGAAGGGTTTTGGGAATTCGGATTGAATCCCTGGGATATGGCGGCCGGCACGCTGCTCGTCGAAGAGGCGGGCGGCAAAGTGTCCGGTATGAAAGGCGAGCCGCTCGACTTATACGGCCGCTACCTGCTCGCCGACAACGGGCTGATTCACTCCGAGACACTGGAGCTTTTCGCCGAAATTTTCCAGGGCCGCTACGTGCATGAAATGCCCACCTTGCCGGCCGCAGAATGGGAGTTGCAACATGGCTGAGCTTCCTCCCGTTCCGCTCACGCTCGAAGGCTCTTACGCCCTGCATCAAATGTTTCGCTTCCGCCGCGCGGATTGGCGGCAAAAGGAATCGCTTCATCGCAATCGTATTCTCAAAGAGGCGAGCTCCGTGATCGGAGCGATGGGAGCCGGCTCCGCCCTCTATTCCCATATTGGCCACAAAGGCGATTTGCTGCTGCTGCACTTCCGAGAATCGCTCGACGGCGTGCATCGCGCCGAGCTCGCCATCGCCCAAACCGAGTTGGCCGACTTCCTCGAGCCGGTGCACTCCTATCTCTCCGTAATCGAACTGGGCCTGTACGAATCGTCTGCCAAGACCTACGCCGAACTCGCCGCCAAGGGCATCGCTCCGCATTCGCCCGAATGGCAGGCCGGTGTGGCCGAAGTGATAACCCGCCAATCGGCAGCCATGTCCTCCCGCCTTTATCCGCAAATCCCGGCGGCTCGCTATCTCTGCTTTTACCCGATGGACCGCCGCCGCGGTGAAAGCCAAAACTGGTATCAGGTACCAATGGCTGAGCGCCAGCGCATGATGCACGAGCACGGTATGATCGGCCGCCGCTACGCCGACTCGGTAAAGCAAATCATAACCGGCTCCATCGGCTTCGACGATTGGGAATGGGGCGTGGATCTGTTTGCCGACGAGCCACTGGTGTTCAAGAAATTAATTTATGAGATGAGGTTTGACGAGGTAAGTGCTGTATACGCACAATTTGGATCGTTCTATCTAGGCGTCCGAATCCACGTCCCCGATTTGCCGCGCGTGCTCGCCGGTGAACTACCGTAGACTGTTCAAATTATTGGCAATGGTACCCTTATTATTCGTAAATGCGTACCGTTGACCTGATTCACCGCAAGCGCGATGGGGAAGAGCTTGCCCCGGAAGAGATTCAATATCTCATAGACGGCTACACGCGCGGCGAGATTCCGGATTATCAGCTATCTGCCTTTCTGATGGCCACTTACTTCTCCGGCATGTCGGACCGCGAGGTCAGCGTCATGACGGAGTCCATGGTGAACTCCGGTTCAATCGTCGATCTTTCTTCGATACCGGGGACTAAGGTCGATAAACATTCGACCGGAGGAGTCGGCGATAAGACCAGCCTGATTGCTGCCCCGATTGCGGCTTCCGCGGGCGTGGTAGTGCCGATGATTTCGGGACGCGCCTTAGGCCACACGGGCGGCACGCTGGATAAGCTCGAATCGATTCCCGGATTCCGTACCGACCTCACCATCGATCAGTTTCGCGGGCTTCTGGCCGAGCATCAGTTGGCTTTCATCGGGCAAACGCCGGAAATCACTCCGGCCGACGGCAAGCTGTATGCGCTGCGTGACGCCACCGCAACGGTGGAATCGATCGCGCTCATCGCCACTTCGATCATGTCGAAAAAAGTGGCCGAGAGCCTGGACGCCCTGGTTCTGGACGTAAAAGTCGGTTCGGGCGCCTTCATGAAGAAGCAAGTGGATGCGCGGCGCCTGGCGCAGATGATGGTGGGCATCGGCCGGCGTCTCGATAAACGCGTGCAGGCGCTGATTACCGATATGAATCAACCGCTCGGCTACGCGGTCGGCAACGCGCTCGAAGTGATGGAGGTTTCGCAGACCCTGCAGAATGCCGGGCCGGCGGATCTCACGCGGCTTTCGCTCGAACTCGCGGCGCGCATGATTTTCCTCGGCAAAATCGCGAAAACCATGGAGGAAGCCAGAGAAGTGGCGCAAAGCAAACTGCTCGACGGCTCCGGCTACCGCAAGTTCAAGGACATCATCGCCGCGCAGGGCGGTAATCCGCAGGTTCTCGACCGTTTCGATTTACTGCCGAACGCCACCGGCGCGCAAGAGATCACCACCAGCCGCGGCGGCTACGTGAGCGGCATCGACGCGCAGCTAATCGGCCAGGCGTCCTCCATGATCGGCGCAGGCCGCAACACGAAGGATGATTCAATTGACCCAGCCGTCGGTGTGATTCTTGAAGTGAAGGTCGGACAGAAAATCGAGGCCGGCAGCATCCTGTGCCGCATCTATTACACCGGCGAAGAGCATCTGGCGGAAGCGGCCGATCTGGTAGAAGACGCCTTCAAAATCTCGCAGCATCCCGTCGAAGAGCGCGAACTGATTCTCGAAGTCGTCAGCTAAGCTGCGGAGGCCGATGGCACGATACACCGGCGTAATCGGCCTGATTGCCATCGTTCTGGTAGCGTTTCTTTTTTCCACGAAACGCTCCGCCATTCAAAAAAGAATTGTGATCTGGGGTGTTGTGCTGCAGTTCACGTTCGCTTTTCTGGTGCTCAAGACACCGCTGGAGAAAGCGTTCTACGCCGTCAGCCTGTTTGTCAACGCCATATTGAACTACACGGCCGACGGATCGCGCTTCGTATTCGGCGACAAGCTCGGATTGAAGAGCGAGCAGTTCGGGGTAATCTTCGCGTTCCAGGTTTTGCCGATCGTTATCTTTATTTGTTCGCTTTTCGCAATTCTCTACTACCTGGGCATCATGCAAGTATTCGTGAAGGGCATGGCTATCTTCATGCAGCGCTTCATGGGAACCAGCGGCGCCGAATCGACTTGCGTGGCGGCGAGTATTGTGATGGGCCAGACGGAAGCGCCCGTAACGATCCGGCCATTTCTCGAAAGCCTTACTGAATCCGAGCTGTTTACGGTAATGACCAGCGGCATGGCGCATGTGTCGGGCGCGGTAATGGGCGCTTACGTCGCGATCGCCAATGTTTCCATTGCGCATCTGCTAACGGCTGTCATTATGACCGCCCCGGCCACCATTATGCTCAGCAAAATATTCGTTCC
>JAICIH010000441.1 GCA_025924475.1 Bryobacteraceae bacterium
AAGTCGAAGATATTCTGCTGCTGGCGGCGGCGGCGCATCCGGCGGTGCTGGGATCACTCGAACTGGGGCGATTCATTGTCGCGGAAGAAGAGAAGCCGCGCATTACCTATGAAAAAGGCGTGGAATTGTGGCTGACCTTGACGGCGCCGCTCCGGATTGCGAAGGTTCCCCAACCGGAAGCATGGCGCCAACCGGCGAAGCTGCCCGCCTCCAAAGATCTCGAAGCCCTCGTAAAAGGCTTGCCGGTGCGCACGGCGACTCCACGCGACGTTCCCTCGGATTTGATTAATGTTCTGTTCCTTGGGTCGGAGCAAGCGATCACCAATGCGTTCGAACAGGCCGGATGGCTGCCCGCCCAGCATCTGGATATCAAGACGGAAGCCAAGACGTTCTTTGCGGTGGCCGACCATCACTCTTACAAAGAAGGACCGGTTTCTTCGCTGATGATCAATGGCCAGCTACCGCAGCTTGTCTTTGAGAAAGAGACGAATACGTTTGCTAAGCGGCACCATATACGCATCTGGCGGCAGGGCGCGTTTCAAGGCATGCCGGTGTGGATCGGCGCGGGCACGCACGATATCCGAATCGATTTCTCGAAGAAAGAAAGGACGTTCTCGCACGGAGTGGATGGCGATATCGATCGGGAGCGCGAAAAGATCGAGAACGATTTGATTTTCACGGGAGCGATTGGCGCGTCCGGTTTAATACAACGGGCAGGAGCGCCGCGATCGTTTCAAAATGCGACCGGCGATCGCTTGGAAACGGACGGCGCGATCGCCGCGCTTCGTTTTAAACCGGTTTTGCCGTAACACCGGAGCCGGTTTCTAGTCCGGGCACAACCTTCGCTATCTTGGCGAGAAAAAGAGCGGCGACGCGATGCATTTCGTATTCTTCCACGCGGCGCGCGCCGGCGGCGCCGAGCGAAATTCTCAAATCCGGATCGCGATAGAGAGAGAAGAGCGCTTCGGCAAGCGCTTCCGGATTTTCGGGCTCGACCAGAATGCCGTCGCGCACGACCTCGGGTACAGCCGAAGCGCGCATCGCGACAATGGGCCTGGCAGCGGCCATCGCTTCGAGGAAAACGATCCCAAAGCCTTCCTGCGAGCTGGGAAGGCAGAACACGTCGGCGCGGCCGTACTCGGCGGCCAGCGTTTCTTTGTTCACGTCGCCGAGCCAGCACACGGTGGAATCCAGACGAAGATCGGAAGCAATACTACGCAGGCGGGCAAATTCCGGTCCGTTGCCGACGATGCGCACCTGGAGTTGCGGAATGCGTTGACGTAGAATTGCGGCGCTTCGTACCAGCACTTCCACGCGTTTGCGGGGGTAGAAACGGCACACGCACAATACCGTAAAGGCGCGCGGATCCGGCGCGGCGGAGTGAGCGCGGAAGAGGCTGCGCCAGGAATCGAGATCGATCAATTCGGGAACAACGACGGCATTTTTCACGCCGTACAACTCTTCCAGGCGCTGGACGCAATAGTTACTTACAGTGACGACCAGATCGGCACGGCGTGCGTGTCTGGCTTCGAGCTTCGACTGCAGAGCCATGCTGAGACGAGTGCTGCCCTTCTCGAAGAGCGTAGCGTCGCCCAGCACGCCTTTGATGCAAGCGATGTGAGGAATGGAACCTGGTTTACCGGCGATGGTATAGCCGTCCACGTCGATGCCGACCGTCGCGTCACCGCGGAAGCGACGCCAACGGAGTGTTTCGTTGAACAGGAGGCGAGTGGCGGTATAGACCGGTGTGTGAAGGCGCGGGGTCACCATCTCCACAGCGATACCCAAATCACGAAGCGCGTCAACTAATGTGCGAGTTCCGACATAGCAGCCGCTGCCACCCCGCACATTCAGGGGGATGGCTGTCACAAAATGAAGGAGACTCACGTATGGCGCTTAGAGCCCGCGGCGGATGATTCGATTCAATGCGTGTTGGTTCCCCGGGCTGTTCCTGCTGAACGATTTTACCGTTCCCGGAGTGGCCATGAAACAGGGGAGACGGTAAGAACCCTGCTACACAAGCGTAATCATCCGCACGCTGGGTCTATCAAACACCTTCGTGGGCCTGCCAACCGTCGTCCTTCGGCCCGCGATACAGAACGTGAACAGCAAAAGCCATTCCTAGGCTCATACATAAAGACTACCGGCGGCGTGGATTGTTTCACGTCTGGGTGTATTCTCAGGACGTGCGGAACTACGAATCGATTATTCTGGGCGGCGGCATGGTCGCCGGATATGCAGCAAAAGAAGCGGTGGAAGGTGGATTGCAAACGGGGAAGCTTGCCATTATTTCGGCGGATGAGGCGCTTCCCTACGAGCGCCCGCCGCTTTCCAAGAGTTTTCTGGCAGGCAAGGATAACGAACAGAGCGTGCTCATCAATGACGAGAAATTCTATCGCGAGCACGGAATTGACGTTCATTTGAAGACGCCAATTCAGAAGATCGATATCGCCGGCAAGAAATTGATTGCGAAGTCGGGAGACGAGTTCGGATTTCAGAAACTGGTTCTGGCAACCGGCGCGCGCGTGCGCACGCTGAATGTACCAGGCGCGAATCAGGGCCATGTCTTGTACCTGCGCTCGCTGACCGATTCGGCGCGGTTGCGGAATGCGTTGAAGAGCGCAAAGAAAGTGGCGGTTGTGGGAGCGAGTTTCATCGGCATGGAAGTGGCGTCGCAAAGCGCGCAGCAGGGGCGCGACACGACGATGGTGTTTCCGCAAGACCGCGTATGGAAAAGCTTTTTCACGCCGGAGATGTCGCAGTTTTTTGAGAAGTACTACCAGGACCGCGGCGTTCGCCTCTTACGCGGGGCGGAAGTGAAAGGAATTGGGGAGAACTCGGCTTCGCTATCGACCGGAGCCAAGATTGACGCAGACCTGGTGGTGGCGGGCGTGGGAGTTACGCCGGTGACCGACATTGCGGAGGCCGCCGGCCTGCAGACAGACAACGGAATTGTGGTGAACGAGTTCTTAGAGACCGGCGCGGCGGGTGTCTATGCGGCGGGCGATGTGGCGCGTTTTCAGGATGCGCTTAGCGGAAAGCGGCGCCGGCTGGAGCACTGGGACAATGCAGTGAAGCAAGGACAGCACATCGGCCGGACATTGCGCGGCGAGAGAAAACCGTTCGAGAACATTCCGTATTTCTTTTCGGACGTGTTCGATCTTTCGTATGAATTCTGGGGCGATACGCAAGGCGCGGAGCGAACGGAGTATAAAGGCGACGTGAATTCGTCGAGCTTCAGCGCCTGGTGGTTTAAGGGCGATCGGTTGGTTGCGGCGTTTGCCATGAATCGGCCGGACGCGGAGCGGGAAGCGGCAAGCCAGCTCAGTCTGTGATAAGAACGATTCACCGCAGATTTACTCCATGTCTGATGCTGGCCGGGTGTGCATTCGCAGCTTGGGCGCAATCAGCGGAACGATTTCTAAACGTCTTAGCACTCGATCGAAAAGGCGCGCCAGTAACGGATTTGACCAAGGCCGATTTCGAAATCTTCGATGAGGCGAGGCCGCAACCGATCACATCGTTTCGAGCCAACGGCGGCAGCGCAAGTCCGCCCGTCATTCTGATTGTGTTCGACCTGCTGAATGTGATCCCCTCACAGCGCGCGTTCACATCTGTCTCGATTGTGCGCGCCCTCGAGCCATTGAAAGAGAGCGATTCTATTTATCTCTATATTTTGACGAATCAAGGCAGTCTCTATCCCGTCCACGCTCTGCCGCTTACGAGGCCCACACTGCTTCGCCACAAGAATGCAGAGGAAAAGGTAGAGCGTGTGGCGCCAAAGAGCGCACCATGGACCAGGCAAATCGATCCGTTGATGAAGCAAGCCTTCGAAAAAGTAGTGCAGCTGAGGCCAACGGAATATAGAGACGTAGGAATGGAAGCAGGCGCCACGTTTCGAGCGCTAGCCACGCTGGGAGCGCAATTGACGGGACTAAACGGAGACAAGTCCGTCGTTTGGATCACCCGTGGAATCCCAAACATGGTCAGCTATCCCCACGGCTGCCGTGATTTCGAATTTGGCAGTGAATCGGGAAATTACCTGGCCGGCAAGTGCCGCGATAGTTGTCCCGGTTCCCCGAGCGGAAGAAAATGCGTCGATTACACACCTTTCTTAGAGCACTTCAGCACAGAGCTGGAGCGCAGCGGCACGAGCTTTTCGAGTGTCGAGGAGACTGGCAGTGAGCTTTCGACAGAGATGCGGGGCTCCAGAAAGGACACGCTGCGGCAGTTGGCAAATCTGACGAGCGGGCGAAAGTATTCGTCGGGCGATATCAAGAGAGCCGTCGCCGATGCCATGGAAGGTGCGCGCGGCCGTTATCATCTTACGTATCAGGCGCCACAACCGGACGGAAAATATCACAGTGTCCGAGTGGTCTGCCGCCGGAAAGGCGTCCGAATTCAGGCGCCGCAGGGCTATTTTGCGGAGCAGCGCTAACCTAACGCAAGTTCGTCACAACCACTCCCTTTCGGTCATGGCTCAGAAAGAGCTTCCTGATGTTTCAATAGTTTACGGAGCCGCGACCAGAGGGAGCGGTCTTGAGCATT
>JAICIH010000442.1 GCA_025924475.1 Bryobacteraceae bacterium
ACGCGCCAAAACCAATGAGCTGACCGTGTTAATGGAAAACTCGAAAGGTGAGATACAAAAACTGCAGGCGAAGCTGGCCGACATACAAAAAGAGATGGACGAACGTATGAAACGGCTGTTAGGACAAATCAGCAGGAGCTTGAAGGGGGATTTCAGACTCTGAGGGGAAATGCATCAGCGGTACTCCTGAAAGCTATTCGCGGTGAACTATCTTCTGAATTGATCTCTCGATGGAGCGCCTGAGCGCATAACGAGCGAATGGTGTAATCGTTGTTCGACTTTCGTTGTACTCTCCCTCAAGCCCCGCGGTAGCGGGTTAACCCCCCGTCATCACCACCTCGCGAATACGCGGTCACCCCTCTGCGCGCCTAACCCGACCCTACTTCCTGCGCCAGCGAAATCGTCACGCCAGACCAGCCTTGTGCGCAACATGTGCAGCCGGTCGAAATTAACTTTTGTCAGTTCTCCAACATTGGGTCCTGAACCCTAAGGCCTTGCGGCCATGCTCGGCAACGAACTGACGCTTCTTATCCGGTTCGATGAACCAAAAATTTTGGGAGGGACGGGGTGATTCTTTCCCACCCTGGGTCCTACGCCGCAGTTCCCATACACCCGAAGGCGCTCCGCGCGAGGGCGTCCGCGAGAAGACTCCGCCTATAGAGATCGCGATGCGCCGCCTACTCACACCGGAGCGCGGTCACCGGATCGATTCGCGCAGCACGACGCGCCGGAATGATCGATGCAGCAACCGTCATCAATCCGGTAGTCACCACAACGGCGACAATCGACCAGCCATCCACAGGCGTCAAGCCAAACAAGAGCGACTGCAGATACCGGCTGAGCAGCAGGGCCACTGGTATACCAATCAGCAAGCCGGCCACCACCAACAAGAGTGCCTCGGAAACAATACTCCAGACCACGTGATAAGGCTGGCCGCCGATCGCAATACGAATACCAATCTCCCGCGTCCGGCGTCCGACCGAGTAAGCCATAATGCCAAACAACCCGGCACATCCTAACAGTAGGGCAAGAAATCCGAACAAGATCGAAAGACGCGCGATCAGGCGTTCCCGGAGCAACGAGTCATCAATAGCCTTATCGAGCGGCCGAATGAATATAATGCTCAGCCGTGGAGACACCGAATGCACAGCTTCGCGTATCTGCCGGTCGAGAACCGCAGGCGAAAGCGCGCTGCGTATTTCATAATCCGTTCCCATTTGTCCATCGACTGGCTGCATATAAGAGACATAAAAGCGGCGCGGCGGCTGGTCTCGCACGAAGTGATCCCGGACATCTTTCGCGACGCCGATCACCGTGAGCGCGAATTTTAACTGGCTATCGTAGAAGATCGTCTGGCCGAGTGGGCTTCGCTTACCGAAATAAAATCGCGCCATACTCTCGTTGATCACCGTGACTCGTGGCGCATGGGCGGTATCGCTATCCGCGAAGTCGCGGCCCAACAGCAAAGGAATGCCCACTGTGGAAAAATATCCCGGTCCAACCTGGTCAAAGTGGGCCAGGGAATCTTGAGGACCCGCCGGGGCGAACCCTTTTACGCGAATGTGAGTTCCGGAGTCCCCACCGCCAAACAAGCCGTTGTCGGAATAAGATGCCGCTACGATCCCCGGCTGACTTCGCAGCTTTTCAAGGACGCGTTGCGCAATCTCGCCAATTCCGTCGCCCTTGTATCCTGCCCCAATAGGATCAATTCTCGCCGTGGTGAGTCGTTCCGGCGAGTAGCCCAGGTCTTGCGTCTGCAGGTTATACAACGTTCGCGTAAATAGAGCCATGCCGAACAACAGCATCGTCGAAAGCGCAACCTGAATAACGAGTACCGCTTTTTCGCCAGTCACGCGTGATCTGCCGCCCGTGTTGCTGCGCTCGCCCTCCTTCAGAACGGACTGTATATCCACTCGCGTCGATCGAAGTGCAGGAGCGACGCCAAACAGGAGCGTGGTCAGGATGGCAACCGCTCCGGTGAACAGCAGGACGCGGCCATCGGGCGTCAGATCGATCGTGAGTACCGGATTATCGGCGGACACCATCGTGAACAGCGCACGACTGGCAAGCCAACCGACGGGAACACTCAAAACAGCTCCGAATAAAGAAAGCAAGAAGCTTTCCGTCATCAACTGACGCACCAGTCTGCGGCGATCTACACCCAACGCCAGCCTGGTTCCCATTTCGCGGCGCCGAGCCGTTCCTCTTGCCAGAAGAAGATTGGCCAGGTTGGCGCAGGCAATCAGTAGTACCACGCAGACCATGGCCATCAATATCCAAAGCGGCTTCGCGAACTGGTTGCGGAGGTCCGAAAACCCTTTGCTACCGTCGAGCAATTTAATCTTGTCTTGCTCCAGTTCACGCCGGCGCGCCTCTGTAAGGCGACTTCCTTCCTCCTCTATCAGAAGCTGGCGATTTAAAACGTTTGTAGCTGCTTCAGCCTGCCTTAGACTACAGAACGGTTTGCGGCGAGCAATGATTTGCACCCAGCGTGCGCTCCGGCGTGTTAGCCAGTGACGGCCGGGCAGGAAATGCTCCTCCATCGTGAGCGGGGCCCAGAAATCCGGACGCTCACCGACGGTTTCACCGATGAAACCACGCGGCATGACACCCACGATCACGAAATCTCGGCTTGACGGGGCACCCGGTTGATCCGCTTCAAATCCGCTCGTGCCCCAGCCGCTATTCAGACGCCCGGCCCCTAGGCGAATCGTCTTGCCGACAATGCCTGGGTCTGCATGAAAGCGCCCCTGCCAGAGCGCATAACTGATGACCACTTCAGGATGAGCGCCTGAGCCCGTGTCCTCGGCGTCTGAAAGAGCGCGGCCCATCATGGCCTGAACGCCGAGAACGGCGAAGTAATTGCCAGAGACCAGGCGGCCCGTCAGTGAATTTTCCGGATTGTCGCTTCCGTTGAATGCAACGCCAACCAGACTGGCCGTTCCGGCGACTCCTGAAAACACCTCACTGCGGCTGCGGAAATCTCGGAATCGCGGGTAGGGCTGAACGTGGTCGAAGAGAACTAACTGCTCCGGCTGCTTCACAGGTAGAAAGCTGAGCATCACACGATCCACCAGCGAGAAGATGGCAGCGTTGGCTCCTATTCCCAGCGCCAGCGAAAGAATCGCAATCGCGCTCACACCCGGAGTGCGCGCCAGAATTCGCAAACCGTAACGAATATCCTGAAACAAGCTTTCCAACGCGGCACTCGTGCTTGCGTCTCGCATTTGTTCGCGAATCGCTGTAGGATTTCCGAATGAACCACTGCTCCGGCTCCGGTGGAATTCGATTTCTTCCTGTATCTCCTCGTCCAATCGCTTCCGTCGAAGAGAGTTCATGAATCTGCGAAGCATTTGTGTCCCCTTCACGCGAACTCTAGGAATGACTTAACGGCTGCCGTATGCTGCTCCCACTTCTGCGTTTCTTGTGCCAGCCGCCCGGCGCCCTTCTTGGTGAGCTGGTAATAACGCGCTCGGCGGTTGTTTTCGCTCTGTTTCCACTCAGCTTTGATTAAACCTGCCGATTCCATGCGACGGAGAGCCGGATATAACGAGCCCTCTTCTACTCGAAGCTGCTGGCCGGATGCAGCGAGGATGTAGCAGGTAATGCCGTATCCATGTTGCGTCCCTCGCGCCAATGTCTGAAGAATCAATAAATCGAGCGTGCCTTGAAGAGCGTCTTTGGGCATCGGGAATCCCTTTCCTAGATGTCTAGGAAAGAGTATCACTTCGCATCACAAGACGGCAAGCTGCGCCTTCGAAAACTTTGATCGGTGCGAACCGTCTCCGCTAATTGTTCTTCGCCCTTCATGCACGAAGCCACATGATTAAAGCCCGGGCAGGTGAATCGGCGTATTGTCCGGCCTTGCTTGACCGAGAAGTGTGTTGACCCGTTCTAACTGTCGTGGATTTAACAATTACTGGAAGCTCCCGCGACCGACAAACTTTATCTTGCAAAGCTCTTTGCGTCCGCCTATAATCTGCTCATGGGCATCGTCCATGCGATCCGCCAAAAATCTTCGCCACCCGTCGATCTGGGCGCGAAGGCCATGGACAACCTCAGCTTCATTCGCAGCGCCATGGAAAACGCCGGTTCTTTTACGGCGGTGCCCGGCATAGGCGGCCTGCTGATGGGCGCAACGGCGCTGCTCGCTGCTTTCTCCGCGCATATGAGCAGAAGTCCCGTCGCATGGCTCGAAATCTGGAGCGCCGAAGCGCTTCTCGCGCTCCTCATCGCACTCGCGTTCTCTTACCGGAAAGCCACGCGCGCCGGCTCTCCGTTGCTGTCGCGGCCCTTCCGTCGCTTCGTGCTCGCGATGGCCCCCTCCGTTTTTGTAGGCGCCGTCCTCACCTTTGTGCTTTACCGCATCAACGGCATTCGCCTCCTACCAGCGCTATGGCTGCTGCTCTACGGTGCCGGAGTCTCCTCAGGCGGAGCCTTCTCAGTCCGCGTCGTCCCTCTCATGGGAGGCTCGTTTCTCATCCTGGGCGCAGTCGCCGCACTCTCCTCTCCCGCCTGGGGAGA
>JAICIH010000443.1 GCA_025924475.1 Bryobacteraceae bacterium
AAATGGCCGCCGAAGAACTCGCTCTCGCCACCGGTCACGCGCTCCCAGGCCCCAGCCCCGAGGGGGATTTTGTTTCGTAAAAAACGCCGTTTCTTCGCCAATTGACAATCCCGTTACACCGTGATTAGCTGGATCATTATTAAACGCCACATTGTTCTTCTCCTCGCTTTGACTTGTGGCGGCGGCGCGATCTACGCGCAGCTCGCCAATACGACCTCGCTTGTTGGGACCGTTACAGATAGCGCCGGCGCCGCCATGCCCGACGTGTCTATCACGGCCGTCAACACAGCGACCCAGGACACCTATAAGATCGCGACGGGTTCGGACGGCAACTACACCATCCCGTTTGTAAAAATCGGAGGCTACCGCATCGAGGCGAGCCACGCCGGATTTCAGACATTAACCAAAACCGGTATAACTGTTAACCAAAACCAGACGGTACGTACTGATTTCGCGCTACAAATTGGACAGGTCTCGCAGAACATCGAAGTAACGGCAACTACCCCGCCCATCACGACAGACGACGCAGTCGTGAGAGAAGTTGTGGCGCAACAATCGATTTCTGATACGCCTCTGAACGGCCGCAATCCGCTGCAATTGGCAACTCTTTCTGCTGGCATCCTGCCTGGCCAAAAGAACCCCAATGGCGTGCCGCCGGGCGAAGATTACATTGCGGCGGGCACGCGCGAAATCCAAAACAGTGTTTCGCTTGACGGCATCGCGATCATGAATAATCTGATCACGACGGTGCCCTATCATCCTTCTCCTGACGCGATCACGGAGATGACGGCAACCAGCGGCACCTACGGCGCGCAATATGGCGCCTATCTAGGTGCGCAAATTAACGTGATCACCAAGACCGGCACCAATGAATTGCACGGCGCTCTTTGGGAGTTCTTCCGTAACGACAAGCTAGACGCCCGGCCATTCTTCACCTCCTCTTCCGCCAAAAAGCCGCCTATCCGCCAGAATCAGTTTGGCTTCGAGTTGGACGGTCCCGTCTATATTCCGAAGCTGTACGACGGCCGCAATAAGACCTTTTTTATGGCCGATTACGAGGGCTTGCGCCTGGTCAAGAGCGTCAGCTCGGCCGATACGGTTCCTACGGCGCGTATGCGCAACGGCGACTTTTCGGAATTGCCGACCGCTCTCAAATCGGTGAACGGAAACTCATTCCCCGGGAATCAAATTCCGGCCAGCCTGTTTTCTCCCCAGGCGCTCCGCATCTATCAGCTATTTCCCTTGCCAAACCAGCCGGGAACCGTATCCAACTTGGCCGCTTCCTATCCCAATAACGATCGCTACAACCAAACGATCGACCGCTTGGATCAAAACTTCGGAAATAACACTCGCCTCTTTTTCCGCTACGCCTGGAACAACGAACAATTTCTAACGGGCATGACCAACCCGGTCAACGCGGCGACGATCCCCGTGCAAACGCGCAACTGGGTGGTGGGTTGGACCCAGACAATCAGCCCCAACGTGGTCAACGACCTGCGCGTCGGCAGGCAGAACTTGACTACCGATGCGCTCAATTATTGGTATGTGAACAATCTCACCACGGCGGGGAAGGATCTCGGCATACCGGGTTTCGATGGCGACGTGCGCTTTAATAATCCGGGAATACCTGTGATTTCCAATTCAAACTTGATGAGCCTTGGCAGGGGTGACACCAACTGGTTTCAATTCGACACTACCTGGCAAGGAACCGACTCCTTCACCTGGACCAAAGGCGCGCATACTCTAATCTTCGGCGCGGAGCTTCGTAAGCTGATTACCTCCCGCTCGGCCGTCAATAGCGCCGATGGCCAATTGAACTTTACGGGCGCTTTCACTGGTAACACTGCGGCCGATCTTTTGCTGGGCTATTCCACCCAATCCCTAACGCCCAATCCGCAAATTCGCAACAAAGTCGCACAGTGGCGCGATGGCTTCTTCATCGCCGATAACTGGCAGGCCACCAAAAAGCTAACGCTGAATCTTGGGCTTCGCTACGAGTTGCCGACCGTGCCGTACACGGCAAACGGCTACGCCACAATCTTGAATGCTGCCCAAACAGCGATCATCCCGTCCACCGTTCCCTCGCCCGGCTTCGAGTTCATTCGACCGAACCATAAAAATTTCGCGCCGCGCGTAGGCCTCGCCTATCGCGTGAGTGATAAGACTGTCATTCGAGCCGGCTACGGAATCTACTACAACCCGAACCAGAACAATACCTTCACGTTCTTAAGCGCTAATCCTCCGTTAGGTGCTACGACAACTTGCAACTCGCCTATCTCACCGGTGATTTCACTTAGCAATCCAGCTCCACCCTCGATTTGCGGCACAGCCAGTATCTTCGACATCATCACCCCGAACCCGTATCTTCCCACCGCCTACATGAATCAGTGGAGTTTTAATATCCAGCGCAGTGTGTGGTCGGGAGGCGCAATCGATATTCAATACCTTGGATCGCAAAGCGTCCATTTGGATCGCAGTTATTTCAACAACACGCCGTTGACTACGGGGACCTCCGCTAGCGTGGCTTCGCGGCGCCCCAATCGGCTCTTCGCCAATATTCGCACCATTCAGAACGACGAAACCGCGAACTACAACGGTCTAAGCGTGACTCTGCGCCAGCGGATGTCGCACGGCCTCTCTGTTCTCGCCAGTTACACCTGGGCTCACACTCTTGACGAAAGCGCCGACTCGAATGGCGGCGGCGCTCCCATGGATCCATACAACTGGCGCGGCGACTATGGCAATTCGAACTGGGATGTCCGCCACCGCTTCATCGGTCAATTCAATTACTCATTGCCCTTCTTCAATTCATCCGGCGCGAACAGCTTTGTCCGCTCGATCCTGGGTGGCTGGCAGACCAACGGCATCGTCAATTTACAGACGGGTTTCCCCTTTAACGTCATACAATCTGGCGACCCCGCCAACACCGGCCGCAATAATGAACGGCCGAATCTCATCGGCGTGCCTGTCGTCAACTGCGGCAGCGGTCGGCTGTTCCAATGCGTCAATGTTTCTGCCTTCGGTTCAACGGCATCCACCTTCACGTATGGCAATTTCGGGCGCAATGTCCTCTTCGGACCCGGGCTCTACAACGTGGACTTCTCGGTGTTCAAGAACTTCAGTATCAAGGAGCGGGGTAAGGTTCAGTTCAGAGCCGAATTTTTCAACTTGCTGAACACGCCGGCCTTCAGCAATCCCAATGCGGGCCTCCCGGCCCCCAACGTTGCAGGCAACTTAGTAGCCACGAGCGGCACGACATTCGGCAACATCACTTCGACCAAGCGAGATAACCGCCAAATACAATTTGGGTTGAAATTCCTGTTCTGAGTGGGTTGCGCGAGAATAAAAACATGCCGACTAAGCATTACAACCGCCGGGAATTGCTCCGTCGAGGCGGAGCTCTAGCTGCCGCCGCATCGCTGCCTGCCGCGTCCGTCGCATCGGCCGCGCCTGCGGCCACTCCGGCTTCAGCCGGAAAGGCCGCCGAGGTCTATACTTCGATCGGCGTGAAGCCCGTCATCAATGCGCGCGGCACGTTCACTATCAGTACCGGCTCGCAGACGCTTCCTGAAGTGAAAGAAGCCATGGACGAGGCCTCTCGCGGCTATGTCCAGATGGATGAGCTCATGGCCGGCGTCAGCCAGAAGCTTGCGGAGCTGACCGAAGCTCCCTGGGGCATCGTCACCGCCGGCTGCTGCGCTGCATTGACTCACTTCACGTCGGCTTGTATTGCTGGCGCGAATCCCGAGCGCATGCAACGGGTGCCCGACCTCACTGGCTTGAAAAACGAAGTCATCATTCCGGAATATTCGCGCAACGTCTACGATCACGCCATTCGCATGCTTGGTGTAACGATCGTTGAGGTCAACAATCCTGACGAGTTGGAAAAGGCCTTCAACGAACGCACGGCTCTTATTTATATCCTGGCGGGTCCTGGCGATGAAGGGCCGCTCGGCACCAAAGTTGTTTCGGAAGCCGCCAAACGGCACAACGTGCCGGTCATCGTCGATGCCGCGGCCGAAATCCTGACTATCCCGAACGTCCACTTACAGCGCGGCGCCACCGCGGTTGCCTATAGCGGGGGCAAGTGCATTCGCGGACCCCAAGCCGCCGGCCTGCTGTTGGGCGACAGGAATCTCCTGGAAGCCGCCTGGGCCAACAGCGCTCCGCATCACGCCTTCGGCCGGTCGCTCAAAGTCGGCAAAGAAGAGATCATGGGCATGCTCGCCGCCGTCGAGATGTGGAAGAAGCGCGATCACGACGCCGAGTGGAAAAAGTGGCAAGGCTGGCTCGATGAAATCGCTTCCGGCGTGAAGCGAGTGAACGGTGTCACCACAACCGTACACAATCCCGAGGGGCTTTCGAACCGCACGCCTCAGCTTCGCATCTAGTGGGACGCGAACACAGTCGGCATCACCGGCCAGGAAGTCGCCAAGCTTCTGCTCGATGGCGAGCCGCGCATAGTCCTGGCGGGCGGCTCGGGCTCGCGCCCGGACCAC
>JAICIH010000444.1 GCA_025924475.1 Bryobacteraceae bacterium
CACCCACGAGCGCGCCTTCCACAAATGCTTAAACGAGCTGCTAAGGATAAGAGCCGAAAAGAGAAAACAGGAAATTGGGTTCGAATCGCAAAAACGCAAACAGGAGGAGCACGACCGCAAACAAGAGCAGCACAAAATGAAAAAAGACATCCATCAATGGGCCGTCACGCTCGCCGAAGCGAAGGTTTACCACCAGCAAACGCTAACCGACAGCGTGAAAACACTTCAGGACATCGCAAAGCTAAAAGCCAACAGCTAAGAGCCAAGAGCTAATGGCCGAAAGCTGAAAGCTTCTTCTAGGAAAAATCTGACCCGCTTCGCCAAATTTTTCCTCTAGCCAACCCTAAAGACCCTAGCCATGTCCGCCGAGAGAACTTAACCCGCCTTAGCCAACTAGTTCATCATCCGGTTAGTGAGCCATTGCCATGCATTTCCGATCGATTCTCCTCGCAGCCGTCCTGGCTGGCTCAAGCTTTGGTCAGGTGTCGCCCGGCCAGACGGAGTTGAACAACGCCTATAAAGCGGTTGCCGATAAAGACTATGATTCCGCCATCGATCTGTTCCGCCAGGGTCTCGCGAAACAACCGGCCAATGCCGCCGCTCACAAAGACCTGGCCTACACGTTGCTCCGCGCCGGCGAGAATGCCGCGGCTCGTGACGAATTCGAAGCCGCGCTCAAACTGAATCCGCACGACGAAACAGCCGCTCTCGAATTTGCCTTTCTTGCGTTTGAGACCAAAAAGCCCATCGAGGCGCGCCGCACCTTCGACCGCCTCCGCAAAACCGGTAACCCCAGCACCCGGGCTACCGCCGAGCAGGCGTTTCAAAACATCGATCGCCCGCTGGCCGACGGCATCGCTCGTTGGAAAGAAGCGATCGCCCGCTCCGACAAGCCGAACGATCTCACCATGTTCAGCGCTCACTGGGAGCTTGCACAATTGGCCGAACTGCGCGACGACTTGCCGCTTGCCGCCGAGCAATACGAAATCTGCCGCAAGCTGAAGCCGCAACTGAGCGAGCTTCTGCTGATCCTCGCGCGCGTCTGGCTGCAGTTGAATCGTGTGGAGGAATCGCGTGCCGCCACGCTCGCCGCCTCGCGCTCCAACGATTCCCGCACCGCCGAGCTCGCACTCGAAAATTTGGGACCGCGCTACCCATATCCATACGAATTTCTCGCCGCCATTAAGCTCGATCCCACGAATGTGAATTTGCGCCGTGAGCTTGGCTATCTCTATCTCGCCATGCATCACCAGTCTGAGGCCATTGAGCAGTTCGAGCAAATTCTCCAGTTGAATCCGCGCGACCAGGCGGCGCGCGATCAGATCAACTCTCTGCGCGGATTGAAGGTGCGCCCCGCCGCCAGTCCGGCCGCTCCGGTTGTTGCTACCGCCGGAGTTGATCCCAAGAGCATGGGGAAAAAAAGCCTTGAGCTCGGCTACTCTCGCGATGCTATCAAGTACTTGCGCCAGGCGCACGAGCAGAACCCGGATGATGCGGATGTGATGCTCAAGCTCGGCTGGGCTTACAATCTGGCACACGAAGATGGCGAAGCGATTTCTTGGTTCGATCGCGCCCGCCATTCCGACGATTCGCGTATCGCAGCCGAAGCCACCAAGGCTTATCACAATTTGAACGGCGATGTCTTGCCACAAACTACTGTCTGGGTGCTGCCGATGTACTCCTCGCGTTGGAAGGACGTCTTCAGCTACGGCCAGATCAAGCGCACGATCCCAATCCCCGGTCTGGGCCCCGTCAATAAGCTCGTCTCTTTCTATCTCTCGGCGCGTTTTATCGGCGACGTGAAAGGCAGTCTTCCAGGCCATGTCCTTGATCCGCAGTACCTTTCCGAAAGCTCATTTATTTTCGGCGCTGGCGCCGCAACCAGAACCTGGTATCACTTCACTGGCTGGGTCGAAGCCGGCGAATCGGTGAAATATCTTCCCGGCCGCCACGACGTGGGCGCCGCCATTCCCGACTATCGGGGCGGCATCAACTTCGCCAAAGGCTTCGGTTCGCTGCTCGGCAGCAATACGCCCGGCTTCTTCTACGAAACTACCGGCGACGCCATTTACATCAGCCGCTTCGGTAAAGATTGGCTGTTCTATTCCCAGCATCGCGTCGGCCACACATTCCGTCTGGGCGGCGATGCAACTTCGTTCCAGACCCTCTTGAACTTCAACTACGTTCGCGATTCGCAGAACCAATACTGGGCGAATACCATCGAGTTCGGCCCCGGAGCCAAGCTGCATCTCTCCTGGATGCCCAAGAATGTCTATCTCTCGGCGGACTTTCTGCGCGGCGTCTACACCAACAACGATTTCAATCCGCGCCGGCCGAACTACTACGACGTGCGCATAGGCGCCTGGTATGCGGTGACCAAATGACGAAAAAATTTGCTCTCGCTGTAAGCCTCTTTCTCATCCCCGGCATCTTACAGAGCCGCGACCGCGAGGGAGCGGTCACCTTTGCTGTCAGCGGCGCCGACGCGCAGCCCTGGCTCAAAATTCTGGGTTCCGTCGGCATCTCTCGCGCTGCTTCGGGCGATGCCTCCATCGTCATCGCCGGACCGTCTGCGCAAGCCGATATCGCAGCGCTCGCGCAGGATCACTTTCTTGTGCTCGAAGGCCTGAGTCCCGCCGCGCGTAGCCTCGGCATTACCGCCAAAACCGAAACGATCCGCATCCGCCAGATCCGCGATACGCACGCGCCCGCGATGCAAATCTTCTGGGAGACGCCTGTCGAAGCGTCCACCGCCGAAGTGCCCGCGGACTTTCGTGTGTTCGCATTCGAGCGCTGGAAGAACGCGCCACTCGTCGCCGGCAAACGCACAGCGCACGGAGCCATTCTCTGGATCGCCACCGAGCCCGGCCCGAGCGGCATCGAACGCTATCCATATTTAATGCAGGCCCTCGTCGATCTGGGCCTCGACCTGCGCCTGGGAACCACCAATTTATGGGCTTTCTTCGATTCCTCCTATCGCATTCGCGCCGACGTCGATTACCTCGCTCGCCGTTGGCGCCAGACCGGAACCAGCGTGCTGCACGTCGCCGCCTGGCACAACATGGAGCCCGATCCGGTGCAAGATGAGTATCTGAAGAAGCTGATCGAAGCCTGCCATCGTCACGCCATTCTCGTTTACGCCTGGCTCGAACTGCCGCACGTCAGCGAAAAATTCTGGGCCGATCATCCCGAGTGGCGCGAAAAAACCGCCGCCGGCCAGGATGCGCAGCTCGATTGGCGCAAGCTGATGAACCTGCAAAATCCAGATTGCCGCAAAGCCGCCGCCCGGGAAATCGGCAGCTTGCTCGGCCGCTTTGATTGGGATGGCGTCAACCTCGCCGAGCTCTATTTCGAATCGCTCGAAGGTGCTTCCAACCCCGCGCGCTTCACTCCCATGAATGACGATGTGCGGCGCGATTTCGAGCGCACCGGCGGCTTCGACCCTAAACTACTCTTCGATGCAAGCTCTTCTTACTCGATGGCCAAGAATCCGGCTGCTCTCAGCAAATTTCTCGATTACCGCGCTACCCTCGCCTCGAAAATGCAAGCCGATTGGCTCGACTTGGTCGATCGTACGCGCACCTCAAAACCGTATTTAGATGTCGTTCTCACGCACATCGACGATCGCTTCGAGCCCGGCATCCGCGATGCGTTGGGTGCCGATGTGGCGCGCAGCTTACCAGCGATTCAGGCGCGTAAAAGCACGCTGCTTGTCGAAGATCCCGCCACCTTGTGGAGCCTCGGCCCCGAACGCTATGCGAAGCTGGCCGAAAAATACCGCGAGCTGACTCCCGACACTCGCCGCATCGCCGTCGATATTAACGTGGTCGAGCGTTACCAGGACGTCTATCCGACGAAAAAGCAAACCGGCGTAGAGCTTTTGGAATTGGTGCATCAGGCCGCTGCGTCGTTTTCCCGCGTCGCCCTCTATTTTGAAAACTCGCTTGAGCGCCAGGATCTCAGCTTGATTCCCGCCGCCGCGACAACCGCCAAGCTGACCAAAGAATCCAATGGCGCGTTTCACGTGGACGCACCGGAAGAAACCCGCGTTTCTTGGATCGGTTCTGTCGCGCTCGATGGCAAACCATGGCCGATCGCAAACGGCAAAAGCGTTCTAACGCCCGCCGGCCAGCACACGCTCGCATCCGGCGCCGCCCAGCCCGCCGTTTCCATTTCCGATTTCAATGGCGAAATCCGCACTGCTGCTTCGGCCGCCGATCGCGCCGATTTGTCCTACACCAGCCGAAGCCGCGCTGTTGCGGTGCTGGGCTCCGCCGTCTCCTCTATCGAATTAGATGGCGAGCCGTTCAGCAAAAAAGAAGCCGCCGACACATCGATCCTTCTACCGGCCGGCCAACATGTAGTAACGTTCTACCGTTAATGCAGCGTCCAACCGCCATCCACCATCAACACATGCCCGACCACCATATCGGCGAGCGAACTAGATAAGAACAAAACCGCACCCACTAAATCTTCCGGCTGGTTC
>JAICIH010000445.1 GCA_025924475.1 Bryobacteraceae bacterium
TAATTGTGCCGGCCTAAAACGATGCGATCGATATAATGCGCCAGGTTACCTTCTACATCCAGGCGTCCCGCTTCGTAACCTGGCGCCGGAACCAGCATCATCAGCAGCCAGTAGCCCGCCAGGAGCGAAACGATCCACAGAATGCGCGCCCTTGCCGTCGTCGTCCATAAATAGATCGCCGAGGCAATCAGATAGCAGATAGCGATGCGTTGCAGTACGCCTAAAACGCGCATTGTCGAAAAATCGAATCGTGGAAACAGATAGACCAGCAGTCCGAGCGCATAGAGAACAACCGAGCGCCGCAGCACTTGCCCCATCACCCCCCGCCGCGGCACGCCGCGTTCGAGGCGCCTTGCGATGGAGAGTGTGATGGCGACACCGACGATCCAGAGAAACGTGGGAAATACGACGTCGGTAATGGTCCAACCGTTCCAGGCGGAATGCTGAAGCGGACCGTACGCATTATGCCCATCGCCTGCGTTATTCACCAGAACCATGAGCGCCATGGTCGCGCCGCGAAACACATCGAGCGAGACTAATCTCGATGCTGGGGGCGTATGTTCGCTCACCGCGGCGCGTGGTTCGTCGGATAGAACGGGAAGATTGTTCGCCATTTGTATGACCGCTCCCTATGGTCGCGGCTCAGCCCGTCCGGACCCGCCGCAACAACCGTATGGTCAAATATCCCATCATCGCTACCGCCGCGATCAGGACAAAATTCAGAATATACGGATTGCGGTCCGTCCAGGGCCGTTCCGGCGCCCGATACCGCGGGTTCGCTTCGGCCGCGCCAAGCGACGCATCTAAATCGTTCACTGTGTTCACAACCAATCCGGACACATCGTAGGATGCCTGTCTCGCCTTCGGATTCCCGGCATAGAGCCAATATTCTCCGGCAGCGGTGGCAGGAAACTCGATCAGCCGACGAAAATCACTGAGACGGATGCGCGCGATTTTCAAAGGAGCGCTGTCGCCATGGAACACTGTTACGCGCACGTAGCGCTTCCATTGCTCCGGAAAATCGATCGACAAACGTTCTTGCTGCGGCGTTCTCGAAATAACGCCCTCGCCCGCGTATGACCAGGCTTTGCCATCGCCGCTCGTGGCGACTTCCGCGCGCCGCGAAAACGCGCTTGCATCGCCCGCAACGGCCAACTCCGCGCGATCGTATGCAAGCCCGCCGAATCCGATGTCGCCGGTAAGCACCGTGGCCTGCGTCTTCGCATCTTCGGTAACGGCCGGTGAGATACTCGCTACCGAATCGCGCACGGCGCCGGTCTCCGCAAAATAAGTCAGCCATGCGGAAGCCAGATAAGTGGGATTATGCCATCCCGGAATCGTCACTCGTACATAACGCCGCGTAGATACCGGATAGTCCACACTGAGTTCCGCCGCATGGCGGTCCGCTCGCGAAATATCGAAGATCAGTCCATCGTTCCGTGCTACCGCCCAGGCGCCGCCGTCGTCGCTGGTTTCGATGCGGACCGTTTCCTTGAAATTGTGCAGCGTTGTCGCGATGCGCAGCCGATTATGCGCCGGATGGCCGTTCAGGTCGAGCACCGCCTGGACGCCATCATTCGGAACCGCCGCCTTATTTAACATGACCGGCTGCAGCTCGCTCTGCTCCTGCCGCGCGGTGAGAACTTGCAGGCGATACGGAATTTCCGCACCGGCGCGAACGATACGCACGTCCTTCAGCCCGGCCTGCGAGGCTTTGTATACCGCCGTCCCGGCCACTACTGCCGCTACCGTCCCAGGCTGTTTCACCGTGATCGGTATGCGGGTCTGCCAATCCTGCGGATTGAAATCGCCGCGCGCCAGAAAAGCGGCTGCAAAAAGGAAGGGCAGTCTCTTCAGAAAACGCGGGCAACGCCCGCGCGGCGCTTGGCGAATTTCTGTTATTGAGATCCAAGCACCGCTTGGCTGCCCGCTAAGAGCTGGCTTCATCGTCCTTCCACCAGCCCTCTACCAGGCCGCGAAAACGTGAGTATAGGAACGAGGTGGCGATCAACAAAATTCCCAACACGACGAAAGCCGAAATGCGATAGATCCGCCCCAGTTGCCAGATGTCGAACAAATAGAGCTTCGCGATCACTAGCGCGATGAGCGCCAATCCGGCAATGCGATTCATTGCCGATCGCGCGGCAACGCCCATGCTAACCAGGATCGCTGCATAGGCCGCGAAGAGAATCGAAATCGCCACGGTTTCGACGCTCAGAAGATTTTCCGCCGGCGTCGTTTTTTCCGCCCAGCCGATCGCCTCCATGCTGAGGCCCCACAACAGAACTGCATGCCCGCCGAAGTACTCGATGAGCGCAACAAGCCGTAAAGAACGCGCCGCCCAGCGGGCCGCCAGGAAAAGACCCGCCGCCGCTACTGCAAAGGTCAAAAAGCGCGCGTTCCAAAGCAGCGGATACGATTGCGAATTGGCATAGGATGTTGCGTTTGCATACATCCATGCGTCGATCGATACCAGTCGCACCAACACCAGCGCAAACATCGCCAGCGCGCTCCATACCGCTTTCACGCTGCGGAGGCGCACTCCGATCCAGGTAACTGCTGCTGCTTCGAGCGACCATGCCATGCTGATCGCAAAACCGGTGAATTGGATCGGAATCGCCAGCGTCAGAAAGCACAGCGCCGCGCCGAGGGCGAGCATCGTGGGCCGCATCTCCGGCTGTTCCATAGGCTGCCGCCGGTAGCGATACGCACCTAAAGCGAGGTAGGCTGCCGCCACTACCACCGCCAGCAACCCAAGCCAGTTATGGTGTTGCGTTTCGAGCAGCCAATAACAGACGCTGTAATAAACCGCTCCGTTCACAACCAGGAGCGCCAATCCCTCAACGCTCGCCGATGGCCAGAGCACGCTGTAAGCAAAGAAGAGCAGGAACGCGAGCGACACGCCCCAAAATTCGGCAGGCAAATGGTTCGTCCAAATTCCGTAGGAAATCCAGAAAGCCGCAAACGTAACGCTCAGGGCGGCAGGATGGGGCCGCCAGTGCGCGCGCGCCAAACCGGCGGCGCTCACCAACAGCGCGAGGGTGAAAAATGCGGCTTGCGAGCCGCCCCAGATCGCCGCCAATGCGCTCGGCGCGAGAAGCTGCGCGACGAGGAAAAGCGGCTGCAGAGAACTGGGCCAATATAGACCGTAAAAAACGGCCAGCGCTAGCGTACCAACAAATTGGTCTTGCGGCTTAGTGAATGTGTTGACCAGCCATCCGCCATAGAGGACCAAGGTCGCCGCAAAACTGAGGATTTCCAGGCCGCGCCAATTCCGCCGCTTCGCCAGCAGAACCGCGCAGGCGTTCAGCAGCAATAGATAGCTGAAGAGGAACCAGGGGAGGTCTTCGCCGCTACTCAGCAGAACAGGAGTGACGTAGCCGCCGAACAGTCCGAGAGCGGCGATTGCTTGCGACCTGTAACGCAGCGCCAAAGCCACCGCCAGGGCCGCGGCCGCCACCATGCACACGAACGCGAGCGCTTGCGGGATCAGGTGATAGAAACCGAACGCCGCATAGATCGAAAGAAACAGGATGCCGATTCCCGTTCCAGTAACGCCTTGGGCGAAGATCTGCTGCCCTTTGCGCCATAGAAAATCGGCCACTGCCAACGTGGCGAACGCTGCAAGCACACCGAGAATCACCCGTCCCGCGGGCCCGATCCAGTCGTTGTCTACCGCCCATTTGAAAAAGAATGCAACGCCCAGCACCAGCGTGATTACGCCGACGCGATTTACGACGGTGAGCCCGACTTTGGTCTCGAGAGCCGGTTTTTTCGGCGGCGGTGCGGATGGCGATGTCGGTTTGGGAAATAATGTAGCGGGTTCCGGTTCAGGCGTGGCTCGCGAAACCGGCTCCGCAACTACCGGAACCGGTTCCATAACAGGCGCCGCCGGTTTCGGAATAGCGGCCTTCCCCTCCAGCCGCGCAATTCTCTGTTCCAGCTCGTCCTGCTTTTTGAGCAGGCGCCCTATCGCCTCGCTGATGATGTCGAGCCGTTGCTGTTCCGGTGTCAGGCCCATTCCGGCCGATACTCTCCTCTATCGATAGAGCGTACAGAAACTCGGCGCATCTCTGCCGAGTTGCGAGCAGCCCCGCCGAATCTCGTCCGTCAGCGAGGCGCAGGAGTTGTCGACGCTACAAGCGGAGCGCGAACCGCGTGAGACTTGGCGGCACTGATCGGCCAGCCGGTTGGCTTCCGAGCTTCCCACCGCGTCCAGGCACCCGCCGCCACCGCGACCCGATGCCGAGCCGCCGCTATCGAGCGCGAAATCCGCGCGGCAGCCACGATCCACCCAAATACCTCGATCGTCGTAGCCCCACGAAAAATCTTTCTCGCACGCCACTCCGCCGCGCTGCCGCACCAGCCTTACTCCGTTGCGCGTGTCGGCGTCACAGTAGCGGCGTCTTCCATCGTCCGATGAGCAGCTCACGATGCTGCCCGCGTTGCCGACGACCGGTCTGCCGTA
>JAICIH010000446.1 GCA_025924475.1 Bryobacteraceae bacterium
GACGAAAGCGACGGCTCGTTCCTGAAGCTCGCTCCGATTGTCGCCGTCGTCACGAATATCGATCGCGAGCACCTCGATCATTACGCGTCTTTGGAAGGCGTGCAGAAGGCCTTTACGGAGTTTGTCAATCGGGTACCGTTCTATGGCGCGGCCATCCTCTGCATGGAAGATGAGAACATCCAGCAGATTTTCCCGAACGTCAATCGCCGCACGATCACTTACGGGCGTTCCGCTCAGGTGGATCTGCAAATCGAAAATATTTCGCTCGGCGCTTCGGGGAGCGATTTCTCGGTACGCCGTAACGGCCGCACGCTCGGCGATTTTCGTTTGAATGTTCCCGGCATTCACAACGTCCTGAACGCGACCGCTGCTATCGGCGTGAGCCTCGAAATGGATGTGGCCATCGAGAAAATCCGTGAAGGGCTCGCCGCCTTCACCGGTGTGGACCGACGTTTTTCCGTTCGTGGCACTGCCCGTGGCGTCACCGTGGTGGACGACTATGGCCATCACCCGACCGAAATTCGCGCCACGTTGGCCGCGGCTAAACTCGCGCACTACGCCCGGGTGCATGTGCTGTTTCAGCCGCACCGTTTCTCGCGCACGAAGTTTCTGCTCGAAGAGTTCGGCACCGCGTTTCATCAGGCCGACGATCTGTTTCTCCTCGATATCTACGGCGCTTCCGAGCCATCGATTGAAGGCGTCAATTCGCAAGCGCTGGTGGAGAAAATCCGATCGTACGGCCATCGCGCCGCGCATTACGTGCCCACGATGGAAGAAGGCATAGCGGCCGTTGCCGCCGCCGCTCAGCCGGGCGATCTCGTTATTACGCTCGGCGCGGGTTCCGTCTCGCAAGCCGCCGACAAAATTTTAGACAAGCTGCGGGAGGCCGCCTGATGCCGCGTCAATCCCAGCAGCCCGGCATTTTTGCCGATATCCGATGGGGCCGCTTCACTTTCTGGCTGATCGCCGGAATGCTGCTGATGGTCACCACGCTGTTCGCCTGGCATCGCACCGAAGAATTCCTGATCAAAGACAGTCGCTTTCAAGTGGTGGAGGCGGACGACTTCGTCGGCCAAAGCCCCAATTTGACAGTGGAGGGAATACATTATGCGTCGGCTTCCCAGGTCCGTCACATCTTCGCGAAAGATTTTGGGCGGAGTCTATATCTGGTCCCGATCGAGAAACGCCGCCAGGAGCTTCTGGAGATTGACTGGGTGGAGGATGCGACGGTTTCCAAGGTGTGGCCGGACACGCTGAGGGTTCATATTCACGAACGTCAGCCGGTCGCCTTCGTGCGGCTGCCTCCGGGGCGCGCGAGCGACGGTCTTTCGCGCTTCGCTTTGATCGACAAAGACGGCTTCATTCTGCGTCCCCGTGTAGCGGCGCAGTTCACGTTGCCTGTCATCTCCGGCATCAGCGAGAGCGAGCCGATCGAAGCGCGCCGCGCGCGTGTGCATCGCGCTTTGGGCATGTTAAAAGATGTTGGATCGCTCGCCAGCCAGATTTCCGAAGTGGACGTGAGCGATCCTAATAATTTGATCGTCGCCGAGCACGTGGCAAGCGGCGTGGTCAACTTAATCATTGGCGACGAGAACTATGCGCAGCGGCTGCAGAATTTTTTGGCGAATTATCAGGAGATCCGGGAAAAACGGCCGGACGCCACGACTCTCGATCTGCGCGTGGATGGCGCCATTACAGCAGTAGGAGATAAGGACAAGCACTTTGGGCAGTAAAACAAAATTGGCCGTTGGTCTCGACCTCGCAAGCACCAGCACCCGTGTGGTGATTTGCTCGCTCGACGGGCAGGCGCTGCGCTTCTTGGGCTATGGCGAAGGCCCGGTGCAGGCCTGGAACAAGGGACGCCTCTCGGACCGGCAGGCGCTTGCCGAAAGCATTCGCTTTGCCTTACACGAAGCGGAGTTGCGCGCCGGCGCTTCGCCCGAATCAGCGCTGGTCGGCATGGGCGGCTGCGTGGCTGGCGTGAATAGCCGCGGCATTTACGAATTTGGCCGCCGCCGTGAGATCGAGGCAGGCGACCTGCGTTATGCCGTCGAACTGGCCGCCCGTGTGCGCATGGAAGAAGACCGGCAGGTGCTCCAGATCTGCCCGCAGGATTTTATTCTCGATGGCCGCGCCGGCTATCGCAATCCGAAGGGCATTCTAGGCGCACGTTTGGAAGCGAATGTCCACGTGGTCACGGCTTCTCTGCAGGAACATCAGGCGCTCACCTCTGCTGTGCATCTCGCGCATCTGGCCGTCGAAGAATCGGTGTTTGAAGCGATCGCCGCCGCATACGCCACCATTCTTCCCGAAGATCGCGCCCGCGGAGTGGCGTTGATCGACATCGGCGCCCATTCCACCGAACTTGCCATCTACGATGGCGACGCGCTGTTGATGGCTTCCAGCATTCCTATCGGCGCCGAGCACTTCACGCGTGATATCTCCTGGTTGTTCAAAATTAATTACGATTCCGCCGAAACGCTGAAACGCGAGTTCGGCTCCGCGTTGGGCTCGGCCGCACCCGAAAATAGCATGGTTGAGCTGCCTTCCGGCGATGCGAGTAGTCATCGCGAAGCGAGCCGCCGCGAGTTGAACGAAATTCTCGAAGCTCGCGCCGAGCAGTTGTTCGAGCGCGTGCATGCCGAAGTCCGGCGCGCCGGTATGGAACAATCGCTGCTCGAAGGCGCGGTTCTCACCGGCGGCGGGGCGTTGCTCCCGGGCATGTGCGATGTGGCTGAGCGCGTGATGCACTGCCAGGCCCGCAAAGGCCTGGCGACTGGAATCGAAGACTGGCCGGCGGAAATTGACGATCCCGTATGGGCCACCGCCGCTGGTCTCGCAATGTATTCAGCCCGGCTCAAACTGCGCCGCGATTGGAAACGCGGCGCCATGGCCGGCGCGGCAAACTAAACCAAACCGCGCGCGTAAAGCAAGCGGCTATAGAAGTAAAGGAACGATATATGGCAGACGATCTTAAATTCCTCATGGAAGAGGAAGCAAGCATGGGCACCCGCATCAAGGTGGTCGGCGTGGGCGGCGGCGGCTCGAACGCCGTAGGACGCATGCTCCAGGAAGGGCTCCATGGCATAGAGTTCTACATCCTGAACACCGATAAGCAGGCGCTCAACGCGTCCAAGGTGGCGAATAAGCTGAGCATCGGCAACAAACTCACCGGCGGCTTAGGCGCCGGAGCCGACCCGAGCGTAGGGCGTCAGGCCGCTCTCGAAGATACCGCACAAATTATCGAAATACTCGAAGGGGCCGATATGGTCTTTGTCACAGCGGGACTCGGAGGCGGCACAGGGACAGGTGCCGCTCCCGTTGTGGCCTCGCTCGCCAAAGAACTCAACGCCCTCACCGTTGCCGTCGTCACCAAGCCGTTCTCCTTCGAAGGCCCGCGCCGCATGCGCCAGGCCGAACGCGGTTTGTCCGAGCTAGCCGGCAGTTGCGATACGGTCATCAGCATCCCCAACGAAAAGCTGCTCGGCCTCGTGCCCAAAGGCACCAGCTTTATGGAAGCCTTTCGCCTGGCTGACGACGTGCTGCGCCAGGCCGTTCAGGGCATCGCCGATATCATCACCACGCCCGGCGTCATCAATCGCGATTTCTCCGATATCCGTACCATCATGCTCGGCATGGGCTACGCCATGATGGGCACGGCCATCGCATCCGGCGACAACGCGCCCGTCGAAGCCGCACAAAAAGCCATCAACAGTCCGTTAATGGAAGAAGGCGGCGTATTGGGCGCCCGCGGCGTGCTCATCAACATCACCGCTTCGAGCACGCTCGGCATCCACGATGTGAACGAAGCCTGCAACCTCATCCGCTCCGCCACGCAGAACGACGACGTGCAAATCAACTTCGGCGTTGTCATGGATGAAAACATGGGCAACAACGTCAAGGTCACGGTCATCGCTACCGGCTTCCAGCGTGACTCCCTGCCCGAATTCGAACGCCGCAGCCCGCACTTCCCCTTCAATGCCAATATCGGTCCTGAAATCGGCTTAGAGAAACAACAGGAACTCGCCGCCGTAGCCGCTAAAGAAACCGAAGGTGAAACTGCCGAAGAGGAGCAGGGCGCCAAGGACGAATATGAAGTCCCGGCAATTCTAAGGAAGCAACGGAAAGCCAGCGCCAGCTAACCTGTATTACTTGTGGCGCGACGGCTCGCCGCCGCGCCGAGTATTAGAACCTCCGCTTTGCCGGCCTAGCGTTTACGCTGACCCTTCGCGAGCTTTTTCACTTTACGTTTATTCGCTCCACGGGCAACACCGGCTGCGCGCTTTTGCTTAGGAGCGGCTTTCTTGCGTGCGGCGCGCTTGAGTTTTTTACGTTCCAGCTTGTCTTCTACGTGCTTTGTATTCATTCGTCGAGTGTTATTCCTGCGTATTTAGCAACAATTTTCTTCAGCCCGTATCCCGGGAAACTAATAGTCAGTTTCGCATCCTC
>JAICIH010000447.1 GCA_025924475.1 Bryobacteraceae bacterium
CGCTTCGGTTACATCGATCCCACCGACGGCGGCCGCGTGAGACTCGGCACTCTCTCCGCTTACTACAGCAAAGCGCGCGCTAACGGCGACACCTTCAAGCTGGATGGCTTTCTGGGCCGCTCCCTGTTCGACCTCTATTCCAACTTCACTTTCTACTTAGTCGATCCCGTTCACGGCGACGCCTTCCAGCAGCACGACTCCCGTCTCCAGCAAGGTGCCAACACCCAATACATCCATCCGCATAAATTTCTGGGCGCGCAAGCCACCTTCACCACCGGCGCGAACTTTCACGACAACCAAATCAATGTCGGTCTCTACCCGCGTGAAGGCCGCGATCCTACCGGCGTCACCACGCGCGCCCACGCTCACGTCACCAACGAAGACGGCTACGCGCAGGAAACCCTCAGCCTATTCGACAATCGCCTGATTGCAAGCGCCGGAATTCGCTATGACGAGTTCCGCTATCAGGTCGATGACAAAGTGAAGCCGAACGAAGGCGGTCTCCAGTACGCTGGCCGCTGGCAAGGGAAGGGAAGCCTCGCCTTCACACCCACGCGCAAAATTCCCGTCACCCTGCACGCCAACTACGGTCGCGGCATCAATAGCGTCGACGCCCGCGGCGTGGTCCAAACGCCCGATCAGACACGCCTCGCTACAACCGACCTCTACCAACTCGGCGCATCCGCCAACTGGCGCCGCATTTCCTTCTCAGTGGATACGTTCCTGATCGATCACTCGAACGAACAGGTCTACATCCCCGACGATGGCAGCTTCGAATTCAAAGGCCCCAGCCGCGCTTACGGCTATGAAGCGAAATCTTCCATCGATCTTACCCGCCACCTCTCTCTAAATGGCGGGCTCAACAAAATCGGCAATGCCTTTTTCCGCGGCGGTGATCATCGCGTTTACGTCGATAGCGCTCCTCATTTCGTTGCGAACGGGGGACTCATTCTCGCCGGCTATCACGGCTGGAGCGGCTCTTTCCGCATGCGCGCGATCAACCACTATCGCCTGCATGGCGAAGACCCTTCCATCGTCGCCTCCGGCCTCACCGTCTTCGATGCCGGCGTCTCCAAACAGCTCAACCACACCGTCGAGCTGAATCTAAGCGTCGATAACCTCTTGAATCGCAATTACTACGAAACGCAAAACTATTTTGAATCGCGCGTCTCGCCCGTCGCCCCGGTCATCGCTCGCATCCACGCCACGCCCGCCTATCCGCTAAACGTAATCGCCGGCATCACTCTCCACTTCGGCGCAAAGTAAGCGCTGAATCACCGAGTCTGCTATTGATAGGTAGACTGCGAGGCGCTTCGCATGCGATGGTCTTGGAAGATAGGAAGAATTGCGGGCATCGACCTCTACGTCCATGCGACGTTCTTTCTACTGATCCTCTGGGTCATAGCCCTCCATGCGTTCCAAGGCCACGGCATGGAAGGCGCCCTTATCGGAATCGCCTTTATCCTCGCGCTCTTCGCTTGCATCGTGCTGCATGAATTCGGCCACGCTCTCACAGCGCGCCGCTACGGTATTCCGACCAAAGACATAACGCTGCTCCCTATCGGAGGTGTAGCGCGCCTGGAGCGCATGCCCGATAAGCCGTGGCAAGAATTCTGGGTCGCTATGGCGGGTCCGCTGGTCAGCTTCGCCTTAGGTGTCGCGTTATATGTTGTGCTTTTCGTCACCGGCGGCTTTCAACCGGTAACGGGTCTGAGTATCACCGCTGGCCCCTTTCTCGAACGCCTCCTGGTCGCTAACGTTGCGATCGCCGTCTTTAATCTCATCCCGGCATTCCCTATGGACGGTGGCCGCATTCTGCGCGCGCTGCTTGCCACGCGTTTTGATCATGTTCGCGCCACGCAAATCGCCGCCTCTGTCGGCCAGGCGCTCGCGCTCGTTTTCGGATTGCTTGGCCTCTTCCGCGACCCGTTTCTTCTCTTCATCGCCTTCTTCGTCTGGATTGGCGCCGCCGCCGAAGCGCACTCTGTCCAGATCAAAGAAGCATTTTCGGGAATTCCCATTCGCGCCGCCATGCAGACCAGTTTCACCACTCTGACCACCGAACAAACTCTGGGCGATGCCGCCAAAGTCATCCTCGCCGGCTCTCAGCACGATTTCCCCGTCATCTGGGGCGACCGCGTGATGGGAATTCTCACCAAAGGCAACCTCATTACCGGCCTGAGCCAGTACGGCCCCGAGGAACTCGTTACCAAAGTAATCGAGCGCGAATTTCAAACCGTCGAGCCCAACGAGATGCTCGAAGCCGTATTAGCCCGCCTCGCTACAACCCCTGCGCGCGTCCTGCCGGTGCTCGAGGACGGCCGCCTCATCGGTTTGGTCACCGCCGAAAACCTAGGCGAGTACCTGATGATTCAAAACGCGCTACACCGCCGCCAGTTCACCGTAACGGCCGCGAAATCACACACGCATTAATTCCGCCGATCCCCATGGAAAGTTTGCCCGCAAGTCCCGCGGGCGTTTCGCACCCGGCATCAAAAACAAATTGCCCGTGGACCTGCCGAATGCTCTCGTTGAGTTCATCCTTCTTGAGTGGTGTCGGAAACAGCCGGCCCTGCTCATAACCGAGATACTGCGCCGTCAATTCCCATCCGCCGCCGGCACTCATGCCGTGTCCAAAGGTGCCTTTGCGCGCCGCAACTAGCACTGGCTCCGGAAAAATCGAGCGGAATGTCGCCATCTCCGAAAAATCTCCCGGCGTCGCGGTTGCATGCAGATCCCAGCTCGCCAGATTTTCCGGCTTTGCGTCCGCATCGTCGAGTGCTCCCCAAATCGCTGCTTTCGGCCCTTCGATGGAAGGCGTAATGATATGTTCCGCGTCGGAACTCACGCCCACTGCCAACGGCTCCATGCCCAGCGGCCGAAATCCCTTCGCGGTCATGTAATCGAAATCGCCCACGATCCAGACAACCGACCCGCCCGCCACATGCGTCCCTTGCAGCCGTGTCAGCGGAACCGAGACGTTCCCGCCCGCCGATAAAACCCGCGCTGTATAAAACGCACCCACCAAAAGCGGATGCGGCGGCGGATCCGTCGCTCCCACCACTACTGCCTTCGCATCGCCCGTCTCAATTGCCCGCATCGCCAGCCGCAGCGCTACTCCGAACGTCGAGCACGCCGCCACCGGCGCGAACGCCAGGCCCTTGATTTTCCCCAATATTGAAATCTGCGCCGCCGGCGTATTGTGAATGTTCCAGATCACATCCGCCGAAACCGTCCAGGGTGGCTCCGGCGCATTCCACTTCTCTTGCACTTTCGCGCGCCGCTTTTCTTTCTCACGAATCGCGTGCAGCTTTCCCGCCTCGATCTTTCCTTCGATCGCTAAATTCTCGATCTCGGCAAGTTCCGCCAGATACTCCTGCAACTCCTTTGAGCGTCCGGCCCAAAACGCATCCCAGCGCTGCTGCGTTTCCTGCAGCCGGATGCTCGCTCTATAAATGGTGTCCAGGCTTCCTACGCCCGTTCCCACATATACATGCGCCTGCTGCCCCAGACTCTGCAACTCCGCTTCTAATCCCGGATTCTGCGCTAGTGCCTGAATAAACGAGCCGATCGCGTACTGCGCCGGCCAGTCCATCTTTTCTTTTAGCTTCTGAAAATGCCGCGGCGCAAATCGCTCTTCAATCCAGTTCTGGTAGTCGGAAAAACGAAAATCCGGCGTCCCGACCAGAAAATTATTCGGCCCAAATCCATCAAACGCCGATAACCAGCTCTCAGCCGACCCCAGGTTCTTTTGGAATGCTGCAATGTCCGGCGACTTGGGGGCAACAATACCCCATCCGAACACACCAACTCTACGCTTCACGCAACAATTGTTGCACTACAAACTAGCTGGAACGTAGACTTTATCCGGAGCAGCAATCGAAGCGTCTTTCTCGGGAATATAAATCCTCACCGGCTGCAGGCCCGCTTTCTGCTCCGGCCGCGCTTCGAAAGTTAAAAGATACTGGTGCTGCAGCCGCTCAAAGATCGAATCGAGAAACGGCTGAAACGAAACCGGCGAGCCGAAGCCAATGACGTACGATTCTCCGCCGGTCTCATCCGACAACTGCGAAAGAAAATTCTGCCCCCAGGTGCTGCGCCATAAACTGTGCCCTGCATGCCCTATGCTCGGGCTATAAATCCCATAAACCACTACACTGGCCTTCTGCGCTGCCCGGATGCCCGCAGTCACATACGGATTATCGGAATTGTAGCCGCCGCCTAAACCTTCAATCCCGCTGCTAATCATCACCACAATCTTGCGGCCGGCGCTTCCGCCTTGCGGCCATTTCTTAATGGCATCCTCCATCGATTCGTACGGGTTCACATTCCCGGGGCCCGACGCCACACGGATTCCTTTCGCCGCTGCCGTATGATCCTTAGTGAA
>JAICIH010000448.1 GCA_025924475.1 Bryobacteraceae bacterium
GCGGGTCTTGGCGATTTGCCGCTCGAGGAAATTCCGGGCGTAAGCCGAAGCCTCGTATTTCCGTTGAAGGCTCGAATTTATGAAGGCATCCGCGACCGCATTTGCGATTTGGGCCGATAGCTGTGGCGACTCCGAACTGTAACTGTATCGGATCAGTTCACCGCTTTCGGGAGGAATGACATCGAGGTTTTCGGCGACCTTGTCTGTCGCAATTTGGAGGCGCGTCGCCGGATCGGCCCTCTGAGAAACGAAATTCGGGTTGCCGGCAAGATTGAGATCCTGAGCCACTCGCTCTGCAAGGCTGCGGCTGCTCAACAAGCCCACTTGGGTGGCGACAAAATCCTGAGAATTGTCCTTTGCCGCGTCGTTTTCGCCATTGTTGGTGTCGAGAATGGCGACCGCGGGCGGATTCACCTGAAGCGTTACCGCGGCGCGATATCGAGGTGTAGTCAAAAGCGTTACGGCCACCCCGAGCGCCAGACCGACGGCAACAGCCGCGAGAATCAACCAACGCCATTCAATTGCGATCCGCACCAGAGTCGGCAGATCCAGAATCGGCGTGGCCTGCTCTCGCTCAAGCGGAGTGCCTACGGCGCCGGATCGATAAGGATCGACTGGCCATGCACCGTCATCGGAAAGCGTGAGATCTCGGTTCACTGGATTACCTGATCGAATTCATTCAAAACGGCCGGAAAAAACCGAGCAATGGGAAGCTCTGGAAGATCTGCTTTTCGGTGGCTTTGATCGACGACCCGTCCACCACGATGATATCGCCGGCATATACCGGCGGGTCCGGCATCTCCCCGTGGCGAATGCTCGCGAGATCGAATGCGGCCCCCTCGCGCTTCCCGTCGATCGTACGGAAAATCACGACCCGGTGCGCGTTCGCGTCTTCGCTGGTCCCGCCGGCGAGAGCCACCGCCTGGATCAGTGATGTTTGTCCAAACACCGGATAGGCGCCGGCGCGAGTCACCGCTCCGTCGACCGTGACATTGCGGCCGGCGGACGATTTGATCGCGACGCTCACATCTGGATTCTGGAAGTATTTTGCCCCGAGCTTCTCGGTCAACAGCGCGCTCAATTCCTGCGGCGTTCGTCCTGCTGCAGGCACATCCCCGATCAGCGGCATCGCAATATTGCCCAACAGATCCACCTTATAATCGCCGCTAAGGTCCTCCGCCCGGAAGACTTTGACCGTCAAGGTATCCATGGGGGCGATCTTGTAATCGGCGGGCAGCGCGGCGATGGCGGGCCCATCCGGTGCAGGCAGTCCGACGTTGTACGGAATGCTTCCACCGCGTGTATCTGCGCAGCCCGAAAGCGATAACGCCAGAGCCGCTGAAAACCCGAGCGCCGTCAGGGCCTTAAAGGCTAATCGATTCACTGGTCACCTTCACAACGGCTTGGCCAGAAAAGCCTATAGGCGACTGTTTACGCGCGGGAAAGCGGCTCGCTCCGGACTTTTTTTTGCCCCGTTTGAACAAACCATCGATCTTTGCCGTCGATCGCAAGAGCCGTAAGCACTCCGGTGTGGAAAGCGCCAGTGTCGACACCGATCCGGTTGGCAGTGATTTCGACATCCGGCCGGATCGTATGCCCATGCACGACTATGAAGTCCCTTTCGCTTTGATCCTCGAGGAAGGGCTCACGGATCCATCGCAAATCCGCTTTCGATTGCTCTGACAGCTCCACCCCGGGCCGGATTCCCGCGTGGACCAACAGATAATCCCCGAACGACACGGTATCGGCGAAACTTGCAATGAACGCGGAATGGGCATCCGGGATTGCCCCCCTCACCTTCGCGAGGGCTTCTGCGTCTGTAGAGGTTGTGATCTCGTCAGCATCCACACCGTAGCTCTCAAGCGTCTCGGTTCCGCCGAAGCGCAGCCATGACGGGATCAGGGAGGCTTCGCCTTCAAGAATCCGCAAAAGAACTTCCTCGTGGTTGCCCATCAGGAACAAGGGGGCGGCGAAGTCCGGCCGCAACGTCCTCAGACGCTCGACTACCCCGGCTGAAGACGGACCGCGATCGATAAGATCGCCCAGAAACACGATGCTGGTTTTTCGGCTAGGCCTCGCGCGGACATCTGCCTCTATGCTCTGCAGCAGGGTGTCCAGCAGGTCGAGACGTCCGTGGACATCACCGACCGCGTAAGCCCGATGGCCCTGCGGGCCAGCTGGGGGCGACCTGGAAAAGAGCCGCCCCCTCACGGCGCGTCCCGATTCGTAGCGGTTCCGTCCGCACGGATCGACTCCAGAGCCGACACATAAGCGTCGATGACCCGCTGCTCGCCGAACTCCCGCTCCGCCCTCCGCCTCCCCTTCAACCCCATTGACCCGCGGTCGTCAGGCGAAAGAGCGCAGAACCCGATCATCGCGCTCGCGAGCGACTGCGCCGAGTGGGGTTCGCACAAAAAGCCGCTGACCCCCTCTTCGATGACATCGCGGCATCCTGGAACATCCGTTCCGATTACCGCCCTCCCCAGTGCGCTTGCTTCCAGCAAAGAACGAGGCAGCCCTTCACGATAGGAAGGAAGGACGACACAATCAGCTTGCTCGATAAACGGTCTGACATCGTTCGCCGGTTCGAGAAATTCGACCACCTGTTCATGCTTCCATTGATCCAGAATCTCGACTGTGATCGACTTGGGGTGAGGCTCCAGAGCCCCGAGGACCTGGAAACGCACGCGAGGGAAATCCCGTTTCACCATTCGCGCTGCATCGACGAATTCCCCGATCCCTTTGTCCTTCAGGAGCCGGCCGACGAACAGGAAAAGCGGATCGGCGTTCCGTGTGGGAGACCGAGCATCGAAATACTTCAGGTTGACACCTGATCCCGGGATGACTTCGGATTGAGCTTCTCGGGTCAGGCCCCGAGCGATGAACAGGTCGCGATCGTCGCGATTGTGGAAGAAGACTTTGTCTGCGTTTGGCAGTCCCGTCCGATAAAGCCGCGACAGAATTAGCTCCAGCATTCGTCCGCTGAGGAATCCAGTGCCGAGACCAGTGATGTTGGCAATGACTGGAATCCCATTCCAATGAGCCGCGATCGAGCCGTAGATGTTCGGTTTTGCCGTAAAGCCGAGAAAGGCGTCGACCTTCAGCTGCCTCAAGTCGCGCCAGTAGGAGAACAGTAGCCGGAGATCGGAAAATGGAGAGAGGCCGCGAGGACTGATCGGCGTTAGCCGTACGCCCACTCCCATTTGCTCGAGTTCGGCCACTCCTTCTCCTGGAGGAACCAGAGCCACGAAACCATAGCCTTGTGCAATCAGGGCCAGCAGCAGTCCACGGCGAAAGTTGACGAGGTTCCACGCCGAATTGGCGGACACGGCGAGCAATCGACTCAATACTTTATCTCCGGGAGTGTCGATGCAGGCAAGGTCCAGGCGATATGCACGACGACGCCCGGTGGCAACAGTTCACCGCAGGCCAGGGCCCTTTCAGCAATGTTTAACCCAGCTCAGTTAAATCTGTGCTTTCCGTCGAGCCGTTTTGGTGGCAAGAGCCTCCGCTCTGGTTTGGAGAGAGCCCATGGCGAGAAGTAAATCCGGGTTGAAGGTTGTTGCTGCTGCAGCGGCCGTCGGCCTTTTCTGGAGCCAGGCCGCAACGGCCGCCACGCCCCAGATCGGTGCCGGCGTCGATCCGCTTGTGGCTTTGAGTGCGCTCGGAACGGCGGGTTCGAGTTCCGCAGTTTGCGGGACGGCCGCGCAGAGCGATGTCAATGGTTGCGTCTTGGCGATGAACGACAGTGCGCAGCCTGCCGATACGCAGGCTCCGGCGCCGCCAGAAGGGGTTGGCTCACCCTATCCTTCTCCCGCTTTCAACGTTCTCCCGTTGCTCGTCGCCCTCGGAGTGGTTGTCGCAGTCGGGGCAATTCTGGTCAGCGGTAGCAATCATGGAAGCGGCAACCTGAGCCCGGTCAGCCCCGCCTGATCCACGTATACAGTCGTGACGAAGTGGCGGCGGTTCGGTCGCCTTTTCGTTTGGGTGCTCAGTTGCTCGGCGCGATCAAGCTGAAATTGGGAATCGCGATCTCGAAAGCCGCGCCATTCTCGTCGACCATGTGGTAGCTGCCGCTCATCGACCCGCTCGGCGTGTCGAGCGGGCAGCCGGAAACATAGTCGAAGCTCCCTCCGGGCGCGATCAGCGGGGTTTCGCCCACGACGCCCTCGCCCTGAATCTCGTGAACCGTCCCACGGCCATCCACGATCCGCCATTTTCGCGACAGCAACTGTACCGATGTATCCGATCCGTTGTCGATGCGGATATGATACGACCAGAACCAGCGGCTGAGCGACGGGTTCGACTGTTCGGAAAGGTAGCTGACCGCGACCCGCACCGCGATATCGCGGGTAGTCGCAACGTTTGGAAAGAGGACGGAC
>JAICIH010000449.1 GCA_025924475.1 Bryobacteraceae bacterium
AAAAGGCCACACCATCGAGCAAACCGGCCCCGTCGCCGCCTGGATCGCCACCGCCACCGAAGAACAAAAGCTCGGCACGCCGCACGCGCTCCCCGGCCTCCCCCCTCTGGAGGATTTCGTTTCGTAAAAATGCCGCATCTCCTAGAAGCTAAAAGCCAAGCGCTAAAAGCCAAAAGCTAAAAGCTCACAGCTAAAGGGCTTGCGCGTTTCAAACATCTGTTTTAAACTGGCGATTAAGTCATGCGGAAACGCGCCGCATCTGATGAGGCCACACGCATTCGCCTGCTCGAAGCCGCGGGCCCGGTATTTGCGGCCCAAGGTTTTCACAAAGCGAAAATTCGCGATATTTGCGCGCGCGCTGGAGCGAATGTCGCAGCGGTCAATTATCACTTCGGAGACAAGCTAGGGCTTTACACAGAAGTTCTGCGTTATTCGGTTTCGGCGGCAGTTCTGGATCCGGGTTTGATAACGGGAGCGCCGGAGGCGAAACTGCGCGGATTCGTACACATGATGCTGGACAGCGTGTTCAAGGCTACACGGCCTGCCTGGTACATGAAGCTGGTGCTGCAGGAAATGAGCAATCCCACGCCCGCTATCGACGAGCTGGTGAAAGAGTTCATCCGGCCGCGCTATCGTTTGCTGTGCGAGTTGATCGGCGAAATGATCGGGCAGTCACGCAACGCCCGCATCACGCAGCTATGCGCCCACAGCGTAGTGGGGCAGGCGCGACACTATTTGATCGCGAATATCGTCATTGAAAGGGTCTGGCCGCAATTCAGGTTTACGCCGGACGAACTCGAGGAGCTTACGGACCACATCACGGCGTTTTCGCTAGCCGGGATCAAGGCCGCAGGCAAAACACGAAAGAAAATACGCTCGAAAAGCGCAGCGTGGGGCAAGTGATTCTATGGGAAATTTTCGAAGATTCATTTTCATCGCGGGCATTCTCATTGTGGCGTTCGGGATTTTTATCGTCTGGCGGGCGTTCTTTGCGAAACCGGCGCTGCCGGCCAATGTAGTGGCGCTCAGCGGGCGCATTGAAGGCGACGATTCGGCGGTGGCGGGCAAGACAAGCGGCCGGCTGATCGAAGTACACTTCCGCGAGGGCGATGAGGTCCGGGCCGGCGAGGTAATTGCAATTCTGGACGATAGCCAGGTCCGAGCCCGCGAAGAGCAAGCGCAGGCGGGCGTTCTGCAGGCCGAGGCGCGGTTGCGCTCGGCACACCAGCAAATTGCTATTTTCAACGAACAGCTTCGCCAGAACAATTTGGAGAAGAGGCAATCTGAGGTGGACTCCGAAGGACGCGTGCGGCAGGCGGAAGCCGAACTTGCCGCCGCGGAAGCACAACTCGCGCAACAGAAATCTTCATACCAGCTAGCGGCATTCGATCGCGACGCTTATAGCAGGCTGGTCGAAACCGGAGCGGTGTCGGAGCGGCAAGGACGGCAGGCGAAAACTACAGCCGATGCGCAGGAAGCGTCGGTAGCAGCGGCTCAACGGCGCGTGGATGCGGCGCGGGGAGCGCTGACCACGGCGCGCTCCAGCTTGAGAAATCCGGACATTCGCTCGGCGCAGGTTGCCATGATTCGCCAGCAGATCGCGCAACAGGCAAGCGAGATTGCGGGCGCGGCGGCGGATGAGCAGAAGGCCAAGGCGCAACTGGACGAAGCCAGGGCGAATCGCAACGATCTCCGCATCACGGCGCCATTTGACGGGACGATCGTAACGCGAACGGCGGAGCCTGGAGAAATGCTGAGCGCAGGTACGCCGGTGGTCACACTGCTCGATTTGCGGAAGGTATATTTGCGCGGCTATGTTCCGGAAGGCGAAATCGGCAACGTGAAAATCGGCCAGCCCGCGCGGGTCTATCTCGATTCCGATCCGAACCGGCCGCTCGACGGCTATGTCTTGCGCATTGACCCGCAGGCCACTTTTACACCGGAAAATACGTATTTCCGGAAAGATCGCGTCAAGCAGGTGGTAGGCGTCAAGCTCGGACTGAAGACGGGCTTCGGCAACGCAAAACCCGGCATGCCGGCGGACGGCGAGATTCTGACATCGGGCGACACGTGGCCACAAGGAGCGCATCCTCGATGAAGGAAAACAAGCCGGCGGCGATACGCGTCGAACGGCTCAAGAAGAATTACGGCGAGGTTGAGGCGGTCCGCGAAATCGATCTGGAAGTGCGCCAAGGAGAAATCTTCGGGCTGATCGGTCCGGACGGCGCCGGTAAGACGACCACTTTCCAGATACTCGCCGGTGTGATGCAGGCGACGAGCGGCGATGTGCGGGTGTTTGGGAAACCGGCGCGCGAATCGCGCTCCATTGCCGGCTATCTGACTCAGACGTTCAGCTTATATCCGGATTTGAGCGTTACCGAGAACATCCGTTATGTGGGCGATTTGCGGCACGTGCCTCCCAAAGAAATCACCGAGCGGGGAAATCATTATCTCCGTTTGTTCGATATGGATCGTTTTACGGATCGATTGGCGGGGCGGTTGAGCGGCGGTATGAAGCAGAAGCTTGCGCTGGCGTGCGCGCTGGTGGCGCAACCGCGTGTGCTTCTGCTGGACGAACCGACAACTGGCGTCGATCCGGTTTCGCGCCGCGAGTTCTGGGATACGCTGGCGCACCTTGCCGCCGAAGGCCTGACGATGTTGGTGGCCACTCCTTATCTTGATGAAGCGGAGCGATGTCATCGAGTGGCGCTGATGCATCTCGGCAAAATCCACCAGACCGGCACTCCGGCGGAGCTGCGCGAGCGGCTCGGCATGAAACGGCTAGAGGTCCGCACGGACAATCTGGCCAAAGCGGAGGATCAACTGCTAACGCGCGTAGGGGAAGAATCGCAAAATGCGATTGCCGATGTACAACGTTTCGGCGACCGGCTCGATGTGCTGGTGCGCGATCCGGAGGCTGGCCGCAAAACGATCCAAGACGAATTGTCCAAGGCAGGGCTGCCGGTGGAAAACATCAGCGCTACGCAGCCTACGCTTGAAAATACATTCGTCGCCACGCTGCGCGGCATGGGACAGGAGACGCGCGCGCCGGCGTTTCCCGGGCGCCATCCGCATCGCGATCTCGGCGACAAAGTGGCGATTGGAGCGAAGGATCTTTCCAAGCGATTCGGTTCCTTTCAAGCCGTAAAGAAAATCAACCTGGAAGTCCGCTACGGCGAAATTTACGGACTACTAGGTGCAAACGGCGCAGGCAAGACGACAACGATCAAGATGCTTTGCGGCCTGCTGGGATCTTCTTCCGGAGAGATGGACCTGGCCGGAGAGAAAGGCAACCTCCGAAACGAAAGCGTGCGGCAGCGTATCGGCTACATGTCGCAAAAGTTTTCGCTTTATGACGATTTGACGATCGAGGAGAATCTGGAATTTTTTGCCGGTGTCTATGCGGTGCCGCCGGATGAGATAAACGCGAAAAAAAAATGGGTGCTGGAATTCGCTGGACTCAAAGACAAAGAGCGTCAAATTACCGGCAGTCTGCCAGGCGGCTGGAAGCAGCGTGTAGCGTTTGGAGCGGCGATTCTGCATGAGCCGAGCGTTCTTTTTCTCGATGAGCCCACTTCGGGAGTGGATCCGCTGGCGCGGCGCGCCTTCTGGCGCATGATCAATCAGCTTGCGGACCGGGGCACGGCCATTCTGGTGACCACGCATTACCTCGAAGAAGCCGAGCAATGCAACCGGCTGGGCTTCATGGTGGCGGGCGAATTGGTGGCGGAGGGGACTCCGAGCGGCGTTAAGAGCGAACAAGGCGGCCATTTGCTGGAAATGATCGTCGATCATCCGCAGCGCGCGGCTGACTTGCTGAAAGAGAAAACTGAGCGCTGGCGCGTATCGTTGTTCGGCGATCGTCTGCACGTCATCGTGGACGACGACATAGAAGCGGGCAAGCGAGAGATTGCCCGTAAGCTCGAAGCGGCGGGCCTGCACATACGCGAGGCGCACGAAGAACATTATTCGCTCGAGGACGTTTTCATCGTGGTGGTAGAGAAAGCCAAGCGGCAAGGCAAAGCGGCCGCGCAGGAGTAATTCATGCGGCGTATTTGGGCGCAGACACGGAAAGAATTGACTCAGATCCGGCGCGACCGGCTGGCGCTGGTTCTCGCGCTGGCGCTGCCGCTGGCGCTCATTTTACTGCTGAGCACGGCTATTTCACTCACCGTCCACAATCTTCCGCTGATCGTTCAGGATTTCGACAGCTCCTCAGCGTCGCGGCGGTTCGCGGATGCGATTCGCGCGTCGCTGTCGTTTCACGTCGTTTCGTGGCCCAGCGATCGAAGCGCGGAGGACGCGCTGCTGGCCAACGCCGCGCGCGCGGTACTCGTCATTCCCAAGAACTTCGGCCGGGACCTGGCGCGCGGGAGAA
>JAICIH010000450.1 GCA_025924475.1 Bryobacteraceae bacterium
ACGCCCATTCATCCCTGGGCGCACAGCGCCGCCGAAGCCGCCCGGTGCCTGGGCGAACAGAAGCCGGAAGCGTTTTGGGCGTTTCACGATTGGATCTTCGAGCACCAAAGTGAAGTGAATGCGGGCAACCTGCGGGAAAAAGTCTTAGCGCTGGCGAAAACGCAGCATCTCGACGAAAGCCGCGCCGCTTCCTGCATGGATACTCGCGCGACCGCGGCGGCAGTAGACGAGAGCATGAAGGTCGCTCGCGGGCTAAATGTCGACCTGACGCCAACGTTCTTCATTAACGGCCGGATGCAGACTGGCGCCACGCCGTGGGAGCGGCTGGATGCCATGATTCAGCGCGACCTGCATAGCCCGCTGGCTTCTAAGAAATAGGCGGTATTTGCCTAGTAATTTGGCGCCTCGGTGCCGATACGAACATTGGGTGCGACAACTTTGTTAGCTGCTGCCGATAATCCGATGCTCGATTCCTGTGTAAAAACTTTTCGGCTGCCGCCGCTGATTTTGCATCCTTTTTCAACTGCCGACGACGCCTCCGTCCTCATGGAGAGTTCGCGCGCGAGCCTCGCATTGCAGGGATTTCTGCCCCGCGATGAAACCCCGGCGTACGATCTCGATCAGCAACTCCTTAGAGGCCGATACGCCGAGATCCGCATGCTGTATTACATCGGCAAAGACATCACCCGCTGGGCGGAGCAGTGCACGGAAACGGTGCTGGCGGCCAATGTGGCTCCCGAACGCCGTATCCGGCCGGAAACATTCTGCGTCCTGCTGGTGCAGCATGTGCCGCCCCATGTGCGAGTGAAGCTCGAGGGCTGGGGGGTACTCGATTTCTGCGCTTTGTTCCGCCGTTCCATCGGACTGCACGCCATCTTCCACAACATTCCCAACCCGGAAGATCTGGCGCCCGATTTTCTCCGGCGCTATCATCGCTATCTCGATCAGTGGTACGAGCAGCGCCTCAAAGATTGGGTATTCGACCGGCCCCAGCAAAACGAGTTTACCTTCGAGTTGTATGCTTCGGGCGAATATGCGCTGATGCTCGAACAGAGCTGGAATGAAGATTCCAGCGTCGAATAGCCGTATGCTGTAAGAATGAACTTCCCCAAGTTCGTTCTTGCCGAACAGTCCTTTCCCAATCGCGCCATCTCTAATATCCGCGAGCATATCCGCCAGGAGCTGGCACAATCCGATTTCGTAGCGCGCGTCCCTAAGGGCGGCCGCGTCGCTATCGGAGTGGGCAGCCGCGGAATTTCCAACATCGCGACCATCGTAAAGGCGGTAGTGGATTTCTGGAAGGAGCAGGGCGCCAAGCCTTTCTTATTTCCGGCCATGGGCAGTCATGGCGCGGCCACCGCGGAAGGCCAGTCGGACGTGCTCGCCCACTATGGCATTCACGAAGCCACCATGGGCGCGCCGCTGCTCAGCTCTCTCGATGTGGTTCCGATCGGCAAGACCGCCGAGGGCGTGGAGACCTTCATGGACAAGAATGCGGCCGAGGCGGACGCCGTCTTCCTGGTAGCCCGCGTCAAATGGCACACCGACTTCGCCGGCGCGCTCGAAAGCGGCTTGTTCAAGATGATGGCCATCGGCCTGGGTAAATTCGCCGGTGCTCAGCGCTATCACACCTTCGGCTATCGCGCCGGGCTCGAACAAATGCTTCGCAGTGTAGGAGCGAGTATTTTTGCAAGCGGTAAAGTTCTGGGTGGGTTGGCAATTCTCGAAGGCGCGCACCATGAAACCGCGGCTCTTGTGGCGGTGAGTTCGGGTAGGGGCCTGGAAGCCATGATTGCTCACGAAGAGCAGTTGTTGCGCCAGGTGAAATCCTGGATGGCCAAACTTCCGGCGCCGGAGATGGACATCCTTATCGTCGATGAAATCGGTAAGAACATCAGCGGCGCGGGAATGGATACCAAGATCATTAATCGAGGCGTGAACGGCGAATACAATCCCTGGCCGGACACGCCCAAAGTGCGCCGGCTGTATGCTCGTACGCTGAGCGAACTCAGCTATCACAGCGGCGTTGGCCTCGGCATGGCCGACGTTATCCATGACAAGCTCTTGAACGAAATCGATTGGAAACCGACCTACATCAATTCGCTGACCGCCTCTACACCGGCCTGTATTCGAACACCGATTCATTATTCGAGCGACCGCGCCGCTTTATCGGCGATCGCCCCAACCGTCGGCAAGACTGATCTTTCCGAGGTCACCTACTGCCGCATCCACAACACGCTCGAACTCATCCGCTTCGAAGTGAGCGAGAACCTCCTCCCGTCCCTGGGCTCGAATGCCAAAGCTCTCTCCGCCCCTTACGAGATCAAATTTGACGCAAACGGAGACCTGCCGCCGCTACCCGTCCTGGAAGACGAGGGCGATTTCGAAGTCTCCGAGCACGGCAGCTCGCCCGTAGCCAGCGTCCGCGCCTAGGCGAAGAAAAATAGAATAAACATTCGCCTCAAATACGTCTAAATAGAGGCGAATGGATCTGCAGCAAAAGTTGGCCGTGCCGGCCGATGCGGCGAAATACGACGCATCCTGCGCCAGCAGCGGGTCGCACCGCGTCCGAATGGAGGGCGGGCTGCACAATACCGACGGCGTCGGAATTTGCCACAGCTATACTCCGGATGGCCGATGCGTTTCTCTCTTAAAGCTGCTTCTTACAAACTACTGCCTATACGATTGCAGCTATTGCGTGAATCGCATTTCGAGCGATACGCGGCGAGCGCGCTTCACGCCGGAAGAAGTGGTTTTTTTGACCGTCGAGTTCTACAAGCGCAACTACATTGAAGGATTGTTCCTCAGCTCCGGCATCATTCAAAACGCCGACTACACGATGGAGCAATTGACGCAGGTGGCCCGCCTGCTGCGAACGGAGGAGCGCTTTGGCGGCTACATTCATCTCAAAGCCGTTCCGGGAGCTGCTGCCAAATTAATGCTCGAAGCAGGCCGCTGGGCGGACCGATTAAGCGCCAACTTCGAGCTGGCGCGGGAGGCGGATTTGATTCAACTTGCGCCAGCCAAAAATCATCGTGAAATCGAGGCCTCGATGCGGGAAATCGCTCACGGCATCCTCAACGCAAAAGACAAGATAATGCGTAATGGGAAAGCACCCCGATTCGCTCCTGCCGGCCAGAGCACGCAAAGGCTTACCTTATCGGATCTGGGCAAGCTGAAGATCGCGATGAACCGCGCCCGCCATTTCATCGTGACTGCGGATCACAATCCGGCCCTACAACTCTTGGATGCCCCGCGATTGCCGGAGCGGCTTACGAACCGCCCTCTCCAGCTCACACTTTTCGAGGCCGCAAACACCGCCCGAACAGGCGAACTATGATCGTCGCGAGCGCTGTCGATTTTAATTCCTGGCGCGCCACCGCCAGAAAGCTGCTAGCCGCTTCCATTCCGCCTGACGATGTTGCTTGGGATAGCGGAAACGGGCTGCTATTTAGCAAACAACCACCACGGGCGGTTCAAATCTCGGTGGGGGTCCCGCGAGAATTCCTGAACATCGCCGAGGCTGTCGCTTTGCATCGTGATCCGGCGCGCTGGGCACTACTCTACCGCGTGCTATACCGCATCACGCATGGCGAACATGATCTTTTGAAGATCGGGATCGATGACGATGTTCGGCAACTTGACTTGTTCGAAAAGGCCGTTCATCGGGACATTCACAAAATGAAGGCGTTCGTGCGCTTTCGCCGCATAACGGGCAGTGAACCAGAGCAATTCGTGGCTTGGCATCGGCCGGATCATTACATTGTTGAGGCCGTTGCGCCATGGTTTGCGGAACGCTTTGCGAGCATGCGCTGGTCTATTCTGACTCCGGACCGCAGCGCGCATTGGGATGGCCAAAAAGTTACGTATTCGCCTGGCGCTCCGCGCTCGGAAGCGCCGGAGGGAGATGCGCTTGAGGAGCTGTGGCGCGAATACTATCGTTCTATTTTCAATCCGGCTCGCGTCAAAGTAAAAGCGATGAAGGCCGAAATGCCGGTCCGGCATTGGGCCACGCTACCGGAAGCGCAATTGATTCCGGAGCTTCTCGTGAAAGCAGACGATCGGGTAATCGAGATGACCAAAAGCCAAAAAACTTCCGCGGCGCCGTGGGTTCCGCCCCAGCATCGGCTGCCTCTGTTGCGGACGGCCGCTCCGGAGTGCCGGGGCTGCGAATTGTACCGATATGCGACGCAAGTCGTCTTCGGTGAAGGGCCGGCGGATGCCAGTGTCGTGATGGTCGGCGAAGTGCCGGGCGACGAAGAGGACCGCAAGGGGCATCCGTTCGTGGGTCCGGCCGGCCGGCTGCTCGACAAAGCGATGCATGAATCCGGGCTCGATCGCGAAAAGATCTATGTCA
>JAICIH010000451.1 GCA_025924475.1 Bryobacteraceae bacterium
GCCGGCGCGTCATTGACGCCATCGCCCGCCATTCCTACCACTCTGCCGCCGCTCTGCAATTTGCGAACGGCAGCCGCTTTCTGGTCGGGAAGGACTTCGGCCTCGACGTCATCAATGCCGAGTTGCTTCGCTACGGCAAGCGCGGTCGTCCGGCTATCGCCAGTCAGCATCGTGATGCGAACGCGCTCGCGATGCAGAAGCTCGACGGCTTCCAGGCTGGAAGCTTTGATCGGATCAGCAACACCAATCAGACCCGCCGGTTGTCCATCCACCGCAACAAATATCACTACCTGTCCCGCCCCGCGAAGCTGTTCGGCGCGCTCGGCCAACTCGCCGCTATTTTCAAGCAGCGCGCGGTTTCCGATTGTTACCTTGCGGCCATCGACCACGCCTGTCACGCCTTTGCCAGTGATCGATTGGAAATCGGCTGCCTTTGCGATCTCGATGCCCCGCTCTTTTGCACCGTTCACGATAGCCCCAGCAAGCGGATGCTCACTCGCTTGCTCGACGCTCGCGGCGAAACGCAGCAATTCGGATTCAGGCAAGCTGTCCGCGACCGGCGCGACGGTCATCAGCTTCGGCTTGCCCTCGGTTAAAGTGCCGGTCTTATCGACCACCAGCACATTCATCTTTTCGAGCATTTCCAGCGCTTCGGCATTGCGCACGAGAACACCCGCCGTGGCGCCGCGCCCGGTTCCGACCATAATGGACATCGGCGTCGCCAATCCGAGCGCGCACGGACAGGCGATGATTAGCACCGCCACCGCGTTCACAAACGCGTGCGCAAGCCGCGGCTCTGGTCCCCAGATCGCCCAAATGGCGAAAGTAAGAACCGCTACCAATACAACCGCCGGAACGAAATAGGAAGCGACCACATCGGCCAGGCGTTGAATCGGCGCGCGCGTTCTTTGCGCTTCACCAACCATGCGTACGATCTGACTGAGGAGCGTGTCGCTTCCAACGCGCTCGGCCCGCATCAGAAAACTGCCGGTGCCGTTTACCGTACCTGCCGTAACGGGCGCGCCGGCGGTCTTCTCTACCGGTATCGATTCGCCGGTAATCATGGATTCATCGACCGAGCTTGCGCCTTCGATCACCAGGCCATCCACCGGCGTCTTCTCACCGGGACGCACGCGCAGCATATCTCCGATTCGGATGTGCTCGATCGGAACATCGTCTTCGCGGCCCGATTCGCCCACCAGGCGCGCGGTTTTCGGCGCCAATCCGAGCAGGGATTTTAAAGCGCTGCTGGTGCGGCTGCGCGCTCGTAATTCGAGCACTTGCCCCAATAAAACGAGTGTTGTAATCACGGCGGCCGGTTCGAAATATAGAGGCGGCTCGCCTGCCTGCGTGTGAAACGATGCAGGAATTGCCTGGGGCAACAACACCGCAACCAAACTGAACAGATAGGACGCGCCCGTGCCGAGTGCAATCAAAGTAAACATGTTCAGGCTGCGATGGACAAGCGACATCCAGCCGCGCTCGAAAAAAGGCCAGCCGCCCCAAAGAACTACCGGTGTTGCGAGCGCCAGCTCCAGCCAGCGCATTGCCGGAAAATCGGCAAACATCAGAATCAACAACGGAAGCGTCAGCGCCGCGCTGATCCAGAACCGGCGCGTCATATCGCGCAACTCCGAACGGTCTTCTTCTATTGAGGCGTGGCGCGGCTCTAACGCCATTCCGCAAATCGGACAGGCGCCCGGCTTGCTGCGCACGATTTCCGGATGCATCGGGCAGGTATATTCGACGCCTGCCGGCGCAGACGCAGGTTCCGGTTCCGGCTGCATTCGGTTGTTATCGAACTTCCTTTTGCAGCCAAGCGAGCAGAAATAATAGGTGTTTCCGTCCAGCTCGCTTTTGCCGGCCGCATTCGACGGATCAACCGTCATTCCGCAGATCGGATCTTTTTCCATGAAACAAAACGCCTAGCGAAGATGCTTGTAAATCAGGTCGAGAAGCTCTTCGTACATTGCGGAAGCCTGCTCTTTATTGCCGTGCCGAATCGCCTCGGACGCGCAATGATGCAGGTGATTTCTGAGCAGCGCCTTCCCTACTCCGCGCAGCGCTTCCTGCACAGAGGAAATCTGAATCACTATATCGGCGCAGTAGCGCTCTTCCTCGACCATCTTCTGAAGACCGCGAATCTGGCCTTCGATTCTCCGCAGGCGCTTCAGATTCGAGGCCTTGATCTCTGCATCGACACCCGCGGCTTTACGGCCTCCTTCGGGCTTCATCAAATATCAGCATATACCCCCCACCCCTATCTGTCAACCGGCGCGCTCAGGCCCGCTGTGAGCGCGAAGTTCTCCAACGCGATAGCGTTCGTCCAGACGTTTTCGAGGGCATGAATATATCCGACCTGCAACTGAAACAAAGTACGCTGCGAGACCAGGACCTGCGGATAAGCGGCGCCCATCTGCCGGTATTTCGCGAGATAAAGATCATAGGCGCGCGTGGCGCGCGGAATCATCTCATTCTTGTAGCGGGCCGCCTGCATTTGGTACGACAAATAATCCCTCAACAACGGCTCCGCATCATGCCGAAGCGACAATCGCACGCGGCTCACCTCGGATTCCGCCCGTTCCAATCCGGCTCCCGCGGCGGCCACATTGCCCTGATTGCGATTAAAGATCGGAAGATCGATGCCGGCAGAAGCAAACCCCTGCACGCCGGTGCGCCGGCCCGAAAATTCGGGGAGTTGCTCGAAATTCTGCTGCACGCCGCCTCGGATTTGCAGATCCGGAACAACTTCGCGCCGGGCGCTTTTGATTTCCGCCTGCGCGCGCACTAGTTCCTGCTGTGCCCGCTTGACAGTCGGGCTGTTTTCGACGATTTGATTCACCACGCGATCGGCATCAATGGATGGCGGGTGCTCGAAATCTCCTGCCAGCGGCGCCACCGGCAGATCGGGCTTGCCCGCCACCGCAGCCAGCCTGCGGAACATTTTCGTGTAAGCCTGCTGTGCTGTGGTGTAGTCGACCTGCGCCTGCTCGGCTTCTACTTCCGCTTGCAACACATCGGGCGCATCCGCCTGTCCGACGTTGGCGAGTTGGCGCGCGGTAGTAACAGCGTCTCTGGCGAGCGCCAGCAATCTTTCGCAAACGTGTACGATTTCCTGCGCTGCAAATGCGGAATAAAAGCTTTGCCCGACATCCGCCAGCACGCGATGCCGCTGCTCGGAAACTCCGATTTCCTCCGAGCGCCGCTGCTGCTCGTAAACATCGCGGCGCAGCCCGAGTTTTCCGCCCAATACAAATGTTTGCTGAACAAAGGCGCCCTGCTCGCCTCCGCCAAAGGCGCCGCCGCGTATCTGATCGCCTTGATACCCGACGGTAGGATTCGGATACAGCCCGGCCTGCCGCGACCTCCCGGCCGATTCTCTGACCAATGCGCCCGCCTGTTGCAATGTCGGATTCGCAGCCAAGGCAAACTGCTCGAATTGTTCGCGGCGCATGGGCTCCGGCTGCGATTGCGCAAAGGCGAATGAGAAGGACACGAACAGGAGACTCGTGATCTTTCGTTTCATAGTTGCCTCCTTCGCTCACATCGGGTGATGCATGCCGTGCATGTTCACCGATTTTGGCGGCTTACCCTGCCGGATCTGCTCCATCACTTTGTCGTATTCTTCCGGAGGCAGCACGCGCACGAAGCTCATCATGCCCATCATGAATCCGCTCCAGCCCTTGCGCAGACCATAGTTCTCCGGCCGCGCCACCATGTCATCCATCGCCATCATGGGCCCTTCCATGTAGGCGTCCTGCGGGAATCCCGGAACGCGATTCGCGTTGGGAGCGACATCCGCCTCCATTTGCATGTGCATGCCCGCATGCTGGCCGTTCGCTACGGTTTGATCGTTGGTCGAACCCACGCCCATTCCGCGGCCGAGACTCGGCCCATAGTCATCCCCCATCGGCGCGCCAGGCGTTCCGTTCAGCATGCCCATTCCCTGATTCATGTCCACGCCGGCAGGCATTCCGGCGCCTCTGCGGGTCATGGGTCCCACATTCGAAGACATCTGGTTCATCATGTGGTGGGGCAGATGGCAGTGCAGCATCCAATCGCCCGGATTATTCGCGACAAATTCCACATCTCGCGATTGCGCCACGCCCACCAGCACCGTGTTGCCGGGCAGCCAAGCGGCCTCGGGAATCCGGCCACCTTCAGTTCCGGTCGTATAGAACGTATGGCCGTGCAGATGAATCGGATGATGGTCCATGCCGAGATTGATCAGCCGGATGCGCACGCGATCGCCAAGGCGCACTACCAGCGGAGTCGTCGCCGGACCGGTCTTGCCGTTAAACACGAGCCAATTGAATTCCATATTCATGGTGTTCGGCACAGTGTTATTCGGA
>JAICIH010000452.1 GCA_025924475.1 Bryobacteraceae bacterium
AGTGGGAACCAGCACTGTCCCGTTAGCGATATAGAAATTCGCATAGCTCGCCGGCAGCCGCTGTCCATCGAAATACACCGGCTCCGGCATCGGCAATGTTTCTATCCGAAACGGCGTTTGCCGCAGCAGTTCCAGGTTTTCGCGCAGGGCCTCGTAATTCACCTCCGCCGGATCCTGCTCCGATGCAATGACGATCGTATGCGGATCTGTGAATCTTGCCAAGTCATCGACGTGACCATGCGTATCATCGCCGGCGATTCCGTTGCGCAGCCAAATCGTATGTTCGGCACCCAGATACTCGCGGAAAATCACTTCCATGTCATGCCGGCTCAATCCCGGATTGCGCGCCTGCACGTCGCTCAACAGGCACTCCTCCGTCGTAAGAATCGCGCCGGCGCCATTCACATCGATGCTCCCGCCCTCGAGGACAATGCGCTGTCCGCGCCACTCTGGAGTGTGCATTTCGAGGCCGAGCGCCTCATGCAGTCCCTCCGTCACCAGATCGTCTCGCTCGCAATTCGTGTATTTTGCCCAGCCGTTGAATTTCCAGTTCAGGAGAATCTGCTTGCCCCCTGCATCGCGGACGAATATTGGACAATAATCGCGAGTCCAACTGCGGTCCGTAGGAATCGTGAAAAATTCCACCGCACTCAAATCCGCGCCTGATTTCTTCAGAACGCGGCTGGCCTTTTGCCGCGAGTTCTCATTGTTCACGAAAATACGCACGCGCTCTACACGCGACAGGTGCCGCACGATCTCGCCGTACACCCACGGAATGGGCGCGAATTTGCCTGGCCAGTCGCTTGTCTCGTGCGGCCAGGCGAGCCAGGTAGCCTCGTGCCGCTCCCATTCCGCCGCCAGCCTCATTAGGAGAGCCAGCGTTCCGTAATGGGCGCGTAGGCGTCAATCCGGCGATCCCGCAGAAACGGCCAATTTCGCCGCACTTCATCCATTTGCTTGGGATCGCATTCGGCGATCAACACCGCTTCCTCGCCCGTCGGCGCCTGCGCGATTACCCGCCCGAACGGATCGGCCACAAACGAATTACCCCAGAATTCGAGGCCGCTTTCGGGTGTGCCTTCGAAGCCTGTGCGATTCACGGCCGCCACAAATACCCCGTTCGAAATCGCGTGCGCGCGCTGGATCGTCCGCCACGCGTCCAGTTGCGCTTCACCATATTGCGCTTTCTCGGAGGGATGCCAGCCGATCGCGGTGGGATAAAACAAGACGTTTGCGCCCTGCAAGCTCGTAATGCGCGCGCCTTCCGGATACCACTGGTCCCAGCACACCAGCACGCCGATGCGGGAGTAGCGTGTCTCAAAATTTTTGAAGCCCAAATCGCCGGGTGTGAAATAGAACTTCTCGAAATACAGCGGATCGTCCGGAATGTGCATCTTGCGATAGATGCCCTTCAGAGAGCCATCCGCATCGAGAATAGCGGCTGTGTTGTGATACAGCCCCTGCGCGCGTTTTTCGAACAGCGAAGCCACCACTGCTACTCCGAGTTCCTTGGCCACTGCGCCAATCGCCTCGGTTGACGGCCCGGGAATCGTCTCCGCCAGATCGAAAAGCGCGGCATTCTCTTCCCGACAGAAATATTGACTACGAAATAGTTCTTGCAGGCAAACGATTTCCGCGCCCTTCGCAGCCGCTTCGCGGATACCGGCAATGGCTTTATTTAGATTGGTGTCCGGATTGATCGAGCACGACATCTGCACCAGACCGATTTTGAATTTCTCGTCGCGGTTACGCATCGCTACATGTAGATCCCGCCGTTCACATCCAGTACATGACCGGTGATGAACGCCGCGTCGTCGCTCGCCAGGAATTTCACCGCCGCCGCAACTTCTTCGGGTGCGCCCATGCGCCGCAGCGGCGTATTATCGATCATTTTTTGCTTCAATTCTTCGCTCAGCTCGCTCGTCATATCCGTGCCGATGAAACCGGGCGCAACGGCATTCACGGTAATATTGCGGCTGCCCACTTCCTGCGCCAGCGATTTCGTTAAACCGATCAGCCCCGCCTTCGAGGCCACGTAATTCGCCTGCCCGGGATTCCCCATCTCGCCCACAACTGAAGAAATATTGATGATGCGGCCCCAGCGCTCGCGCATCATCCCCTGCAATACCTGCTGGATGGCGTAGAATGCGCCGCTCAGGTTTGTGCTGAGAACCGCTTCCCAATCGGCTTGCTTCATGCGCACCGCCAGTCCGTCCTTTGCGATGCCGGCGTTATTCACCAGCACGTCGATGCGGCCGAAATCTTTCGCCGCTTGCGCTATGCCGTTTGTAATAGAATCGCGGTTCGCCAGGTCCATTTCGACGACATAGCTTTCCGTTCTAATTTCTTTTGCCACTTCCGCCAGCTTTTCCGCCGAGCGCGCCGCCAAGACTACCCGATGCCCCGCTGAAGCCAAAGCCAATGCGCAGGCTCTTCCGATCCCGCGGCTTGCCCCCGTAACTAAAGCTGTTCGCATGCTCATGATTCCCTCTCATGATAATGGGTGTACGTACCCATGCCCTTTGAAGACCTGCGCGATTTCCTCCGAGCTCTCGAAAAAGAGGGCGAGCTGAAGCGCGTCGCGCTTTCGGTTGACCCGTACCTAGAGATCGCCGCCTTCGCCGATCGCTCCGTCAAAACCGGCGGCCCGGCGCTGCTCTTTGAAAATCCGAAGGGCTCCAGCGTTCCGCTTGTCATCAACATCTTTGCGAGTCTCCGCCGCATGCAAATCGCTCTGGGGGTGGACGACATCGAAGACATCGCTCGCCGGATTGCCGGTTTCATAGAACTGCAGAAGCCCGAGGGATGGATCGAGAAGGTCAAGCTCCTTCCAAAGCTCGGAGAGATCAATGCGGCGTTCCCGAAAACTGTTTCCGACGGCCCCTGTAAAGACGTCATTAGGAAAAATGAATTCTCACTCGATGAATTTCCTATCTTGCACTGCTGGCCGGGCGACGCCGGACGCTTCCTGACACTGCCCTTGGTCTTCTCGCGCGATCCATCGACTGGGAAGCGCAACTGTGGCATGTATCGCATGCAGGTCTTCGATGGCCAGACCACCGGCATGCACTGGCAAAAACACAAGCAGGGAGCCGACCACTATCGCCGTCTGGCTGCCGAAGGCCGCGAGACACGAATGCCCGTGGCGGTCGCGATCGGAGCCGATCCGGCCACCATCTTCTCCGCTGTTCTTCCTTTACCGCCCTCTATCGACGAAATTCTGTTCGCCGGTTTTCTGCGCAACAAGGCTGTCGAAATGGTGAAGTGCGAAACGAACGATCTCGAAGTACCTGCCAACGCCGAGATCGTTCTGGAAGGCTACCTGAATTTAGGTGAGTTGCGCCGCGAAGGTCCGTTCGGAGACCATACCGGATTCTATTCGTTGGACGACGATTATCCCGTCTTTCACATTGAATGCATCACGCATCGCAAGCGCCCCATTTATGCCGCCACCATCGTCGGCCCTCCGCCAATGGAAGATTTCTACATGGGCAAAGCCATTGAGCGGATCTTTCTTCCGCTCATGCGCCTGCAGCTACCGGAAGTCCGCGACATTTGCATGCCCGCCGAAGGAATTTTCCATAACCTGATCCTTGTCTCCATACGCAAGTCCTACCCCGGCCAGGCGCGCAAAATCATGCATGCCATCTGGGGCCTGGGTCAGGCAATGTTTAGTAAATGCATCGTCGTGGTTGACGAAGACGTGGATGTGCAGAATGTCTCGGAGGTCGCCTGGAAGGCGCTCAATAATATCGATCCGCAGCGCGACATCGAATTCTGTCTCGGCCCTATCGATTCCCTCGATCACTCTAGCCGCCTCCCGAATTTCGGGTCGAAAATGGGTGTCGACGCGACCACGAAGTGGCCGTCAGAAGGCTTCACTCGCCGCTGGCCCAATGTCATTTCCATGTCGCCGGAAGTGACCGCGCGCGTCGATGCGCTATGGAAGCGCGCCGGTCTCGGCCGCTAGCTCATGGAACGCCTTCCGTACCGCGCAACCGAAGCGGCGGCTGCATATGCCGGGTTGCGTCTGCCGGTTTCTATCCTGCTTCACGACGTGCGTAGCATGTATAACGTCGGCGCATTTTTCCGCACTGCCGATGGAGCCGCTATCGAGCGTCTGCTGCTTAGCGGCATTACCGCGCGCCCGCCCAAAAGCGCCATTACAAAAACAGCTTTAGGAGCCGAAGAAAGAGTGCGCTGGGAGCCGGTACAAGACGTATCGGAGACAGCGCAAGCCCTGCGTGCGGCGGGCTATGAACTGGCCGCCATCGAAACCACGCTGCGTGCCGTCGATATCTTCGATTGGCAGCCGCGCTTTCC
>JAICIH010000453.1 GCA_025924475.1 Bryobacteraceae bacterium
GCAACAATGCGCTCGACGCGCGGCAGTTTTTCGATGCCGCGAAACCGCAATTCCAACAAAATCAGTTCGGCGGCGCGCTAGGCGGCCCCATCCGGAAGAACAAAACGTTCTTCTTCGGGGACTATCAGGGTCTGCGCGTACACACCGCCAGCACTTCCGTGCTGACGGAGGCGACGAACGCGATGCGCGGCGGTAATTTCGGCGGCGTTGCCACGATTTACGATCCAGGGACTTACAATGCCGCAACGAACACACGGCAGCAATTTGCGGGCAATATGATTCCGACGAATCGGATCGATCCTATCGCAAACAATATGCTGGCAATATTCGCCCAGCCGAATCTACCGGGGAATCGGAATAATTTCCGTGTCAACAATCTCGCTGTCCAGGTGCAGGATCAATACGACATCCGAGTGGATCAGACATTTCGGAGCGCGACAGTTTATTCGCCCGCTACACGCATGGCGATGCCGATATCACGTTTCCGACAACGCCAGTACTGATCAACGGAGCGATCAATCCGCTGGCATTCGCGCAAGGTTCGGCAACGGCCGGTTCACTGCGGCTGAATCATGCTCCCAGCGACCAGGCTACGATACAGGAGGTTCATCAGTTTTCACCTTCGGTAGTCAACCAGTTGGCGCTGGGCTATACGCGGTTTGCATTGCGAGTCGTGCCGCTCGATCAAGGATTCAATATCGCCCAGCGGCTGGGATTACAAGGCGCAAATACGGGTCAGAATGCCGAATCGATGGCGTCGCTCAGCATCTCGGGGTATCAAGGATACAGTTCCAGCAATCTTCCGGAAATTGTTCCGCAAAACACCTGGCAGATCAGCGATACGGTTTCCTACACCAAGGGCGCGCACTCGCTACGTTTCGGAGCGAGTATCATTCACAACGGATTCGGATTCTTCCAACTCGGCGCGCCTTCCGGATCGCTCTCCTTCACGGGTGTTTACACAAATAATCCGGCAAATTCCTCGGGAGGAAACGGATTTGCGGACTTTCTGCTGGGCTCGGCGGCAAGCTCCTCGAAATCAGCCGCGCCTTTCGGCGTGCCTTACGAGACGTACACCGAGTATGGCGGTTTCTTACAAGACACCTGGCGGGCAACAGACCGGCTCACGGTAAATCTTGGCGTTCGCTATGACCTGTTTACACCGCTGAAGGAGCGATATAACCGGCAGTCGGATTACCTGTTGGGTACAGGCACGCTGGCGCTGGCGGGACAGGGCGGGTATTCCGCATCGATCCTGGATACGCAAACACACAATTTCAGTCCACGAGTCGGACTGGCGTATCGCGCGGGGGACAAAACGGTAGTTCGCGCGGCGTATGGTCTTTTTTATTTCAACGAAGTCGGTGCGGGCGGCTCTACCAGACTTTTTATAAACAATCCTTTTGCAGCGCAATATGCAGTGAGCTGTGGCGCGACCGCACCGTGCTTGAGCACTTCGACCGGAATTCCGAATGTTCCTTCGGCGAACAATCTACCGACGATGGTGTATCAGCCGATTCCGAACCTGACGCCAAATGTACAGCAATGGAATTTCACGGTAGAGCGGCAGCTTGGGGCGTCGCTGGTGGCGCGAGTGGGATATGTTGGCACGCGCGGAACGCATCTGAATTTGAATCTGGATGAGAACGTGGCCACGCCAGGACCGGGCGCTGTGGCGGCGCGGCGGCCTTATCCTTCGGTTGCGTCGATTTCGGGCTGGGAGCCGCGCGGGCCGTCGAGCTACAACGGGCTGCAGGCATCCATGGAGAAACGGTTCGCCTCGGGACTTTCTTTCCTCGCGGCCTATACGTACAGCAAGAGCTTGGATGAGGGCGCGGGTGGAAACTCCTCGACCGGCGAGTCGCGCATCAATATTCAAAACCCACAGAATTTGTCGGCCGATTACGGTCTTTCGAATTTCAACTACGGCCAGCGCTTCACTTTGAGCAGCGTATATCAGGCTCCTTTTGGGAAGGGCCGCAAATTCCTTAGCAATGCCGGGCGGTGGACCGATGCGCTCGTAGGAGGATGGCAAATCAGCAGCATCGTGACGGCACAAAGCGGTGCACCATTTTCCGTCTCGCTTTCGACGCCGACAGCAAATACCGGCACATTTACCCGGCCGAATCGTACCTGCGACGGGAATCTGCCAAGCTCCAAGCAGACGATCGATGCCTTTTACGACACAAGCTGTTTCGTTGCCCCGCCGCTGTACACGTTTGGCAACGCGGGCCGCAATATTCTGATTGGTCCCGGGCTTGGGACCTGGGACTTGGGCGCCGACAAAGATTTTGCTTTAACTGAACGCTTTGGTCTCCAATTCCGTTCCGAATTTTTCAATGTGCTGAATCGCGCGAACTTCGGCCTGCCGAACGGAAGTATCGGGTCGGCGGCGCAAGGCACCATAAGAACCGTGATTACGAACGCCCGGCAGATTCAGTTTGCGCTGCGGCTGCATTGGTAGAACTTGCAGACCATGAAGAAGCTTCCGGTATTGTTGCTCTTTTGCGGCGGCGCGGGGCTTTCGGTGGCCGCTCCTTCTACTATCGAAGGCGTGCGGAATGTGGTGGTCTATCGCGAGGCGGGCCGGTATGGCGGTTGGCCGGCGAATCATGGTATTTGGATTTGGGGCAACGAAATTCTGGTTGGGTTTGAGAGGGGCTACTTCAAATACAGCGGTTCCCGGCACTCGATTGACTGGGACCGCCCTGCCGAGCATGTGTTGGCGCGCAGTCTGGATGGGGGCGAGACTTGGACGCTCGAGCATCCGGCAAGCTTGCGGCCGCCTCCCAATTCTCTGGTAGCGCACGTTCATACGGAGCCCGGCGGCAAGGAAACCGTCGATTGCCCGGGCGGTATTGATTTCACCAATCCGAATTTCGCATTCACCGCGCGCATGGAGGACGTAAACGTAGGACCTTCCCGCTTTTACTACTCCTACGACCGGGGAAAGAATTGGAATGGGCCGTTTCGAATACCGAACTTCGGGCAGAAAGGCATCGCAGCGCGCACCGATTATCTGGTCAATGGCAAGCACGACATGACCATGTTCTTGACTGCGGCAAAGTCAAACGGCAAAGAAGGCCATGTGATTTGTGTCCGCACGCAGGACGGCGGAAAAACATGGCGCATGTTGAGCTTTGTGGGACCGGAACCGGGCCCGGACGATATGGCGATCATGCCGTCTTCTATCCGGCTTTCGTCGGGCGCGATTCTTACCTCCATCCGGCATACGCATTGGATTGAGCTCTATCGTTCGGACGACGATGGGAAATCGTGGACGTTTCTGAACCGGCCAGTAGCGGATACGGGAGCGCATGGAAATCCGCCTCGTCTTTTTGAATTGAAAGACGGGAATCTGGCGATTACTTACGGATACCGTTCCGAGCCGTATAGCATTCGAACGGTAATCAGTAAAGATCACGGCAAAACGTGGAGCCACCCTGTTACATTGCGGAACGATGGCGGAACGTGGGACCTCGGATACACGCGAAGCGTGGTGAGACCAGGCGGCAAAGTGGTCACCGTTTATTACTTCAACGACGACAGCAAGAAGGAGCGCTTTATCGGCGCGAGCATTTGGGATCCCCAGGCGATCGAAAGAATGGCGGACCGCCGATGAGCGATCTCGATTTCTTGTGGAGCATCGATACTCCCACCGTTGCAAACGCCATTGAGGTTCTGAAAGTCCGGCCGCGGACGGAGGGGTTTCCTTCCGTTGACCTCCGCTGCCTTTTTCCGGAGCTTGGCGTGATGTGCGGTTATGCGGTGACGGCGCAAGTAGAAACCGTCTCGGTGGGGAATGCGCTCGAAGAAGAACGGTTTGTCGAGCTGTTTGAAGCGGTAGAAGCGGCACAGAAGCCAGTAGTCGTAGTGATGCAGGAGATCGGGCGCAATCCCGGATGGGCGGCGCACAGCGGCGAAGTGATGTCGACGATTTTCAAGCAACTCGGGGCGATTGGCCTGATTACGGACTGCGCGGTTCGAGACCTTACGGCGGTGCGCCGTCTACCGTTTCATTATTTCGCGCGGGGCGCCGTTTCGAGCCACGCACATTTCCGAATTGTCCGAACCAACGTGCCAGTCGAGGTGCTGGGCATGACGGTACATCCAGGGGCGCTGCTTCACGGCGACGAAAACGGAATTATTTCCATTCCGGAAGAGAAGCGGGAATCTCTTACTGCAGCAATCGAACAGGTACTCGCGAGTGAGCGCAAGCTGCTCGAGTTCGTCCGGCAGGGCGATTTCAAGGCAGCCGCCCTTCGCAAGCGGTTTCTCCATTGAAGCGATGAACAGAAGAACTTTTTTTCGAACGGC
>JAICIH010000454.1 GCA_025924475.1 Bryobacteraceae bacterium
CAGAAATTGCTGGGCGGCGAGAACCTGCCGGAGAACAGCGTTGTGATCTTGGATGAGTTCCACGAACGGCATATCGAGACGGATCTGGCGCTCGCGTTACTGCGCGACCGGCAAGCGCGCCTGCTGATCATGTCGGCAACATTGGGCGATTTTCACGGCGCGCCGCTGATCCGCGCGCCGGGCAAACTGTTCCCGGTGAAGGTCGAATACCGGCCCTATTCCGCCGCGCCGCTGGAAGAGCAGGCGGCGTTCGCGGTGGCAGACGCTCTGGCGCAGACAAAGAAGCACATTCTTGTGTTTCTGCCGGGCGCCGCTGAGATCCGGAATACGATCGCCTCCTGCGAACCGGCGGCGCGGCAAGCGGGCGCGCAGGTGTTGCCTTTGCACGGCGATCTGAGCCCGGAGCAACAAGATTTAGCCGTGATGGCGAGCGATGTGCGAAAGATCATCTGTTCGACCAATGTCGCGGAAAGCTCAGTCACGATCGATGGAGTCGAAGCGGTGATCGATAGCGGGCTGGCGCGCGTGTTGAGCTATTCGCCCTGGAACGGGTTATCGCGTCTGCGAGTGGAAAAGATAAGCCAGTCGTCCGCTGTACAGCGGGCCGGCCGGGCGGGACGTACGGGGCCGGGGCTGGCGATCCGGTTGTTTCCGCAGAGCGATTTTGTGCGCCGGCCTGAGCATATAGCGCCGGAAATCCTGCGCGCCGATCTGAGTGGACTCCTGCTGCAACTCAAGGCGGCCGGACTGGACGCGGAGCGATTATCCTGGCTCGATGCTCCACCCGATAGCGCCTTGCAATCCGCTCGCGAATTGCTGGCGCGGCTGGGAGCCGTTGGGCCGCTTGTGCGCCGGATGGCAAAATTGCCGGTTCATCCGCGGCTGGCTCGCGCGGTCATCGCGGCGGCGGAGATGGGCAATGCTCATGAGGCGTGTGAGCTTGCCGCACGGTTATCGGAGACCGGCGCGCACAATGTCGCGCGTCTGCGCCGGCAGCTAGATCAGCAAACCCGCCACATTCCGGTCCAAAAGCCAGACCCTCATGCCTTCGAAAAAGCCCTCTTATTGGGCTTTCCCGATCGCGTGGCAGCGCGCCGCGGGGATCGCCTGTTACTCGCCAACGGGGCGTCGGCGAAACTCGATCGCGACAGTCCGGTACAGAACGAATTCCTGGTCGCGGTCGAGATTGACGACCGCAGCGATCGCGCGATGCCGCTCGTCCGCTTCGCCAGCGGCATCGAGCCCGATTGGCTGCTCGAGTTTTTTCCCGATTCGATCCAAACGCGCGAAGAACTTGTCTGGAACTCCGCGGCCGAGCGAGTGGAACAGGTCAATGCATTGCTGTATGAACAGTTCGCGATCGACGAATCGCGCACGCCGCCCAAAGACTCGCCTAACGCTTCCGCGCTTCTGGTTCGAAAAGCCTTGGAAGCCGGACCCGGACGATTCACCGATGCAGACGAACTGGATGGCCTTTTGCGCCGGGTTTCCTTCGCTGCCAAATATGGAAAGTTTCAGATCCCGGAAGACCTGCTCGCGTCCTCCTTATATGACGCGGCAGCCGGGCTCACCAATTTTGCAGAACTCCGGCGCACCGATCTACTCGCAGCGATCGAAGCGAAGCTGCCGATGCACTTGATCAACGAACTCGCGCCCACGCATCTGAGATTGCCAAGCGGACGCCGCGCCCGCATCGAGTATCACCAAGACCGGCCGCCTTCGGTTGCTTCCCGGCTGCAGGATTTCATCGGCCTCAAAGATTCACCCACAGTGGCTCGAGGCGCCGTCCGGCTGGTGGCTCACTTACTGGCTCCGAATCAGCGGCCCGTGCAAGTGACGACGGACCTCGCCAGTTTTTGGAAGAATCTCTACCCGCAAGTGCGCCGCCAACTCAGCCGCCGCTATCCCAAGCACGCTTGGCCGGAACCGCCTGAATAGTTTTCGTGAAGAATCTTTTCGAGCATAGGAGGAATCTCGAACACGGCGCGATTGTGCATTGCCCACAACTTGGTTTTCATGGCCTGTAATTGGCCGCCGGAAAGCAGATTCGCGACTGCACCGGCGATGCCGCGGAAATTTGGCAATACGATCCCGATGCCTTGCTCGCGAATCCAATCGGCATTGAAGCGCTCTTGCGGAAGCGTCCAGGTATTCCGCTCGACTATGACTGGCAGGCCCATATGCGCCGCTTCGGAAATACTGCCCGGTCCTGGCTTGCCGATGAAGAAATCGCTGAGGTGCATGTAATAAGGAATTTGTTTGGTGAAGCCTTCGACAAAGAGCCGGTTGCGCGTTTTGAGCTGTGTGAGGCGCGTCTGCAGCTTTTGATTGCGGCCGCAAATCAGGATGAGCTGCAGATTGAGCGCACTGTTGCCCAGGCGCTCGGCAATCGAGAGCATCACGTTGGAGCCTTGGCCGCCGAACAGGACGAGACCGGTAGGCAGATTCGGGTCGAGCGCGAGCTTTTGACGTTCGGAAGCGCGATCACTGGTTTGCTCTTCGTAGAATTCGGGGCGCAGGATCATGCCGCTTGCGCGGAACACATGTGCCATGTTGTGCCCTAGTGAGAGCGCCTGCTGGACTGCCCGATCGGACCCACAAATCAGATACTGTTTTTGCTTCTCGATCCAGAAGTGCGGCGGATAGTCGGCGAGGTCGGTCAGAATCGTCACAAACGGCACGCCGGGCCGCGCCTTCTCGAGACTCTGAAACAGCGCGCGGTCGAAATTGGGGACAACGGAAATCACCATGTCGGGCCGGCGCTCGGCCCAAAATGCAGCCAACAGTTCCACCTGCGCCGGGTGATAAAGGCGAATGATGGCGTGCATGAGCGGCAGGAGCTGGCGCGATCCCAGTGTCCAGCCTTTGGCCAGCAGCAGATTATAAATATCTTCGAGCCGGATCCCCGTCAGCTTTCGAAAGATATCGAGGGTGTCGAGGATCTCCTGCAGATTGACGAGACGTACGTCCCAATCCAGGCCCAATCCGGATATCACGGACTGAAGTGCCAAGGCGGCGCTGCGATGGCCGCCGCCGGCGTTGAAATATACAAGGTCCAGTTTGCGCTTCACGGATGTTTTGTCCAGTTGTCATCCTTCTGTAACGATTTCCTTTTAGAAAGGAGGCAGGCCGCCTCCCCCTATGCTGCGTCTCGTAGACTATTTAGTAGAGCGGGCTAGAACATGATAGCCCCTCAGAGCATGCTTCAGTTTATTGCCACGCGCGATCTGAAACTGATGCGCAAGGTCAACAAATGGCCCGCTCCGCGGTGGGTGCGCCATTTGGCGATCGCCGCTACCCGCGCGGGTGACGGCTGGCTGTGGTACCTGGTTGGACTTTCCATTCTGCTATGGGGCGGCGCGGAGCGGATCACGGCGGTTGCTTCGGCGGGCTCGGCCGCGCTGGTTGGGATTGGCGTGTTCAAGTCGCTCAAGAAATTATCCGGCCGAAAGCGTCCCTGTGAAATCGAGCCGCATTGTTGGGCGACGCTGCTTCCCCCCGATCAGTTTTCGTTTCCTTCAGGACATACGATCACGGCGTTTGCGGTGGCCATCGCGCTGGGCGAGTTTTATCCGGCGCTGTTACCGGCGCTGTTAATATGCGCTCTTTTAATCGCTACGTCCCGAATTTTGCTGGGCATGCATTTTCTGAGCGACGTGGTTGTTGGCGCGCTGGTCGGGGCGGGATTGGCGCTGACGAGCCATTCGCTTTTTACATAGAGTCCGTTGTGGATTGGCTGCCGTTGGAATCGAGAGCCCTTGCCTCTGTTGCATATGCAGAATCCGAGCGCACGCTTTACTTGCGTTTTAAAAGCGGCGAGATCTATCGGTATTTCCGCTTTCCGCCGGAACAGTATCAGGAGTTTTTAGCGGCCGATTCGAAGGGACAGTATTTCGCGGCTCACGTACGCGATCAATTCCAATGCGAGCGTCTCCCGCGTGCGCGTGGGACGGCGGGCTTTTAGCGATTGGCGCCTTATTTTTGTTCCTGTAAGCGCCACAATCGCTCGGATTCCGCCATATCGCGATTCAGATCGCGGAGCTGCTGGCCTTCGACTTTGACTTCGGCGAGGAGAACTTCCCATTTGTGGCGTTCTTTTTTCATCTGGTGCTGCTCTTGTTTGCGCTGGTGCGATTCGAACCCAATTTGCTCTTTTCGCTTTGCGGCTCTTAGCTTTAGGAGGTCGTTCAGGGCTTTGTGAAAGGCGCGCTCGTGGGTGGTTTGATAGCGCAGG
>JAICIH010000455.1 GCA_025924475.1 Bryobacteraceae bacterium
AATAGCTGAAAGGCAGCGCTACTCGGAGGCGCCCAGGACGGATTCGCGCAAAACCAAAATCGCTGCGCGCTTAGCGCCATCCTTTGCAGCAAAGGATCGCTTACAAATTCCCTGTGAAATCGGTTGGCAAAGACAATAAAGTTGTTGAATGTGGCAATTTTGAGTGGTAAGTTCCGGTTGCTTGGGAACCCGCCTAAGGTCGGAGGAGTGGACGCAAGCCGGTTGATGCCGCCCGAGTTCAAATCCAACGCTCGCACATGCTGCGTATTCATGATTTGCCACCACGGCTCGGTCGCCGGCGTGGAGATGGTGGAACGATCGATCGAGAGTGTTCCCCAAGCGTCAGCAAGTGCCAGAAGCGCCAGCACACGAAAACCGATAGCCCGGCGCGCCGGCCGTTTCCAGAATAAGTACGCGAGAATGGCCAGGCCGCACCATACAATCACGAGGTGCGCGGTCGCAAAGTGAAATTCCGGCAGCTTCGCACCCTTTGTCCGCGAGACAACCGCAAATGAGGCGATCGCGGCTGCGGCCAAGAAGAGTGAAATCGGAAAGAATCGTCTGGCAACGCGCTCAGCGCCGTCTCGGGATACCAGATCACTCGCCGCATAGGCGGCCAGAATCGCTAAAAGGAGAATCAGGTATTCCCGAAAATAAGATGCGTTTCGGAAATAGCGTGTAGGAGGCACATAGTCGTATAACCATCCGCGCACCGGCAACTGATTGCCAAGCGCGCAGCAGCCGAAAAACAGTGCCATAAGCAAGAGCCACCAACGCCACGCACGCCTGCGCGCAAGCGCCAATATCGCCAGCGCCAAAGCCGCGGCGCCCATATACACATTGCTCATGGATATGTCGGAAACCGGCCAGATCGGATCGGGATTCTGGTTAAGCAGATAAAGAAATGGGCTGGCGAAGGTCGTCAACGCTCGGGCGGGAAGTATGTTCGACCCCAGCGACTGGCTTCGGTCCCGCGGCCCGACTCGATCGCTGTAGCCGTGAGTGTCCTTGAGAAATCCCGCATAGGGTGGGCTGCAAATCAACGAGCCCACCGCGACCACTACGGCAATTAGAACCAGAGCCCGGCCAAGCTGCCGCAATCGTTCGTGGCGATCGCAAAGAGCCCGGCCCACTGCCCACAACGTCAGAAACCCTGGGGTCAGAATCGTGAACTCCGGATATCCTCCCAGGGCCGATAGGCCGTAGAGAACGCCGGCTTGGATTCCGGGCCAATACATACCTGTCTGGATGGCTGTATCGAGCCGCCACAGGATCCATGGCAGAAACGCGATCGAACAAATCGACGAAGTGTGCTCCGCATTCGCCGTATAAAATCCGGAAGTCACATATCCGAGCGCCACCACCAGTCCGCCCCATGCTGGACTGCCCAGGTAACGCGCCAGCCACAGCATCCCGATTCCGCCGATCGCCCAGAGGACCAACCAATACACGATAAATCCGGCTTGGGGATTAGGAGAGAATAAACCAATCAGTAGCAGCAGCGGCGAAGTGGTTCCGATTTCCGGTTCCGCGAAATCGGGCGTGCCCGCCGCGATCCAAGGATCCCATACAAGCAGACGTCCATGCTTGACAAAGTCGGCAACGAGCGAAAATTGCGGCCCGAAGAAATCCGATGCGTCCCACTGGGGCGCTTCCATCCCAAGGATCAGCCGGCTATTTCCCGCAAGCAGGACAAACAGGATGATGGCGGCCGCGAGACGCCAGGCGCGGGCAAATCCTACGCCCTTCACACCGAGCCGTGAGCTTTTGCATCGCCGGCCGCGGGTCTGTAGCGGCGGCGCAGACTCTCGAATTGACGGCTCTTGTGAATTCCCGTCCTATGCAAAAGATATTTGCCAAGAAGCCACAGAATCCGCAATCCATAGATGCTGCTCTGGAAGAAAGTAGCCGACGAAGCTTCGCGGAAATAACGGACTGGTACGGCGATCTCCCCGATGCGCGCTCCGCAAGCGACAGCCTGCGCAATGATCTCCTGATCGAAAACGAATCCATCGGAATTCATGCCGAAGTTAACGGCTTCCAGCACAGACCGATCAAAGGCGCGATAACCCGTGTGGTACTCGGTGTGGCGCAAGCCAAAACAAATATTCTCTAACCACGTGAGGAAACGGTTGGCATAATACTTCCACCACGGCATGCCTTGCTCGAGCGCTGATCCGGCCTGCAGGCGCGAACCTAAAACCAAATCGACCTTACCGTCCAAGATCGGCTGGATAATTTCAGGCAGCAGAGCGGGATCGTATTGGTAATCGGGATGGACCATGACGATGATATCCGCGCCCGCCTTTAACGCTTCTGCATAGCAGGTTTTTTGATTGGCGCCGTAGCCGTAGTTGCGCGTGTGAACAAAAACTTCCAGATTCAATTGGCGCGCGATTGCGAGCGTTTCATCGGTTGAACCGTCGTCCACCAGAATGACCGAATGGAGATGCTCCTTCGGCAGCGTCTCATAGGTCATCCTGAGTGTGCGCGCGGCATTGTAAGCCGGCATCACAACGATCACCTTAGGCTTCATCGCTATCCTCAAGGGTATCAACCGTCCAGCTCGGGGTGGAACACCAGTCAGCTTCGCACATTGCGCCGGAAAAGAGCGAAGAAAACCCGCAACGGTTTGGTGAGCCGCCACGAATGTGAATTTTCCATCAGGATCCGCAGCATTCTTTCCTGCTCCATCAGGGCCGTGATACGCGCATTGGCCTTGCGAGCCTCTACCAAGGCCGCGTGAGAATCGGCCTGGGCGGTCGTGAGCCGCTCAACTTCCGCGGTAAGTTCCTCTATGTTGCCTCTGCCAATGGCGATCTGCTGCGTCAGAGCGCTCTGCGCCGACTGCAGACGTTCCCGGTCTTTGGCGGCAAATTCCAGTTGAATGTGCTCCGAGCAAAGCGTGTAATAACGCCGGATGCGTTCCTGCTTTGGCGGCGGGCTTAAGAACAACTCGTCGAGATACGCATTGTTCTCGCCGGCATCCGCCGGTTTCCGCAGCACGCCCAAGCCGTTTCCGCCGACAAAGGCGAATGACTGCCAATCGCGCGACAGCTCCTCCCATAATCGCCACACTCCATGATCGGCCGAACGGATCGCAATGCCGTCGAGGAGAATTATCCCGCCCGGCCTGACTTTCGGGAGCCATCTTTCGAAAGTGTTCCGCGCATCGCCATAGCCGCGAAGCTTGCTGAAATGCAGCAGGTCTACGCTCTCGTTCGAGAACTGCTCTAACGCGTCGTCGAACGGCATGCGCAGCAAATGGGAAAAGGAGCGGTAGAGGCGATCGTTATACCGGCTCGCGGTGTCGTAAAACGCGGCATTCTCGAACACGGTATTCTCGAACACGTCAATGCCGTAGCAGGTGCAGGCAGCGCCCGCCTCGACAATGGCTTGGCAGAAACCAAAATACGCATCCCCGCAAGGGATACCTAACTCGACGAGCGTGCGCGGCCTCACCGCTTGCACCAGATCGGCCGCGAATGGCAAATGGCCGGCCCACGGCCCAGGCGCTCCGGAAAGAAATGCCGCCGGACGAAAGCCGATCGACGGCTGCTCCAAAATATTCATACGGCAGGCCGACTGCGCCGCCGCAGGGCGCACTAGGCCAAAAGAAAAGCTAGCACGAAGCTTCTCGAATGTGTGCCTAGCCAAGCTCGTCACATTTGAATGTTGAAGACCGCTCCCTCGCGGTCGCGGCTCGGTTAAGTTGCTGTCGTGGCGAATTTAAGCTAGGATGCCGATGCCCGGCGCGGCTCCGAGGGACGGACCAGTTCAAATTCCGGTGGCATTTTCTGCCCGTTTTCAGTGAGTCCTAGAGTGCGCCGCAGTTCCGTCTCGATTGCTTCGCAAAGTTCCGGCCGATCGACTAGCGTCTGGCGCGCTGTATCGCGGCCTTGCCCGATGCGCTCGCCCTTATAGCTGTACCAGGACCCGCTCTTTTCGATGAGGCCCTGCTGCACGCCGAGATCGAGCACGTCGCCCTCGCGCGAAACGCCTTTGCCGTACAGGATGTCCACTTCCGCCTCGCGGAACGGCGCGGCAACTTTGTTCTTGACGATCTTGATCTTGGTGCGATTGCCAATCACGGTCTCGCCATCCTTGATGGCGGTCGCGCGGCGCACCTCCACACGTACCGACGAAAAGAATTTCAGCGCTCGCCCGCCGGTGGTGGTTTCCGGGTTGCCGAACATAACGCCGATCTTTTCCCGCAGTTGGTTGATGA
>JAICIH010000456.1 GCA_025924475.1 Bryobacteraceae bacterium
AACAGGAATGTACTTCCGGGGAAGCATGCGTACAGCCATGCCATTGCGCTTAGCTCCGCGGCGAAGGCCTATTTGCTGGTCGGCGATCCGAAATATCTGGCGGCGATACGGAATGCGTGGGACATGCTCGAAGAGACACAGCAATATGCCTCGGGAGGATCGGGACCGAAGGAGGCGTTCGTGCCGCCGCACGAAGGGAAATTGGCAGCGAGCCTGACTTCCACGCGCAATCATTTTGAAACCCCGTGCGGCTATTATGCGCAGGCAAAGTTAGCGCGCTATCTGCTGCGGTTCACCGGCGAAGCGCGTTATGGAGACGGCCTCGAGCGAGTTCTCTACAACACGCTGCTCGGCGCGCTCGATCCCACGAACCAAGGCGATTTCTTTTACTATTCCGATTACCAGGCGCGTGCGGTAAAGACCTTCTATCACAGTAAATGGCCCTGCTGTTCGGGAACCCTGATACAGGGCGTGGCCGACTACCCGATCGACGTTTACTTCTACAACCGAAGCGGAATTTATGTGAACCTGTACACGCCTTCGGAAGTTCGCTGGACAAAACGCGGCGCTCCTATCCGGCTGATTCAGACCACACATTATCCGGCAGAAGGCTCCGCGGAATTTCGCATCGAGACCGCCGCGCCGCAGGACTTCACCGCATATCTCCGCATACCGGCTTGGGCGATAACGTCGGCAAAGATTCGCGTGAATGGAAAAGCCTGGAACGGCGAGCGAGCGCAGGGAACATTTGCAGGTGTGCGCCGCAAGTGGAGAAACGGCGACACGATCGAGCTCGAACTACCACTGCCGGTGCGCGGAGAAGCAATTGACGACCGCAATAAAAATATCATGGCGCTGATGAAAGGCCCGCTCATGATGGTGGCGGTGAATCCTCCGGCGGATGCATTTCCGGAAATCGCCCTTACCCGTGAACTAGATCAACGATTTAAACCGTTCTACGAAGTAAAGAGCGAAACATACACCACGTATTTCCGGCAGCAATGAGGCCGATGCCTACGAGCCATCGTGTTGTGGGGCAGGTTGGCAACCTGCAGCGGGTTGGCAACCCGCCAAAAGGATGCCGCTGAAGGAATGCAAACTCTGTAGCTCCGCTGCACCGTTGGCGGTACCGTTGACATGCACCGGATGAGAGCCAGCGGCTGCGACAGCAGTCATGGGCGCCATTTCGAAAGAAACATCGAAATGCACCGTCGTACCGGCTCCTAGCATGCTCTGCGCCTCAATGGTCCCGCCCATCATGCCGACCAGGCGCTGCGAAATCCCCAACCCGAATGCCGAGCTTTTCCATTTCGTATCTACCGACGACCCATGTGCAAGAGGCTCGAACAGAGCTTTCTGCTTACCCTCCGACATGCCGATACCCGTGTCGGCAACCTTAAATTGCACGGTAACCGAGCTTGGAGAGATACGCAGCACCTGGGCCGTGACAATGACGCTGCCGGACGTCGTATACTTTACGGCGTTTTCGACCAGATTGAAGAGTATCTGCCGCAAGCGGCCGGCGTCTCCGCGCAATAGGGCCGGAATCTTCTCGTCGACTCTATGTTTCAGCGCAAGATGGCGGGCATCGGCTTCGGCGCGCACAATGTTTACCGTTGAGCGAACGCAATCGGCCAGCGAAAAATCCGCCTGTTCCAGCTTGAGAGTACCGGCCTCTATACGGGCAAATTCGAGGACGTCGTTGGCGACATGATACAGCCAGTCGGCGGAGGTGCGGACCGTGCCCAGATAGTCCCGCAATTGGGTATTCAGCGGTGTCTCGAGCGCGAGTTCGGTAAATCCGATAATCGCATTGAGGGGTATGCGGATCTGATGGCTCATATAGCCGAGGAAATCGGCCTTAGTCTGGTTGGCCGCTTCCGCCGCCTCCCGGCGCGCGACTTCGGAGGCGAGCTGAGCGGTCCAGGTACGGGCTCGGGCGGCAAACCGGCGGCGAACCAGCAAGCACATCAAAAGCAGGGCGAAAAACGTAGCGGCGGCCGGGAGCAGGAGCCCGGCCTGCCAACAGCCGTGGCCCCAACCCGCGACGATCTTTAATACGTTCCACATTGAAAAATAAGGAGTTATCGCCCCTCAGGCAGGGGTGCTGCGCGAGAGCTGTCCTGTACGTTCCTTATCGGCGACGCCTTCTTCGAGTGAGCCAAAATCCGCGCTCGCGCATCTAAACTCATGAGGACACTCATGGACAGAAACACGCAAGCGGCAATCAATGCGCAATACGACGCGTTGATGTTCGCCAAATCACCGGACGCGGCACGCAAAGCGGCCCGTGAACTGGTACAACTCGTCCTCGGCGACGAGGCGGCGAACCGGCCTTTGGAAGAAAGCTTACGGACAGTGTGCCGGCGGCTTCGGCCTTCCGAGAATCCGGCCGAGCAGGCCCGGTTTGAAGCCGAGTTTGTCGAATTGGCATTCGCTCCCACGTCTGCGCGTACAATGGCAGCTTGAGGCGTCCGAAGCTCGATAAAAATAAGCGCGTAAAGGCGGTGGCCCGAAAACGAGTCGGGACGCCGCCCGCCGCGCGAGTCCTTCCAGCCGAACCTCAGCGTAGAAAACCAAAACACAAGAAAGCGTGGATTGTTTCCGCCTATGAATAGACGCCGCTGTCTGCTCGCTTTAACGACTGTGGTGCTGGGTGCGCAAGGCGCCCCAAACGTATCCGGAAAATGGCATTTCGTGCTGCAGACCGAGGATGGCGAGCGAATTATAGAGCCTACCTTCCAGCAGAACGGGGATAAGATCACAGGCAAGTGGCGCGACGGCGACGTGAAGGGCACATTCTCCGACGGTAAGTTGAACGTCGATGTTCCTGTTAGTTCAGAAGAAGTAGGTCCGGGCATTTTGAAGCTGAAAGGCGCCCTGGCGGGCGAGTCTATATCCGGAGACTGGACATTTCTCGAGTACAAAGGCACGTTTCGCGCCACCCGTATTCACGAAGAAACGCCCGGCGCCAATGGCCACTCCGGAAACTAAATCCGGCATTGTCCTATTTCTCGGCGTAGCGTTTGGCGGATCGATTCTGCTATCGCTCCTGATTGGATTATCGGGCGGTAGCAAGAGTTCGCTTCTATGGCTCGCCCCCTTGCCGATGTTCGTGCCGGCCCTGGCTGTGCTGGCTGTTCGCAAGACAACCAAAGCTCCGCTGGGCATTGGCGGAATGTACCTGCCTCTCCGCTGGCTTCCGGCGGCGCTCTTCGTTCTACCTTTGGCAATTCACGCCATCTGCCTTCCCGGCGTCTTCTTTCTCGAAGGGAAGCTGCCTTGGGTTGCAGTATCGTGGTCGCACGTCGTTGGGAACGCGATTTTCGGCCTTCTTGTGGTCTCGTTTCTGGCGTTCTTCGAGGAGATCGGTTGGCGCGCGTTTCTACTCCCGCGTTTGGCCAATCGCTTCGGGATGCGCTGGGCCGCCGTCCTGGGCGCCGCAATCTGGGCGCTGTGGCACATTCCATATTCGCTTTCCGGCATTCTGCACGTGGAGAATGTATCCAGGCTTGGATTGGCGCTTGGCCAGCCGCTGGGAACTTTTGGCGCGGGTCTGTTCCTGGCGTTCCTTTGGTTCCGGACCGGCAGCCTGCCGCTTGTCTCCCTGGCGCATGGCGCTTTCAACCATTGGGGTCAATTCGCATTCAAATATATGAAGACCAGTGGGCAACACGATCGTACGTTACTCCTGTTGCTAACTATTGCGGTCTTGGCTGTCGGGATTGGATCCCTCACACGTTTAAAAGAGTTACGATAACCAACGAGGACTCCCACCCGTGAACCGACTTGCTATCCCTCTCGCGCTTGCCTCAGCAATGACAATGATGTGTCAACCGCCCAAATCCACGAGCTCTGCCGAAACCAAATACATTCGCGTTCCGATGCCTAAAGGCCTTGTTAGCGCACAAGCGGATGAAATTGACAAGGACTGGAATTCCCGTATCGTTCACCTCAAGGGGAACGCTCGCGTCAGGATTTACACAGCAACCAAAGACCCTCACAGAGCCATGGTTATGCGGGCTGATGAAGTCGACCTCAATGAGACTACTGGCGATATTTCCCCGCGTGGAAACGTACGCCTCACCATCGACGAACGAAAGTAGGGCCGAGCTGCCATGTGGGGCGGATTGGAAAAGAATAGTGGGGCGGGTCTCCTGACCCGCGCCGGACGTCCCCGTCCGGCTTGCTCTGTTTGGAACGCA
>JAICIH010000457.1 GCA_025924475.1 Bryobacteraceae bacterium
CAGGAAGGTGTGGGCGTCGATCAGCTGCGGGCGGGCGGCTAAGTCTTCTTCCTCGAAGAGATTGGCGAATTCGATGCGGCCTTTGGCGAACAATGCCATTTCGAGAGCGGGGATGCGGAGGAGCCGCCATTCGGTGTCGGCTAGAGACTGGACCAGGTTGCATTCTTCATCGCCGACGGGAGCATAGTGTTTGGTGAATTCGGAGACGTGGGCCTGGTACAGAGCGGCGTCTTCGGAGGGGAGCAGGACGGTGCGGCCGGTGAGCCCGGACTTGACGGCGTTCAACGACGATTTGGCTTTCCCAGCCGGGGAAGTGGGCCCGGAGCTGAGCTGGGCGTTCTTCTGATTGGCGGCGATCTGGGCGGCAGTGGACATTTAAAAGGCTCCTAAATGGAAATGGCCCGCCGGGAGAAGCTATCAGCAATCAGCGAATAGCTTTCAGCTCGGCGAGCCTGTTTGACAATAACACACGGTGCCTCGGAAACGAACTTTCGATATGCTGAAAAACCCGGTAAGTGGCTTTAGGATCAATGGGCCAGGAATATTTTCGTGGCGTGTGACCGGGTTTCGACCGCGCCTTCGTATCCGCTTACTTACGTGCGCGGTTCCTTAATTGCTGTTCCGGCGGTCTGTACCAGCTGAATAGTTTGGCTTTCAGTTCATCCACGCGGGAACCGTATTCGGGTCGAAGGGCGAGATTGCGCATTTCTTTCGGATCGGTCTCGAGATCGTAGAGTTCCGGCATGTCGTGGGTCCAGAAGGTGTATTTCCAATTTGCGTCGCGAATCATGTATTTCGCGCGGGGGTTCCCCAGATCGTATTCGGCGAACACCGGCGAGTTGAATGGGGTTTCGGGTTGACGGACCTGCGCAACCAGACTCGCGCCATCGAGTGTTGAGGGGAGGGAGACATCGCAAAGCTCGGCAAGTGTCGGCAGCAGCGACACCAGGCTTACCGGATTTGCGCAGCGCCGATTTGCCGGAGCGACACCGGGAGCGCGGACGATCAGCGGAATGCCACAAGACGATTCGTAAAATTGAAACTTTTGCCAGAGTCCGTGCTCGCCGAGCATCTCGCCGTGATCGGACACGTACACGACGATCGTGTCTTTTTCCAGATCGAGATCATGTAAAGCGCGCAGCACAATGCCCGCGCAATTGTCCATCTGCGCCAGATTCGCGTAGTAATAAGCGATCCGCCTGCGGGCGGCGTCCGCATCCTTGAGTTCCGGTGTGGGCGTGTTGTGTTCAATAGAACGGCGGACCGCAACGGGAATCTCGTTCAGGTTCACCTTGCCCCAGGTATCAGGAAGGCGCATCTCTTCGGCGCGGAACATATCCGCGAACCGTTGGGCGGGCATAAACGGATCGTGCGGTTTCAAGAACGAAGAGATCAAAAGAAACGGCTGGTCTTTGGAATGCTTCTTAAGAAATCGAACGCTTTCCCGCGCCACGAAGCTTTCAAAGTGATCGGGTTCCGGTATTTTAGAGACCCTGCCTACCGCAACCGGACCTTCCCGATCGTCCAGGTCGCGCACTCCCTTCCATGGATCGCCGGCATCCCGCCACAGGTCGTCGATCTGCGGCAATCCGGAGCCTGAGTTGGCGCGGCTCAGCTCATCGGCATAGAGTTTCGTTTTTGGGCCGAGATACTGATACCAGTCATTGAAATCCAACCTGTAATCAAAGCCGTGTGTCTGCGCATCGACGAAATGCATTTTGCCGATGAGCGCGGACATATAGCCGGCCGCTCCAAAATAGTTGGCAATTGTTTTGTGCTGGAACGGCCAGGGCGTCGCATTATTTAAAGCGCCGTGATTGTGCGTGTACAGGCCCGTCAAAATGGAGGCTCTCGATGGCGTACACACCGGATTGGTGCAATAGGCGCTGCTGAAACGCATGCCGCTACGGGCGAGGGCATCCAGATTCGGAGTTTTGGCGACGGGGTGGCCGGCGATTCCGAGACAATCCGGCTTGTGCTGATCGGCCATCAGGATCAGGAGATTTTTTTTGCGTCCGGATGCCGATTGCCTGCCGGCGGCTTTGCGGGAGGCGACCGCGAGTCCGCCGAGTCCGGTTGCGATGAGTTCTCTTCTTGTCATAGTTGTTAAAGGGCCGATTGACAAGCCGGACGGGGACGTCCGGCGCGGGTCAGGAGACCCGCCCCACGATTCTGTCCGTATTTGCCGCTTGCTAACGCGCGCGGTTCTTTTGCTGGACAGGTCATTAGAAAACCAGTTTTAGCGCCATTTGCATGATTCGCGCAGGGGCGGTGCCGCTGATCTGGCCTGCCTGCGCGCTGCCGATCACCGCGTTCGGATCGGCGAAATTCGCTCGATTGAACGAATTGAACATTTCCCATCGATAGGTTAATCGGAATCTCTCACGAATGGAGAAATCGCGGTGTATTCCCAAGTCCACATTGAAGTTGCCGGGACCGACGAGAATGCCGCGTCCGGCGTTGCCAAAAGTGTACTGCGCGGCGGGAGTAAAGGCGGCCACGTCGAACCACGCATCGATGGAACGCTGGTCCGAAGGTAGGTTGCCATCCGCAACGCGGTTCGGCCGGTCGGCGCTGCCACCGGCTGAATTCGATACTGAGGTACCGAGAGTCGGCGTGAAATGATCTCCGGTCGTCATGGTCCAAATGCCCGAGAGATTCCAATTACCCGCGATGCGCGAAAGCCATCCTTGGGTTAAATACCGGCGGTTGGGACCGAATGGCAGCTCATACACATGATTGATGACCACGATGTGACGAAGATCTTCGGGCATGGGGCCCCACTCGCATGCGAAGCAGCGGGCGTTCTGCGGAGGTCCGTTGCCTCCACCGTTGATATTGGCGCCATCCGACATATATTTCGAGTACGTGTAAGCGATGGTTCCTGTCAGCCCGGCCGAGTATCGCTTTTCCACTTTCACCTGCAGCGCATGGTATTTCGCGGCAGCATAGTTTGAGCGGTAGGTCACATCGGTAACCGCGGAATTTATGGGATACAGAGGCCGCCGAGGCGCCTGAGCGCCTGGCCCTGGAAACGACTGGTTGTAATTGTAATTGGAAATGAGACCGGCGCTGCGGGTTCCGACGTACGCCACATCCAGCAATAACGAGGATGCAAGCTCGCGCTGAATACCCGCGCTCCACTGCATCACTCTGGTGGATTGCAGATTAAAATCCCAGGCGTTCGGGCTACCAGCGGATAGCGCCTGCTGGTTGTTCGGATCAGGAGGCACGGGAGTGGGAAGGCCATCGCGGATGAGCAGAGGCGGAGTTCCGTTCTGATCGGTCGAGACGACCTGGCTGAAGAAGTAGGGAAGATTCTTGTATAGTTGGCCTCCGCCCTGTCCGGCCTCGACATAAGAAATTCCGAATCCGCTCCGGAAGACCGTTTTGCGATCGGAGGTCAATGCGTATGTCAAGCCCACCCGAGGCGAAAGATTGTTCGTATCCAGGTTTCGCAACCGGCGTCCATTGTCATTTTTTCCCGCCAGCAGCAGTTGGCCCGTTACGACGTTGAAATTGGACCAGCGATCATGAACCTCATACGGGGGCGCGATCAATTCATAGCGCAATCCGAAATTCAACGTGAGGCGGCCGTTTACGCGCCAGGTGTCATCGGCGAATTCAGACGAGTTCCAGAAGCGCATGCCTACCGGTCCGGTGAGGATGTTCCTGGTGACGGAGTTCGTGGCACCTAACGCAAAATCCGATAATGCGGTTTGCGCGGTGGAGGAGCCGATCTGGCGCGTGAATTGTCCATTGAAGGAGTACTGGCCTCGAGTGGGGAATGCGGAGAAAACATTAAAGCGGTGCCGGATGTACGTCGCGCCGAACTTTAGCGTATGTGAGCCTCGGGTCAGCGTGAGAACGTCCTCATATTGAAACGAAGTGGACCGGCTGACTTCCGGAAACGTGGAGTTATCTCCAATCACTTGGTAGCCGGTGATGGTGAAGGCGGGCAGGCCGCCGGAATGATCGTTGATGTTAATTCCCGGAATGCCGATTTCCGTCGCAGTATTGAATGCATTGCCGAGAGGTTCGATTTGCTGATTCCAGCGGACTACTCCGAGCCGGACTTCATTTACCGTGGTGGGACCAAAGACGTGGGTGTAGTTGAAAGTGCCGGACTGATTTCTTAATGGAACGCGAGACGCCGGTTGAACGCCGTTGGCGGAAAGAAATGGCTCAATCGATACG
>JAICIH010000458.1 GCA_025924475.1 Bryobacteraceae bacterium
CAGAAGTGGAGCGGGCTTTTGCCTGCAACCGAGGCTTCAGCCTCCGCACACTGAGTTTCCCCGTTGCGTCCCGGCGAATACAACGCCCTCTCCCGCCGTTTTGACGAACAGACAATCGAGGTCTTAAGCGTGATCGTCCACCAATCGCCGCCCGAACGTCGATACAATACCGCCGTAGGTGCAACATGAAATTGGCGAATTTCGAACTCGCGACTCCATCTTTCGGTATCGCATTAGTGGGCCTAGATTCTTACTGGGATTTGCATAATGGGTTGAGCTTTCTAAGCTTCAGTTTAGACGCCAAGAGTAATATTGCCACGATGACATGGAAGGCGAGTGGCCATGCTCCGATCAGGTATTCAGGATGCACGCTGGTCTTCATCGGCCTCAAGTTACTAATCATTTCCGCACGAGATAGCGATCCCCCTCTGTCCGAAGATTTGTGCGTCAGTAGCGTTTCGATGGTTCTTCCTGAGCCTAATCCAGAACCCGCCTTTCGCATGAAGGCGCAATGGAACTCAAATGAAGAATTTCATTTGCTGTTTCAATTCCAAAGCGGACGGTCAATTGAGATTGACGCCGAGACTGTAGAACTGAGGGAGCTAAGACTAGATTAAAAGGGGAGTCAAACGGGACAGACGACGAGATCTGGTGATTCCATCGCGCTCGTCTCCGATATCTTCCAACTAAGAGATTCGCGCTCCTCCACTGGAGAGCCCGGCCTCCGTGCCCAGGATTAGAATGATCGAATGCACAGAATAGTCATAACTCTGCCCGCGATGCTGGTGGCTTTGAGCCTGTATCTGCCAGCGCAAACGGCTTCGAAAGGTGCGCCACCCCCCAAACCGGCAACGCCGGCGATACAGGTTCAATCCAATTTGAACCAGTTGATGCGGGGCGTCCTGTATCCGGCGTCAAACGTGGTCTTCTTCGCACAAAGCGATAATCCAGCGGACGTGAAGTATGTCCCCGGCCAGGATCCGTCGATGGCGACAGATCCCTTGGCAAGCACCTTCGGAGGTTGGCAGGCGGTAGAGAACGCGGCACTGGCTCTAACTGAGTCCACCAATCTACTCTTGATCCCGGGACGAACTTGCGCGAATGGCGTGCCCGTTCCGATGGACAATCCGGACTGGCCCAAGTTCGTTCAAGACCTTCGCAATGCGGGAGTGAGGGCTTACCAGGCGGCTCAATCCAAGAACCAAGACAAGATGGTTGAGGCCTCCGATGCGCTATCGGCGGCATGCGCCGGCTGCCACAGGAAATGGCGTGAAAAGCCAAGGCTCGCGGACCGGTGCAAATAGAAAATCCCCTCGCTCCTCCACCGCGTCCGCAACTTCCTACTCCGCAGTAATTCGCGCTGCGATCTTTGCGGATATCTTCAACCGCTCTTCTCCGGTTGAGGCGATGCGTTTCTCCGAGCGAGTGCACTGCCGGACAGCGCAAGTTTACGGCTAAAAGGTTTGTGGTGTAACGGTAGCAAGGCCGATTTTCATCTTATAAATGAGAATCGAGTGCTGAAAGCCAAGCCAGCTACGCAGAAGGAATTAAATGAGCAATTGAAAGTTGCGAGGAATGCGCAAAAAGAGGCCATCAAGCGCTTCAGAAAGATCGTTGGTAATATTCCGAGCGGGCTTCCTCACCCCGATGGCAGCGATCGGATCCGCAATGCATCACGCGAGCTGACGGAAACCCACAACCGGATGGTTGCCCTTCTCGTTAAGCTAAACAGGATGTCCCAGGACGGCGAAGGGAAGAAGCGGAAGACCTAACCGCAGCGGTGCGATGCCACATGATCGGATAGTTTTTTGCTGGCCGATTCAAAGGCGAGTCGCGCCCGTTCCGCATCTCGCTGGGCCTTTTTAAAATCCTGACCCATGCTCCGCTGGAGAACGTTCACCGCATCCGCGTACACTTTAAGATCAGCCCGAACTCGCGTTTTTAGTATGTCGCGAGCTTTACAGGATGGAAGCTCGGAAGGAACCATTAACCTAAGACGATACTATCGTGCGCACTCTCGTTTCACAAGAAAAATTACGTTGATAGCGTACCGTGAAAAAATTGCCCGAACAACTATTGTCCGGCCGAGGCAATTACGGTCGGACGTTTCACGAAGTAGTTTCCGGCGTTCAAGTTCCTATATACATTGCCGGCGACTCCCGCGGCCGTCGGACCGCTGACCGCGCTTCCGCCCGTTAGTAGCACTACAACTACTAGACGTTGGTTGCCGACCTCTGTAAAAGATCCGAACCAGCCTAAGTGAGTGGGCGTGCGCGTATCGGTACACGTACCCGTTTTGCCATAGATCGGTTCGTTAGGATCGAAGCCAATGCGCCTCGCCGTTCCATATTCCACGGCTCCCATCATGCCCGGCTTGATTTCGGGAATCAGGTAGTTGATGTCCAGACGACGCTTTACCTGGGGAGTGATCGCACCCGCCTCTTGCGCGTTCTTCGGGTACTGGAGGTAGTACAGCGTGCCGCCGTTGGCCACGGCTCCCATAAGCCCAGCCATCTCCAGCGGCGTGATGGTGATCCCGTCGCCGAAGCTGGTCATCATACCCATGCCACTTTTAGGCGTCTCGGACGGCAGGATGCCGGGTTGTTCTTCTTCTATGTTCAGGCTGGCTTTCTCGCCCAAGCCGAACAAGCGCGCGTAATAGCTCATGCGCTCGAAACCAAGTTTTTCGCCTAAACTTGCGAAGTAATAATTGTTGGATTTGGCCAGAGCTTCCGTCATCGCGACCTTGGTATTGCCGTAGATGCGAATCTTGGTGAGACGATCGATCACGGTCTCGCTGAGGGCCGCCAAGGCTACCGGAACTTTGATGGTGGAGCACGGCTGGTATCCGCTCTTATAGGCCAGCTTCTGATTGACGATGGTCAACACGCGCCCGGAGTCGGCATCGGCGACGACGATTGAGCCGTTCAGCCGGCCTAACGCACTCACTGCGGCATTGCGGGCGACCAAATCGTCCCCTTCAAAGAAATCGCCTTCGGTGGATAGTGCATAGTTAGGCACCCGCCACGGACCCTTGGCGACGGCGGCGGTTTTCCGCGCCGTTTTCTTCACCGAAGTGGACGTCGCCTTGGCGACGAAACTTGTCGTCCTGAGTGTCGCAACGGCCGCTCTTGGAACAGCTCTCCGCAGAGCAGTTTTCTTAGAGCTCTTGGCTTTGCCGGGGTGTCTGCCAGGCTGGGTTGTTATCGCGCCTAGCGAGAAGGGCATGGCCGCGAGGGCCAATGCGGTCAGGGATTGGAGGATGACCGGGCGGTTAAGATACAAGCAAACTCTCTCTTACTCTTACATGGAATTTAGGGTTCGACCTGAAACAAACATTTTGCATCATATGCGTCTCCCGGTCAAGTTAAGCTTTTCTCTTCAGTCTATCGTCAGGCAGCGCCTCGGCCTTGAGGCCCTACGAGTCAAGTCGCTGCATGGACTCCGAAAAGGCCCTGTGCGGGGATGATACGCTAGGACCTTGACGGCCAGCATGCAACAAACTGCCCCCCGCGAACTAGTCATCCGCGACCTGGAGGGCCAAACTGCCACCATAGCTCTGGACCGCGACCGTATCACGCTGGGGCGTTCCAGCGCGAACGAGCTTAGTTACCCGGACGATATCGGCCTTTCGCGCCAGCATCTGGCCATCGTAGGGCGGGACGGCAAATGGACGGTGGAGGATCTGGGCAGCAAGAACGGAACGCTGCTGAACGGCGTACGTGTCGAAAAGCCGATGCCTTTCCTGCCCGGCGACCGTGTTTCCGCGGGGCACTTGACCATCGAATTCGCGGGCTCCGGCGGCGCCCATCAGAACACCGTCAGGTTTGTCGATAACAAGGAGCAATTTTCCAACAGCGCCACCACCGTGGTCGCCAGCCTGAACGGGGTCCTGGCCCCACCCAGCAACGACCTTCACAAGACCACAGTGATGCTACAGGGCACCCCGCAGATGCGGGCTCTGATCGACGCCGGACGTGAATTAGCCGGCCACCGCCCGTTGGCGGAGCTGTTTCCTCTGATCATGGATCTTTCGACGAACGCCGTGAGGGCCGGACGCGGCGTTCTGATGACGCTCGATGGAGACCAGCTCAATGTGCGGGCGGCGCACGGCGAAGGCTTCCAGATTTCCTCGACCGTTCGCGACCAGGTGCTCAAGAAAAAAGAGTCTCTGTTAATTCGCGATGCCCAGCTG
>JAICIH010000459.1 GCA_025924475.1 Bryobacteraceae bacterium
AGCCGATGGCTGAGTGCTGAAAGCTATTACGCCGGCGCGCTTTTGGGTGCACCGCCGGCGGCGAATTGCAACTTCGGTTCCTTTCCGGCTTCCTCCCATAAACTGGCGACGGCGCGGTCGTCGATGCTCAGGGCGTGCTCGGCATCCACCGGATAACGAATCAGAATCTCGAGGCCGGAGTCGGTGAAGTTCGCGCGCGTTACCGGTCGCGGCACGCCGGTTTGCATGTTGGTGCTGCGTTCGAACGTTGCGTGCTGCCGTTCAATAGCCGGGCGGTATTCGTTATACACACGCTCGACGGCTCCGGCCAGCCGCTCGCGGATTTTGCCATGATCGGCGGGGTCGGCAATGGTGGCGGAAGCGGAATGCCAGACGTAGTCCATGCCGGGCGCTTGCTTCATCAGAGCGGAGGGCTGAAAGATAATCGAATTCGCGAAGGAGGCGACGCGGCCGGTGGGATGCAGGTCGGCGCCGATTCCGGTCAGCTCCATCAGAAACAAGCGCACCAAGCCGACCTCGATCACCTGTCCGGTAACGCCGGATACGGTGACGCGGTCGCCGGCGCGCAAGCCATAGCGGCCCACCAGAAAGAAATAAGCGACTACCGACAGGATGACGTTTTGCAGCGCCAGCGCAAGCCCGGCGGTGATGAAACCGAGCAGGGTTACCACCGAACTCAAGCTCGAAAGGAATCCAAGCGCGAGGACCAATGCCATGGCGACACCGACCACGATACGTTTGACCACCATGAATTGGCGCCGCCGGCGTGGATCGTGTACGTAACGAAAGATGGCGCGCTGCCAGAGCGCCGAAGCGAGTAGCAGGAACAGGACCGCAGCAAGCAAAGTGCCCAAACGAATGAAGAGAAAACGCAGCGTGTAGTGATATTGCCGGTCGAGCGCGTTGCGCCATTCTTCGAGCCCGGCTCGCACGGGACGCAGCACGATGGATTGTTGGCTTAGCGGAGTGAGAACGCTTGAGAGCTGTTTGAAGCGCGCGCCCAGCGTGTCGATCTGCTTGCGTCTCGTGTTCCAATCGTCCGGCGTGGACGCATCGGCGGCGTTGGCAAGGGAATCGCTTTGGCTGATCGCGTTCCGCAAAGCAGTTCTCAGATGGACGCGCAATTCGCCGATTTCGGCGAGAAGTCCGTCCGTCTCTTTCCGGAGCGCATCGAGTTCCGAGCGATCGTTGGCGAGCGTCGTGGCTTTGGAGATAAGGCTGATAATGCCGGCGTTTTCCGGATGAAATACCTGGGTAGCGGTCTCGCTGGCGTTCTTGGAAGCTTTCGAATTATCGTCCGGCGTATCGACCACCGAGTTCAGACTTTCGAGATTGTTGATCTGGTCGAGGAGAGTGCGGCTGCCATTCGGCCCTTGCGGCGCATTCGCGAAGGAAACTATGTTTTTGATGGCGGTCTGCGCGTCCTTTGCGAGCGCAAGATTTGCGGCCATAGCTCTTCGCTTAGCCGCCAGCACTGGACGGTCGCGGTCTTTGGCGTGCGCAATCTGGTTATCGAGATCGTCAAGCTGCGATTGGATACGGTCCGCGCGAGCTTGCGCATTAACGGTTGCCTGTGAAAGCGTCTGGGTTGCTGCTAGGGCGGTTTCGCCGGTTTTGGAAAGCAAATTCGCTTGTGCGCGCGCATAATCAAACGCCAGCTTCAGTACTTGTTTTGCCGGTGCATGGACATTGTTCTGCAGCAGAAGATTTTCCGGAGCGGTGGAGGACTGATCGACTTCGGTTATCCGCCGGTACCAGGCAATGGTCTGGTTCAGGTGATCGATGACGTTTTTGCTGGTGACCACCGTGTCGTTTGGCGCCTGATTTGGGGCTGGGCTCTGTGCATGGACGCCGGCGGCGGCAAAACAGATGAGAATGGCAAGATGGCGCCGCACGAACCGATCTTATAGCAGCATGCCGGTAATACAGGCAGGCCAGCATCTGCCTGTACCGGATGGATGAAATTAGCGTAAAATCATCGAACTGTGTTCTTTTCCGCCGGTGACAAACTCGGCCCTTACGTGATCGTGGCTCCGCTGGGCAACGGGGGTATGGGCGAAGTTTACCGGGCTAAAGACCCGCGGCTTGACCGGATCGTCGCCGTGAAAGTACTTTCGGGGGCGCTCAATGAGCGGGATGATATCCGCCAGCGGTTCGAGCGCGAGGCGCGTGCCGTCTCCAAACTCAACCATCCCCACATTTGCACTTTGTATGACGTCGGCCAGGAGAACGGCATCGATTATCTGGTGATGGAGTGTCTCGAAGGAGAAACATTGGCGGCAAGGCTGAGGCGAGGTTCTTTGCCGCTGGCTGATGCGTTGCGTTATGGAATCCAGATTGCAAATGCGCTAGACCGGGCGCATCGATCCGGGATTATCCATCGCGACTTAAAACCGGCCAATATCATGCTGACGAGAGATGGCGCCAAGCTGATGGACTTCGGCTTGGCGAAGAATTACGGTGTGCCGGTGGCGGGCGATCGGACGTTTACGGCCAGTCTCACTGAACAAGGCATGATTTTGGGAACGTTGCCGTATATGGCGCCGGAGCAGCTCGACGGAAAGCAAGTAAGTACACAAACCGATATTTTTGCCTTTGGCAGCGTTCTGTTCGAAATGCTCACACGCCGCCGGGCATTCGCAGGAGAGTCGCAGGCAAGCCTGATTGCCGCGATCATGAACGCTGATCCTCCCGCGGTCCGAGACCTAGAACCATCGATTGCACCGGAACTCGAGCGCATAGTGAACACTTGTCTGGCAAAAGATCCTGACGATCGCTGGCAATCTGCACGAGATGTCGCACTGGAGCTTAAGTTCGCTGTCGATGCGCTCACTTCCTCGCCACGGGTGAAACAAGCCACATCGAAGATTTGGTTTTGGCTGACTGGTGTGCTTTTCGCAGCAAGCCTTTTCCTGGTCTTTATTTTGCTGCGCCGCAGGGACAGCCAACCGGCCGCCGCCCTGGTTCAATTCGAGATTACCGCGCCTGGCAACTCTGAGTTCAGCGGATTTGGCAGCGCCATCTCACCAGACGGACGCTACGTCGCTTTCGTCGCAAATACCGAGGGGAGGGAGCGACTGTGGCTGCGCCCTCTCGATGCGACAAATGCACGGGTGCTGGAGGGTACCGACGGGGCGCAATTCCCATTCTGGTCGCCGGACAGCCGCTCGATTGGGTTTTTCACTCGCAACAACTTGAAGAGGATCGATCTGAACGGCGCGCAGCCACAAACGATCACCGTTGCGGCCAATGTCAACGGCCGCGGGGGTACGTGGAACCGCAATGGCGCCATCGTCTATTCGCCAAGATTAAGTTCTGGACTTTGGAAAGTGGCTGCGACAGGCGGGCAACCAGCCCCTGCGACTACCTTAGACAGCTCGCGCGGAGATGGGCGTCACAACTTTCCTCAATTTCTTCCGGATGGGCGGCATTTTCTCTTTTACGCCTATGGCACCGATCCCCAGCGATCCGGTCCTCACATTGGCTCATTGGACGATCCGGCCAAAATGCAGGATATTCCCGAACTGCGTGGAAATGCATTTCAGGCAATTTATGCGCCGTCCGGCAAATCGCAGGGCGGGTATCTCATCTACGTTCGAGAAAGGTCGTTGATGGCCCAGCCCTTCAACACGCGTCTGCTGAAACTGGAAGGAGAGCCGCAACGCATTCTATCGCGTGATTCGTTTAGCGTTGCATCGTCCCCTGGATTTTTGAATCTGACCGCATCGACAGCGGGAGCGTTGCTGGACGGAGGAGCGCAACGCGTGCATAACGAACTGGTCTGGCGGAAACGAGATGGCAGTCCGATTGGAATAGCGGGCGAAGAAGGATACTCCATCACTCCGCGCATTTCTCCCGATGCGTCTCACATGGCTGTGACGAAAATCGATTCGATCTCCGGCGACTACGATATCTGGACCAGCGATTTCAAGCAGAAGCTCTTTACGCGGCTTACATTTCAACGAGGCCTTAACTACTATACGGTTTGGACACCCGACGGCAAAAGCATCGTTTACACAAGCGATGCTGCAGGCCGGCCTACCTTGTTTCGCAAAGCCGTAGCCGGCAACGGTAAATCGGAACGTTTGTTGAAGGATCCGGAGGGAAATGACTTTGGTTACGACATCTCCCCGGACGGTAAGTTCCTGCTGTTTGCGCAAATCGGCGACACCAACTTCGGCGATAT
>JAICIH010000460.1 GCA_025924475.1 Bryobacteraceae bacterium
GGGCTTGGTGTTGATCACCGCATTCTCTGAAAGCACAAGGTTCTTGTTGGTCTGCTTGGCGTCGGTCTTTTGGGCGTCCTTGCGAACCAGGATTTTGCCGTTGAATACGGCGCTCGAAGATCCGTCGAGGATGCCTTTATACAGTTCGTGGCTCGCCGCATGCGGCGCCGCGTGATCGAGCGCGGTGTGATTGTCGATGTGCTGGCGTCCCTTGGTCAGATAGAGCCCGTTGAGGGTTCCTTCGCAGCCAGTAGAAAGTACCGCGTTGATGTCGTTGCGGACGAGTAAGCCGCCAAGCGAGATGTTGTGAGATTTGAAATTGGAATCGCGCGCCTGATGGATTTGAATGGTCGCGACGTGAAATGAATCGAGGCTTTCTTCTTCGAGCTTGACGTGCTCGACGATCGCATTTTCACCGATAACAATTTCAGTCACGGCATTGGTGAAGTAACGGCCAGCGCCCGAATATCGCTCGACGATCCGGACCTGACTGCCCGCGCCGACCACAATCAGATTACGCGGGTGCGCAGCGCGCTCGGGTATCGCGGTGAAATCGATCCAGACCGGCTCGTCGACGGCCGTATTTTTCGGAATATGGACGAACGCGCCATCTTCAAAATGGGCGGTGTTCAGAGCGGCGAACGCATTTGCCGCGTCGTTGGCGTAATGCCCCAAATGCTCTTCGATCAGATCCGGATGAAGTTCGAGCGCAGCGCGCAAGCTATGCCCGCTTACTTTAGGCGCGGCAATGGGAAAATCCGCTTTGGCGATGGGCGCGATGTTGGTGAAGCGCCATTCTTCGTCGCGAGTAGTAGGAAACCCGAGCGCTGCAAAGCGTTCGGCGGCCCGGCGGCGAATTTCGCTGAGCTCAGAAGTTCTGGTCGCGATCACTGCACGGTCTCCGCCAGCTCCTCCAACCCCACGTACCCGCTCTCTTCGAGCGCCAAAGCGAGAGATTTATCACCGGAGCGCACGATCCGCCCTTCAGCGAGCACGTGAACATAGTCGGGAACGATATGGTTTAGCAGGCGCTGGTAGTGAGTGATGACGAGTGTGGAGCGATCCGGGCTGCGTAGCGCATTGACGCCATTTGCGACGATTTTCAGAGCGTCGATGTCGAGGCCGGAATCGGTTTCATCGAGCAGGGCAAGACGCGGTTCGAGCACGGCCATTTGGAAAATTTCGTTCCGCTTCTTCTCGCCGCCCGAAAAACCGGCATTCACAGCGCGATTCAGCAGGCTTTCTTCCATTTCCATCAACGTGATCTTCTGCCGCACCAGCGAGAGGAACTCCATCGCGTCCAGCTCAGGCTCACCGCGTCTCTTTCGCGCCGCGTTCAGCGCGGCTTTCAGGAAATAGAGATTGCTTACCCCGGGAATTTCGACAGGATATTGAAAGGCGAGAAAAATTCCTTGTTGCGCGCGTTCTTCCGGAGCCAGCGCGAGCAGATCCTGGCCCTCATAAATTACTTCGCCATCGGTCACGGTGTAAAGATCGCGGCCGGCGATGACTTGCGCAAGCGTGCTCTTGCCGGAGCCGTTGGGCCCCATGATGGCATGCACCTCGCCGGTATTCACCGTCAAGTCGATTCCGCGGAGAATCTCCTTGTCGCCTACTTTCGCGTGTAAATTCTTGATCTCGAGAATCGGTTTTCCCACTCGGCTATCCAACACTTCCTTCCAGGCTGACGCCCAACAACTTCTGCGCCTCGACGGCAAATTCCATGGGCAGCTCGCGGAAGACTTCTTTGCAGAAGCCATTCACGATCATGCCCACGGCGTCCTCGGTGGAGATGCCGCGCTGGCGGCAATAGAAGATCTGGTCCTCTCCGATCTTTGAGGTAGAGGCTTCGTGCTCGACACTCGAGGACGTGTTTTTTACTTCCAGATAAGGGAATGTGTGCGCGCCGCACTTATCGCCTAACAGCATCGAATCGCATTGCGAGTAGTTGCGCGCGCCCGAAGCTCCCTTGAGAATCTTTACCGCGCCCCGATAGGTATTCTGCCCACGACCGGCCGAAATGCCCTTTGAAACAATCGTGCTGCGGGTGTTCTTCCCAGCGTGGATCATTTTCGTTCCGGTGTCGGCTTGCTGGTAATTGTTCGTCAGTGCGACTGAGTAGAACTCGCCGACGGAGTTTTCTCCCAGCAACAGGCAGCTTGGATACTTCCAGGTGATGGCGGAGCCGGTCTCTACCTGGGTCCAGGAAATTTTCGAATTTACGCCCAGACACTTGCCGCGCTTGGTGACGAAATTATAAATCCCGCCTTTGCCTTCCTTGTCGCCGGGGTACCAGTTTTGAACGGTGGAATATTTGATCGTGGCGTTGTCGAGCGCGATCAATTCCACGACAGCCGCGTGCAGTTGATTGGTATCGCGCTGCGGAGCGGTGCAGCCCTCGAGGTAACTGACGTAGGCACCCTCGTCGGCAACGATGAGAGTGCGCTCAAATTGACCAGTGTCTTTCGCGTTGATGCGGAAGTAGGTAGAGAGCTCCATCGGACAGCGGACGCCTTTGGGGATGTAGCAGAACGATCCGTCGCTAAAGACGGCGGCGTTCAGCGCGGCGAAGAAATTGTCCGAATGCGGCACCACGGTGCCGAGATATTTCTGGACCAGCTCGGGATGCTCCTGGACGGCTTCCGAAAACGAGCAGAAGATGATGCCAAGCTCCGAAAGCTTTTTCTTGAAAGTGGTTCCGACCGAGACGCTGTCAAAAACGGCATCCACGGCGACACCCGACAGCAGCTCACGCTCACGCAGCGGGATACCCAGCTTTTCATAGGTGGCGAGCAACTCGGGATCGACCTCGTCGAGGCTCTTGGGGCGGTCCTTGTTGGTCTTCGGAGCCGAATAATAAATGATCTTCTGGTAGTCGATCGCCGGATAATGAATATTCGCCCAGGTGGGCTCCTTCATGGTGAGCCATTGGCGATAGGCTTTGAGCCGCCAATCGAGCATGAATTGCGGCTCGTTTTTGCGGGTGGAAATCAGGCGAATGGTCTCTTCGTTGAGACCGGGCGGTACGGAATCGGCATCTATATTGGTGACGAATCCCCACTTATATTCCTGAGTGGCGAAAGTCTCGATGGGGTTGGTTTGGGTGGCCATAGTACGCCGTAACCTTTAGGGTAGCTAATCTGTACATTTAAGTCAAGATTAGATAAACTAGGAATAACGCGATGATTACGTTAACCGAAAGCGCCATTGAACGAACCCGGCAATTGCTTGCAAAGAATGAGTGTCCGGGCGGCTTGCGTTTAGGCGTTCAGGGCGGCGGCTGCTCCGGAATGAGCTATTTGTTCCGGCTGGATACCGCTCCGAAGCCGAAGGATCGCGTCTTGGAATTTGATGACATTCGGGTATATGTGGATCCGAAAAGTTATCCGTTTTTGGACGGATTGACGCTCGACTACACCGAATCGCTTATGGAAAGCGCGTTTGTCTGGCACAATCCGAACGCCAAGCGAAGCTGCAGTTGCGGGAAGAGTTTTACGGTATAGGGACCGCCCGGCGGGGTCGGATGTGTGCAGCTGTACATCGCATTTTGAGGTAGGGAGCACGCTCCGGAGCGGATCAGCTCATCATCGTCCATTCGGCGGAACGTTGTTCCGGCCATCGTTTCTGCAGCACTGAAATCGCGATAACAAAGCTTTCGGTGCTTTGCCAACGATCTGGACGCGACTTTCGTCAGCGCCCGCGAGAATTTCCAGTGTGCCAAGATCGCGTGCTGGGTGTGCGACAGACCGAGGCTCAAGCCTCACCGCGTCTGCACGACAAGCCCCTGGCGTGCGTGTTCAAGGAATTTCTTTGCCGCGCCGGGCGATTCAGTGTCTAATTCGACCCCGCCTTGGCGAACAGGGACGGCGGCATCTTGCGGCAAAGCTTCACCATAAATGATCATTAGCTCGGAGCGGCGATCGGCTGAAGGTAAATGAAACATGCGGACCCGAACAGTTTCGTGGGGAAACGAAAGGTGTTGTTTCGCAAGCAAGCGCTCAATGGCTGCACCGTCCGATGCAGGATCATCCGCCTGCATGGCTGCATAATCGGGCCAGCTCTTCACGTCGTAAATGAACTGGAGATGTCCCATTTCCGTTGTGCGCTTCGGATCGTAGTCGTAAGTTCGACTGTTAGTCGGTAGAAAGTGCTCGAATTGTACC
>JAICIH010000461.1 GCA_025924475.1 Bryobacteraceae bacterium
AGTCCGATCGGAAGGCCTTCCGGCGACTCGCCGCACGGGACGCTCATGCAAGGCACGCCGGCGAGATCGCCCGTCAGCGTATAAACATCCGAAAGATACATGGCCAGCGGATCGTCTACTTTTTCACCAATTTTGAAGGCAGGGAAGGGCGATACTGGCGCAACGATTGCATCCACCTCGGCAAACGCCTCGGTGAAATCACGTGTAATCAACGTACGTACCTGCTGCGCTTTTTTGTAGTACGCGTCGTAATAGCCCGCGCTGAGCACATAGGTTCCGAGCATGATGCGCCGCTTTACCTCCGCGCCGAAGCCTTCGCCGCGCGTATTGCGATACATGTCAGCGAGCGTGTCGCTCTCGGCTCGCCGCGTATAGCGGACGCCGTCGTAGCGAGCCAGGTTCGAACTCGCTTCAGCCGTGGCGATGATGTAGTAGCAGGAAAGCGCGTATTTCGTGTGAGGCAAACGGATCTGGAGAATCTCGCAGCCCAGGTTGCGCAGTTGATCGATGGCCTTCTCGATCACGCTGCCCGTCTCTGCGTTGAGGCCTTCAAAGTATTCCGCGGGAAGGCCGATTTTGAGCCTCTTTACCGGATGCTTCATCAGCGCGTGGTAGTCGTCGATAGGCGCGAAAGCGGAAGTTGCGTCCAACTCGTCCCGACCCGCCATGGTGTGCAGCACAGTAGCGGCGTCTTCCACGTTGCGGGCAAAAGGGCCGATGTGATCGAGCGAGCTGGCGAACGCCACCAAGCCGTAGCGCGATACGCGCCCATAGGTCGGCGTAATTCCCACTACGCCGCAGAAACTGGCAGGCTGGCGAATAGACCCGCCGGTATCCGAGCCGAGGGTCACAACCGCGGTGCCTTGCTCAACGGCCGCTGCAGATCCGCCGCTCGATCCGCCAGGAACACGGTCGAGCGCCCGCGGGTTGCGCACCGGACCGTAAGCGGAATTTTCGTTGGACGACCCCATCGCGAACTCGTCGCAATTCAGCTTGCCGATGACGATGGCGCCTTCCGCTTCCAGCCGAAACACGGCGGTCGCGTCATACGGCGGAATGTAGTTCTCGAGCATCCGCGATCCGCACGTCGTTCGCAAGTCGCGAGTCACGATGACGTCTTTCACGCCTAGCGGAACTCCGGCGAGCGCCCCGACAAATCCGTTTTTTGCGATCTCCTCGTCCACATGCGCCGCTGCCTTCAGCGCGCGCTCGTGAGAAAAGGTCAGATACGCGTTCGTCTTTGGGTTTTCCGTCTCCGCGAAGGCGAGCGCGGCTTCGGTCAGCTCGCGCGCCGAGAACTTTTTCTCGACCAAACCCTGCCGCACCGAAGAAATGGTCAGCGCTGGAATCGCGCTTGGCAGACTCACCGCTCGATCACCCGAGGCACTTTAAAATAGCCGGCGCCGCTCAACTTTGCATTGGCCAGCGCTTCCGCATTGCTGAGGCATTTATGCGGCACGTCCTCGCGCAGAGTGGCGGTCTCGTCGGCGCTATAAAGCACTTGCGCCATCGGTTCTACGCTGCCCGTATCCAATTCGTTGAGCTGTTCGATGTGCGTCAGAATGTGGCCGAGATCCTGGCGCATGCGTGCGACTTCCTCGTCCGTGAGGCGCAGATTGGCCAGATCGGCAACGTACCGGACTTCTTTTTCAGACAAATTCAAGCGGTAGCTTTCTTGCGCGAGAGTCTATATAACTTCTTTAGCACAGGGTCCTGAATGCTTTCCGCTTCGTCGAAAACCGCAACAGTCTCACGCGTCGGCGCGCGCTGCGGCTGGCGCCGCGGAATGCCAACGCGAAATTCCAGGTCCTCGATGGCGGCTGAACCGATGACTTTTCGCAGACGATCCAGGATCTGCCCGCTGAGAAAATGAAGCTGCTTCTGCCAGATGGCGTCTTCCACTTCCACAACCAGCGTCGTGCGCACAAGTTTCACCCGAACGGTATGCGTGGCAATGGCTTTGCCGACCGCCTCCGGCCAGATCGCTCGCGCAAAGTCATCGTCGGTGAAAACCCGTTGCGAAAACTTGTTATTTTTAATAAGCCGCGCAGCGCGTTCCATGACACGTTAAAGCGGGGGAGTGTTCCAGCAGTGTAGCACGCTTTCGTACACTGATACTTCATGATTCGGGTGCCGCGTGTACTTGTTGGATTCGGCGGTCTGTTGAGCGATCCGGCCTGCTGTGTCATCAAAGATGGGCGGCTGGCCTCCGCTATCGAACAGGCGAAAGTCTCGCGTGCGGACAGACCCGGATCGTTCCCCGCGGAAGCCTTTGAGTTGGCGCTCGAATCGGCTGGCGTCAAGAGTAGCGAGATCGATGGCGTCGCGATCGCCAGACCGTTTGCGGAAGAGCGGGAAAGTTTGGCGCAGCTTGGAATGCGCGTTCGCTTTCCGAAAAGCGACATTGTGATCGTGGATCATCATCACGCGCACGCGGCTTCGGCTTACTATGCCACCAATTTCGAAGCGGCTTCCGTTCTGAGTGCGGATCGCGCCGGAGATTTTCGTTCGGCCGTTCTTTTTGAAGGCCACGGACGTCTGCTCACTCCGGTGCGCGAATTGTATTTTCCGGATTCGCTCGGCGATCTGTTCAGCCGCGTCACGGAGATGCTGGGCTACAAGGCGCGCGCTGACGAGCACAAGGTGCAGTGGCTGTCGGTTTCCGGAAAGCCGGTGTATCTGGAAGTTTTCCGCAAGCTCTTAGGACAGAACTCGTCGGCGCTGCCGCAAATGGAACGCAGCTATTTCGATGCGGACCGTTTGACACATGGAGGATTCGGCGCGCGCTTTTATAAGGAAACGGGAATTTCGCCTACCGAGCCGCTTTCGCGGGAGGCGAAAGCCAACTTGGCTGCCAGTCTGCAGGCGGCAACAGAGGAGGCGGTTGCGAAAATCGCCGGTCCCGCGGAGAATCTGTGCATCGCAGGTGGCTTGGCCTTCAATGCGCTGCTAATCCGATCCTTGGAAGCTCGTTTTCCGAACGTGTTTGTGCAGCCGGCCGCCGGTAACGCCGGGACGGCTCTCGGCGCGGCTCTCTACGCCTGGCACAATTTCTATGCGCAAGACCGGCGCATTCCGTTCGAGACCTTATGTCTCGGTCCGGCTTATGGCGCCGCTCAAATCAAAGCCATTCTGGAAAATTGCAAATTGCGGTTCCGGTACATCCATACTGAAGGCGAGCTGATTGCCGGTGCAATCCACGCTCTGAACGACAACAAAATTGTGGCGTGGATGCAAGGCCGTATGGAATTCGGGCCGCGCGCTTTGGGCAACCGCAGTATTCTGGCTTCGCCGCTCAACCCGTATTCCACCGAAAATCTCAACGTCTATATCAAGCACCGTGAGAGTTTTCGCAAATTTGCGGCATCCGTACCGCTCGAGCGCGCCGCCGAATACTTTGAAGTTGGGCCGAATGCCCGCTATCTCGCCACAGTGGGCAAGGTGCGCCCCGAGCACCGGGAACTCTTCCGCGCGGCCACGCTGGGCAACGATTTAATACGCGTCCATACTGTCGAAAAAACGGAAAATCCGCTCTATCACGCGCTGCTGACCGCGGCGGGCGAATCTACCGGACACGCCGTGCTTTACAACACCAGCTTTAATCTGTTCGGCGATCCCCTCGTTTCGACGCCGCGCGATGCCGTTCGGAGCTTCTATTCTTCCGGTATCGACGCGCTGTTCGTGGGCAACTTCTATTTAGAGAAATAGGATTTTTTCGAGAGCCGTGCGGGTGATGGTGTGATAACCGCCGCGCGCCCTGGCATAAATGTCGCGCGCCAAAGTTTTGCCGCTCTCTGTCTTCATCAGCGCCGTATAGAGCGGTTTCAAGAGCTTGGTGCGGCCGACTTCGATGAGAAAGCGTTCGAGCCGAGGGAACGCGGGTTGATAGCCACTCTCGATAGCCATCAAGAGCCATTCATCGAGAATTTCGTAGTTGCCGATTCCGGTAAGATTCCAGGCCTTGTCCAATTCTTCGAGCTTGCCCGTTTCAAGAGGCCGCGCCAGCACACGCAGAAATTCCAGCCATTCTTGCGTGTTCCAGCTTTCGGCTGGAAGATCGCGTGCCGGCAAACGGCCTTCGCCAAAATCGCTGGCAGCGCCGCCGGCTATTTCTAAACGCGGCGATGCGGCG
>JAICIH010000462.1 GCA_025924475.1 Bryobacteraceae bacterium
ACGACACTGCCGGCGGCTTAATGGACCCTGGTTTTATCGCGCTGCCGGAAGAATCCACCGTGTCGCAGGCGATGGAAGAACTCAAAAAGAACCAGGAATCGATCGAGAACGTCCACGATATTTTTCTGATAGACGAAGAGAACCGGCTGCGCGCCACTGTCCCCTTGGCGAAGCTCCTGTTTGCGGCGGGCGACACCCCTTTGAAAGCATTCGCTATCGACCCGTTGCTTTCGATTCAGCCGGATGAGAAACAAGACCGTGTGGCCGAAGTATTCGATAAATATAATCTCCTCACGTTGCCGGTAGTCAGCGACTCGGAAGAATTGCTGGGGGTAATCACGGTGGATGATGTGGTCGCGTTGTTGCGCCAGAGTTAGCGTATTAGTGGCGCTCGGATGTCCAGGCTCCCTAACTTTTTCATCATCGGCGCTCCTAAGGCGGGCACGACGTCGCTCTATCACTATCTCGACCAGCATCCTGCGGTTTTCATGAGCGCGATCAAAGAGCCGCACTTTTTTGCGGACGAAATCCGTGAGGAGCATTGTGAACCCGAACTCCGCCGTAGGATGGCCCGCGAGAACCGTGGTTTGCGTGATTTTCTCTCCGGCCCAATGCGCGAGAAACGGTTCGGCGGAATTGTCGCCGACTGGGAGGATTATGTCCGGCTATTTGCCAACGTGACGAACGAATCGGCTCTGGGCGAAGCGAGCGTTTGTTATTTGTGGTCGCCGACAGCACCGGATCGGATTGCGGAAAGGATTCCGAACGCCAAAATCCTGGTGATGCTCCGAGATCCTGCGGATCGGGCGTTCTCGCAGTATCTTCATGGCGTCGGAAACGGCGCCATCCGTTGGAGCTTTCGCGAGCACATCCAGCGTAGCTTGCGACACTGCTCCGGGGAGTTCTGCGTCTATTACCCTTTTTTGGAGTTCGGACTCTACTCTGAGCAACTCAGGCGGTATCTGGAACGTTTTGGACAGAACGTATGGGTCGGATTCTACGAGGATTTCAAGAATCATCCCATTGATGTGTTCCGGAGTATTTGCCGATTCCTGGGGATCGCCGCGGAGTTTTCGCCCGACATGGCGCGTAGACATCTGGAAGCGCAAGTCCCGCGCATGGCCGCAATCGGCTGGTTCAAGCGGTCGGGATTATGGAAGACCGCCGCAAGAATGACGCCCGCGAAACTGCGCCCCCTCCTTCGTCGCAGTCTTAGCCGCAGGCCAGGAGCAACGCGCATGGATCCCGCAGATCGACATTACCTGGTCGACTTTTACCGGGAAGACATTCGCAAGGTAGCGAGCCTTCTCGGCCGCAATCTCGATGGATGGCTTTACCTACGATGAATGCTCACAGCCGCTTGCTGACGCGCGCGGTTCTTTTGCTGGGAACCCAGATCGACAGGCGGGCTAGTACAAAATGAGCCACTAGCTTTTCAGATCCAGGGACAGTAATTCTTCATCCAGATAGCGATCACCGATTCGTAAAGCCCGCCGCTCGAGGCCATACGACACAAATCCGAGAGAGCGATAGAGCCGCCGCGCAGCTTCGTTTGTGGTCACGACTTCGAGCACGAGTTGTTCTAGATCCAGCAGCCCCTGGGCGCGCGAGATCAAAGCAGACATGAGAGACCTGGCAAGTCCCTGCCCGCGCACTTCCGGCGCAACGTACATTCCCCAAACCGTTCCTTTATGCCGGTTCTTGATTCCTTGCCGGCGGAAGAAACCGACCATACCGCAAAGCGCCGGCGTAAACGCGCCCAACACGAAGCTGTCACTGGAACTATCCAGCGTTCCCAGCATTCGCGCTTCCTCGAAAGCCATAGCAAAAGATTCCGGCTCTTCCCGCAGCGCACGCAGGCGTAATTGCCAAAATGCGCCGGCGTCCGTCTTGGAGAGAACGCGTATCACCGGTTGTGCTGAAGCATGAACAGGCGGCATAACAACTCAATCCCGACGGCGCTTGTCAGCAGCCGTTCTTTCTCGTCAAGCAGCATGCGCCGCGTCCAATCGACGAAACCTCCGTCAGCAAGCGAGAAAAATTCCTCGCGGACATTGTTGCCGGCAATCTGAAAACAGGGCCCACGATAATAACCAAGCCCGTTCAAGCGGTGCATATTGAAACGGAAGCACACTGATTTGTGTTCCGCGGCAAGCCTCGTACATACTTCCCGTTCGATTGCCCCGAGTTGGAGCAACACGTGTTCAGGCAGATCGAACTCCGCCAAATCTTCCGCGGGCCGGGAGATCCGGCCAGGCCAGAGGCTGGAGTACCGCGCCAATAGCCGCTCTGAACTTCCCGGGTCACGCACTTTCACGGATGCCCGGATCTCCTCCTGGTCAACCCCAAACCGGGAGCAAAGGGCGCCAATGGCGCGCGTATCGGAAATTTCGACAACGACGTTCTCGAAGGCGAACCCCTTGTTCCGCAAGCTTGCCAGAAACGACAGATAAACGTTGATGTGTTCCCGCAAGGCATGAATCTCGAAAGAGAAAGAACCTTCATCGCGAGCGCCGCTGAGCAGGCTGAATAGCTTGAAGTGCGCCGTCATTCCAGGCTTTCGTGGCACGGGGAAGCGGGTCACGCGCTGAATCGCACAGAGCCGCGTGAGGCGCCGTCTATCTGCGGGGCTTTGGCGGCGGCGCGCGCATTCGATGGCCAGACCGAGCGTGGGGTCGGAAGTGCATTCGAAGGCGCGTATCGTGCTTACGGTGTTCGCCTGATCGAGCCCGGTAAGCAAGTGAAGAGCGCCAAGCGGATCGAGTGGCGATAGCTCGATGGCAGCGAATTGGCCCGCGCTGTGATACGCGGCGCGCTCCACTTCATGCAGCAGGCGGCTGTCCACGTCGGAGGCCTGACTGGCCGCATTAGGGCGCTTGAGTTGTGCCGGATCGATGCTGGCCACCCGGCGTTTCAAGACAGCCAGCAATAAAGAATGCAGATCGGAGCCGGGCAGACGCGATAAAACTTCGATCAATTCCGGCGTTTTCAGGTTGCGCGTGATGCGCTGTGTTATGTCTTCACTCATGGTCGTGTGTCGTGCATGGATATTTCTCTGCTTGCCGGCGGCTGTGCTGCTCGCGCGGGATTTCAGCACCGGCAAGCAAGTCTATGAAGCCGCATGCACGGCCTGCCACGGACCGGATGGCAAAGGAATGCCTAAGACGACCGTGGGATTCGACGCGCCGCCGACATTTCCCGATTTTACGCGCTGCGATCAGACTACGCCGGAGACGAACACCGCCTGGAAGGCAATCATTCATGAGGGCGGACGGTTTCGCGGATTTTCTGAAATCATGCCAGCCTTCGGCGATGCACTAACGGACCGGCAGATCGATATGGTAATCGAGTATTTGCGAGGCTTCTGCCAAAGCAACTCCTGGCCGCGCGGAGAATTGAATTTACCGCGCGCGTTGATCACCGAGAAAGCTTATCCGGAAAATGAAGCGGTAATCACCACGACAGTGAATGCCCGCGGCGCCCCGGGCGTTGCGACTGACATCGTGCATGAACAGCGCTTCGGAGTGAAAAATGAGTTTGAGGTCCTGGTTCCGATCGATTTCGTGCATAACGATCGAAACTGGAACGGCGGATTTGGCGATGCGGCGCTGGGGTTAAAACGCGAGCTGTTTTCGAATTTGCGCTCAGGTTCGATTTTCAGCGTTCAGGGAGAAGTCGGTTTTCCGACCGGCAATAGATCCAAAGGGCTGGGCAGCGGCGTTACAACCTTCGAGACATTTGCGGCCTACGACCAGTTGCTCCCCGGGCGCAGTTTTCTGCAATTCCAGGCTGGGACCGAACTGCCGGTGGATACTTCCATCGCATCGCGAGCCGTGTATTGGAGAACGGCGTTCGGCAAAAGCTTCAGCCAGAGTGGCGGTTTGGGCCGCCTTTGGTCGCCGATGGTGGAGTTTCTGGCCGATCGCGACCTTGCCGATGGCGCTCAAACGAATTGGGACGTTTTACCCCAAATGCAAGTGACATTGAGTAAACGGCAACATATCCGCGCCGATTTTGGCGTGCGGTTTCCGGTGAACAACACTACCGGCCGGCCCGTGCAGTTATTGTTTTATCTTTTGTGGGATTGGCAGGATGGAAAGTTGAGCGCCGGTTGGTAATGCGAGC
>JAICIH010000463.1 GCA_025924475.1 Bryobacteraceae bacterium
ATGCCAAGCTGTTTACCATAGAAGCGCGCGTGGGCGACCGCTTTGCCTGCCGCGCCACGGCCCGGTCGAAAAAAGCGGCTAGTCAGCAGGCCGCTGGTTTGCTGATTGAGCAGCTTAAGGCGGAACCGCCGTTGTAATTAGCGTCGAGACGAATCTAGTCTAGTGTAGTCTCGACGCGGCACGCAGGAGTGCGTGCGCCACTACGCTTCGGATTGCTTCAGTAGACTCAGAATCTCGCCCAACTCGCGCTTGATTTCCTGATAAAAGGCCGACGTCCCGGAAAACAACTCGCCCTGACGCCGGGCAACCGGCACCGGCTTGAGAGCAGCCTCGCGTTTAGGCTTCGATTCGAGAACCTTGCGCGCGCCCTCAATGGTGAATCGCTTTTCATACAGCAGCCGCTTGATCTCGAGCACCAGTTCGACATCTTTGCGGCGGTACAGGCGGTGGCCCGTACCCGATTTTTTCGGCCCCAGACCGCTGAATTCGGATTCCCAGAAACGTAGCACGTAGGGCTTGATCGCCGCCAGCTTCGCGACTTCGCCGATGCGGAAATACAGCTTGTTCGGGATTTCGGGGTCTACAAAAGATTGTGTGGCCAAATCTTCCATTTGAAAACGTCCCGTCCGTTTTCAATTGTAGCCAGAGTGAAACGTTTTGGCGAGGATTTCTGTTATTGCACTTCGAACGTGACGGTGAGAGATGCGCGCACATCGATATCGCCCGCCTCGACAGGAGTGGGTGCGCGCGGCGCCGCGCCTTCGGCAGCCATCGAAAACGCCTTGTACATGGGCCGCACAATGGGGGCTTCCGTCGTGTCCGCCTCCAGCACCCCGGTGATGCGGAGGTTCAGGGCTTTTGCGATCGCTTCCGCCGCGGAGCGCGCTTTGCGCGCAGCTTCGGCAAGCGCCTGCGCGCGAATGGCGCTATCGTCGCGCAGGCTGAACGAAATGCCAGTGATGTCGTTGGCGCCGGCTTCGTTCGCCGCGTCGATGATCTTGCCGGTAAGCGAGAGGTCGTTCACTGTCGTCAGAACAGAATTGTTCGCCTGATAGCCGGTGATTTTGGGAGGACGGCCATTGGCGTACTGATATTGCGGAGAAATGGAGTAGCCGCTGGTTTTGATTTCGCCATTCGTGCCGAGCGAACGCTTCAGTGCATCGAGCACCGCTGTTGTCTGGGTGGCGTTCTGCGCCGCCGCAGCCTGGGCAGTCGGCGCTTGCGTCACCACGCCAATCGTAATCTGGGCGCGATCCGGTTTCGCGCGAACGGTGGCTTCGCCCGATGCTCGTATGGAATGCACTTTGGCCGCCTTGTCCTGAGCGGTGGCGGTAAACGAGCAGGCCGCTAGCAGGATCGTCACCAGTAGGAGCTTCATGGCTTAAACTTAGCAGGGTTGCATGCGCAAGGCGTTACAGTACGGAGCGCTCGTCGTCTTCGTAATTCTGCTAGCAGCCGGAATCTCCGGTTACTACTACATCAGGACGCTGGAACCGCGCCTCAAGAACCGCGCCGTCCAAGCGCTTTCGGAACGCTTTGACGCGGACGTTGAACTGAAAACGCTTCGATTTTCCTTGTTTCCGCCGTCGGTAAAGGGCGACGAGCTCACCATCCGCCACAAACAGTGGAACGATCCGCATCCGCTGATTCGTATTCGCCGTTTCGTCGCGGCGCCCGATCTTCTAACGATCTTCGAGCGCCGCAATCTGGTGCGCCTGGTGCGCCTCGAAGGCCTGGAAATCCACATCCCTCCGCGCGGCCGCTCGACGATGGCCCATGGCATGGAGGCAAATCAGGAAGTATCGAGCGCCGAGCCGGGGCACGATACCACCCGGCTGCGTTTTCTCATCGAAAAAATCGTGGCCGATGGAACGCTGCTCGAGATTGAGCCGAAGACCGCCGGCAAAGATTCCCTGCAATTCGAAATCAAAGAACTGACCATGCATTCGGTCGGTCCCGGTCAAGCGATGGCATTCGACGCCAAGCTCACCAATCCCAAGCCGCCCGGACTCATCGACACAACCGGCCAGTTTGGTCCTTGGCAGCGCGACGATCCCCGCTCGACGGCGGTCTCCGGCGATTACACTTTCGAGCACGCCGACTTAGGCGTTTTTAAAGGCATCCATGGGATTTTATCTTCCAAAGGGCAGTATAAGGGCGTGCTCCAACATATTGTTGTTGATGGTGAAACTGACACACCGGACTTCGGCCTGAGAACCGGCGGCGATCCGATTCATCTGAAAACCAAATTTCATTCGGTTGTGGATGGAACCAACGGCGACACAATTCTCGACCCAGTGGATGCCACCTTGCTGAACTCCGAGTTCCTTTGTAGCGGCGGCGTGGTGCATATGCCCGGCCGGAAGGGAAAGACCGTTTCGCTGGATGCTAGCACCAAGCGTGGACGCATCGAGGACATTCTGAAACTCGTTGTGGGCGGCAAGCCCGTCCTCACAGGAGCCGTGGATTTCCGGAGCAAGATCGAGATCCCTCCCGGACCCGAAGAAGTGCTCGACAAACTTACCCTCGATGGCCAGTTCGGCCTTCATTCGGCAAATTTCACCAATTCGCAGATTCAGAGCCGCGTGAAGACCTTAAGCAACCGTGCCCAGGGAATCTCGAAAAAAGATACCGAACAAGGCCAGGAGTCGCCCGAAACCGTGGTGTCGAACTTGCGCGGAAGATTTAAGCTGCGCAACGGAGTAGCGTCCTTCTCGCGCCTGTCATTCCAGATACCGGGGGCGCTCATCAGCCTAAACGGCACCTACAATCTGCGCTCGGAAAAAATCGATATGCAGGGGACTTTCCGGATGCAGGCCACGCTTTCAGATACGCAATCCGGCATCAAGCACTGGCTGCTGAAGCCTTTCGATCCTTTATTCAAGAAAAATGGCGCCGGCTTCCAGATGCCGCTCGAAATCGGCGGCACTAAAGATCATCCGGAAGTAGGAACGCACATTTTTCATAAGCAGGTCAACATACACTAGGAAGCGGTCCCGATGATGAAACGCATACTCGCCCTCTCCGTTCTGGCTCTTTCCGCTATGGCGGCTCCCAAAACCACCAAGCAGCCATTTGGTACGGCCGACGGACAGCAAATCTTCCTCTACACCTTGACCAACGCGTCAGGCATGGAGGTCAAGATTACCAATTATGGGGGAACAATCACTTCGCTCAAAGCACCGGACCGCAACAAGAAATTTGCCGACGTCGTGCTGGGCTTCGACAATCTCGACCAATACACGGCAAAGAGCAACACCGGTCATTTTGGAGCGTTAATCGGCCGTTATGGCAATCGCATTGCGAAGGGCGTCTTCCAACTGAATGGGCACACCTATCATGTGCCGGTAAACGATGGTCCCAATAGCCTGCACGGCGGGATAAGGGGCTTCGACAGACGCGTCTGGCGCGCTAAGGAAGTCTCCAGCGACGAGGGTCCGGGCCTGGAGCTTCGCTACACGAGTCAAGACGGCGAAGAGGGCTATCCGGGCAAGCTCGAGGTCACGGTTCGCTACACACTGGACGATAAAAACGCGCTGCATGTCGACTACAGCGCCACGACGAACAAAGACACAGTCGTGAACCTGACAAATCATACGTACTTCAATCTGGGTGGCGCGGGCAGCGGCTCCATCCTAAACGAAAAACTCATGCTCAACGCAGACCGCTTCACTCCGGTGGACAGCACTCTGATTCCGACGGGAAAAATTCAGCCAGTGGCAGGAACGCCTTTCGATTTCCGCAAGGCTACGGAAATTGGCTCCCGCATCAATCAGGATGACGAGCAGCTCAAGTTCGGCCGGGGTTACGACCACAATTTTGTGCTGAACCATCCCGGCGATCTTTCGGCGATAGCCGCCCGAGTGGAAGACCCGAATTCCGGCCGCGTTCTCGAAGTACATACCGACCAGCCCGGCGTCCAGTTCTATACTGGCAATTTCCTCGATGGCTCGGTGAGCGGCATCGGTGGGCCGTTCACGCATCGCTCGGCGTTATGCCTTGAAACGCAGCATTATCCGGATTCGCCGAATCATCCGGATTTTCCCAGCACGATATTGCGGGCCGGACAGCGGTTTCATAGCGTGACGGTTTTTCAGTTCCAGACGGAATAAGG
>JAICIH010000464.1 GCA_025924475.1 Bryobacteraceae bacterium
GCTACTCGCCCTGCGTTATCCCGGCCCCTGAGTCGGCGCTCGGGTCGCATCCCTGCGGAGCCCTATCCTCCGCTCAGGTAACCTCAGCTTACAACAGAAAAACACAATCCCCGTTTAGCCCAAAATATGTAAACTATGTTCCCGGTACAAAGTGTAAACGATGTTCCGGTCTTGACACGTCCTCGTCGGCCTGCTCAACTGCGTTGCAAACAGAGCCGCCCTACTTTGCCTTCCGCATTCGGGAAGCTAACTGAGTGGCGTTGAGATATCGAGGTACTGTTCGCCGCCAATCCATTCGCTGTCACGGCGGAAATCGAGCGCGAAAATATCGGCAGGCGGTAAATCCATGAATTGCAGCGGCGTGTAAGGCGAACCGGCAACGGCCGCCCGGCGGCGGTAAGCCCACACGGCGGCCGCTACGAGCAGCGCCAATAGCGTTGCGAACCGCGTAAACCGGTGCAGCGCCCAGAATTCGATGTGAGTTGCCAGGTCGGCCAGAAACACCAACCCGATGCCGTATGCTCCAAACTTCAATTTGAGATTTCCTCCGCCCGGCAGGTAGGAACACGCGAAAGGCAATTTTCGAAATCGATAGAGAAACAGATCCACGAGCAGAAAAGCGGCTGCCGTCAGGATTGCCAGGTGCTCGAACACCGGGCGGACCGGCCAAATTGCAAACAGCAGGATGGCGGAACAGACGAGCGGCGGACCGGCGCCGAGCGCCAGCAAACATTTTCGAATCGCTGTGAAATAGGCGTTTGGGCTATGCACCGCGGTAATGCGAAAGATCCAGTTCGCGGCGAGGGCGAGCGGCAGCGCGAAGATTGCGCGTAGACCTACGACTGAAAAAAACAAAAGAACGGCAGTCGCAGCCAGAAATTGCACATTGGGTTTGTCCCAACCGGTGCGGAAGGAGCTCTTGGCATATGCAAGGGCGATCGCCAGGCCGAGGCCACCGTATACCGCGAGCAGCAGCCGGTGTTGGCGGCTGCGCGCGATTGTACGCGACACGAATAGAAATATCGCTCTTTCGAGTGGCCGCGAAATTCCTTTCATCACCAGAAAACGTCCTAGCCTGCCGAGCGGCTGCGATCGATCTCCGGGTGCAATATCCGGCTGTTCTAACGCCTGCCGCACGTGGCGATAATAAGCGAGGGCGTACAGTCCGAACCCCAGCGCTCCGGCAACTAGCAGGCTCACAGCCGCGCGGATTGCAAGCCGTCCAAAGATCGGATCGAGAGGCCCGTTGAGTTCCTGGAAGAGGCCCAGAAACCAGAAGGACGGCAGCCAGGCCAATAAGTTCTGCTTGGTAGGAGCCGGAGTCAAGAAATAGATGCCGAGCACGGCAAAAAATGCGCCCAATTGCAAAAATCCCGAAACACGCAGAAACAATCTATAGGGAAGTAATTGTGCGGCAAGCCCCTGTAGCGCCAGCAATGCGCAGAACATGAAAAGACCCGCCGCAAACATCGTGATCCAATACGCTGCAAGCGAGCGAACGGCGCCCAGCGGGCCGCTATCCGGAACGCTCGCCGCAAACGGAAATGTCAGCCCGGTAAAGGTATTTACCGCAATCACGCCCACCGCGAGCGCAGTGCCCATCGCCGCGAGTTTGGCGGCGAATATGGTGCGAGTGTGTATCGGCAGCATGCCCAGCACAAACCGGTCGCGCCGGTCGAGCAGCATCGAATTCCAGGCGAGCACCGCAAACAGCCCGGCAGTCGCGATGCTGGTCGCAATCAGGAACTCCTCGTGTCCCAACGCGGCCCGCAAGAGCCGTTCTCTGGGAAGAACGGACGCTGTGTATCGAGGAATAAGTACGATGGCCAGCACGAAACTGAATGCCGCCAGCAGCGCCCCAAGCTGCCCCAACAAGTTCCGGGCATCGCCGCGCGCTGAAAGCAGCTCCGGATCGATGATTCTGAGCAAAAAACCGCGGTAGAGTATGGCGAACTGCCGTCGCTCGTCTGGCACTGCTACAGCTCCATCAGTTGCATCATCTGGCTGGTGACGCTCTCGGTGTTCTGCTCGACCGCCAGTTGAGAAAAGATATCTTCGAGCGTGGCGAGCGACATAAGCGCCCGCAGGTTGTCAATTGAGTCGTTGGCGGCCACCCGGCCTTTGTGCAGAATGACGACACGCGAGGAAACACGCTCCACGATCTCGAGTTCGTGCGAGCTGAATAGCACGACTTTGCCGCGCGCCGCCAGTTCCTGGACCAGTCGCCGCAACACCAGCGCGGAATTCACGTCCAAGCCGGAAAACGGCTCGTCCAGCAGAAGAATATCGGGATTGTGCAGCAGCGCGGCCGCCAGCAGCACTTTCTGGCGCATCCCCTTCGAGTAAGAAGAAATGGCAACGAAGCGGTCCTGGTAAAGCGAGAGCAGGCGCAGAAAGCCGTTTATCTTCTCCCCAAGCCGCCGTTCCGGAAGACCACGTAACTGGCCGACCATCTCCAGGTACTCAAACCCGGTCAAATGGGGATAGAGCTGCGGCTCCTCCGGCACATAGCCGAGCCGCTGCCGGTGTGCAATGCGGTCGCGCTCGATGGGCTGGCCCTGAAAGAGGATCTCGCCGTACGTCGGTTCGATGAGCCCGGCGATCATTTTGAAAGTCGTCGACTTACCCGAGCCGTTCGCACCCAGGTAACCGGTTACTTCACCGGCCCCGGCCGCGAAACTGACATTCTCGACAGCAGTAGTACCGGAATACACTTTCGAAACATTCCGCAATTCGAGCTCGTTGGCCACTACTATGTAGCATTCTACTTTATGTCGCGCCTGGGCCGCAATGGACACCAGGAGGGTGGTAGCTTAAGACAAATACGAGTCGGGGGAAGGAGTCAATATGAGCGACTTGATAACCGAAGCTGTACCCGTTTCAAAGAAGATGATTTGGACCGGACGCATCCTAAGCTCGATCCCGATTCTGCTACTGCTATTGAGCGCGGTGATGAAATTTATGAAGCCAGCCGCGGTACTCGAAGGTTTTGCCCGCTATGGTTATGCGGAGCACTCGATTGTCACAATTGGCGTACTGGAATTGGTATGCATCGTGCTCTATGCCATTCCACGCACGGCGGTCCTTGGCGCGATTCTAACGACGGCCTATCTGGGTGGTGCGACTGCGACCAACGTGCGCGTCGGCGATCCGTCCTGCATTACAACGGCCTTTCTGGGAGTGCTGGTGTGGGCCGGCCTTCACCTGCGCGATGCACGGCTGCGCCCGTTACTTCCGCTGACTCAGCGATAAATGGCAGCCTCAATCGAGAACCAGACGCGATCGCGGACCGGAATGCCGTCGGCCTCCAGGCGAGCCGGATAGCCACGATCGGAGCCGAAGACATCGCGCTCGATGCGCTCCATACGGAATCCCAAGCGCTGGTAAAAACGCAAATTGCCGATATCGGCGGTGGCGGTTGCAACCAGAACGCGAGCCGCTCCGGCGGAGAAGGCTCGTTCCAGGGCGGCACGTATAAGACAGGAGCCGATACCTTGTCCCCGCAGCGCCTTGATCACGGCGATGGATTTAATCTCCCAATCGTCGCCCGCGGGTATGAGCTGCACGTGCCCAATGATTTGTTGCGCGCGGCGCGCCACCAGCACTTCGCCCTGTTCGAGGTAGCGATTGATTTCTGCCGTGGAATCGTCGGCTTGCGCGAACAGCGGGAGCAGTTCCGAGCACAAACCGCGGAATTCTTCTACTGTTACCGCGACGCGCGCGCCATTCACTTAGAGCGCCTTCACAGGAACCGTGAAAACAACGGTGTTCACGGCTCCGCTCCGCTGGAATTGTGTCCATACGCGGTACAGCCCGTCGCGCGGAAAAATCACGTTGAACTGGACCACACCGCCTGTCACCAGGAACGGATGCGTGTGCAGCAGATCGATCAAATCGGCGCTGGCAACCAGCATGTGGCCCCACGCGCCGAGATATTTTTCAAGCCCCTCGGCAGGGTTGAGCGTGAAGAAAAGCTTCGTTTCCAGGCCGGCCAGCGGCTGTTCCGGATCGAGGCGGAGTGCGGCTGTCAAATTCTCGGATCGCGACGGCGTGAGCGCGGGAGAAAGGCGTGCCGGGTCTCCATGACCGGCTACAAACAA
>JAICIH010000465.1 GCA_025924475.1 Bryobacteraceae bacterium
AGACGTAGATGAAAGTGAACGGAAGACTGAGCAGCAGATGCGCAGCGACGCGGCGCGGGAGCTGCTTACCGGAGAACGGTAGCCTGCGATCCACTGCGATGATGAGCGGGGTGAGAAGTCCCCAGGCCCACCATTGGGTGAACGAGATCAGCAAAGCGTTGCGCCAGCTCCCGTGGCCGGAGAGATCGGGGAGGGCAAAGACAACGCCGAGAATGGTCCAGGCGAGCGCGGCAATGAGGACTCGGCTGATTCTTTGGAGCATTCGTAAGCGAATACGATTGTCGCTATCTTCTCAAACCGGAGATCTATTAGCCCTCCCTTACGGTCGGGGTTCTTAAGCGGACGTTTCAGCACATTATTAGCAGACGATCCGGCTCTTGGGCTAGAGAAATGTGACGGAACGGCTGCCTGGTGTTGCAATCAGGAGCCGGGCGCGGCTTTTCTGATGATGTTCATGGCCGCGGCGATGAAGGCTCCGGGGTCTGACAGTGTCGTGGGGATGACGAGGGTGTTGCCGGTCTTGGCCAGATTGCCGAATTGAGAAACGTACTGCTCGGCGACTCGGAGCTGGACGGCTTCGAAACCGCCAGGCTCCTGGATAGCGGCGGCGACGCGGCGGATGCCTTCGGCGGTAGCGCCGGCGATCGAGAGGATCGCCTGTGCCTGGCCCTCCGCTTCGTTGATGCGCTGCTGGCGGACGGCTTCGGAGGCTTTGATGGCTTTTTGCTTTTCACCTTCGGCGGTGTTGACGGCCGCATCGCGGACACCTTCGGAAGTGAGGATTACGGAACGCTTCTCGCGCTCGGCGCGCATCTGTTTCTCCATGGCGGAGAGGATGTCCTGCGGCGGGTTGATGTTTTTGATTTCGTAGCGAAGAACCTTGACGCCCCAGGGCTCGGAGGCTTTGTCGACTTCGCTGACTACCGAGAGGTTGATTTGGGCGCGCTCCTCGAACGTTTTGTCCAGGTCGATTTTTCCGACTTCGGAACGAAGCGTGGTCTGAGCGAGTTGGGTGATGGCGAAGACGTAATTAGAGATGCCATAGGAGGCGCGCTCGGCGTCGAGCACTTTCAGATAGAGAATGCCGTCGACGCCGACTTGCACGTTGTCGCGCGTGATGCAGATCTGCTCGGGGATATCTATGGCGGTTTCTTTCAGCGAATGCCGGTAGCGGATGGCATCCACGAAGGGCGTCAGGATATGGAAGCCGGCCTGTAGGGTGCCGGAGTAGCGGCCTAAACGCTCGACAACGTAAGCCGCTTGTTGCGGCACGACGACCGCGGTTTTGGCGAGTATGATGATCGCGAGAAAGATGAGAATGAAGACGACGATGACGCCGGCAGTCATGGGGATCTCCTAAAGTTTGACATACAATGTGAGCCCCTCCACGTGTTCGACGCGGCAGCGGGCATTGACGGGGATGGGCTCGGAACCGGTGTTTCGGGCGGACCAGGCGGCTCCGCGTAATTCGACTTTTCCGGTGGATTGCGGCGCAATGGCTTCGAGAGCGACCGCGGTTTGGCCAACGAGTGAATCCACCGAAAAATGAGGCTTGTTCCGGAAATGGAACTTGGCGAGCAGAGGCTTCCGGAGCAGGACAATCGAGGCGAAAGAGATGACGATGAAAGCGAGGCCTTGGGAAGGGAAGGAGCGCAGCAGCCCTAGGGCTTCAAGGCATCCGGTAAGCGCGGCGCCGACCCCGAAGAAAAAGAGGAAGAAGCCGGTGGGCAGCAGTAGCTCGGTAGCCATCAGGATGCCGCCCAGGATAAGCCAAGCCCACCACGTGAAAGTGAGATAAAACACAAGCATTAGAAGGCCAGACCCGAAATGTAGCACGAATCGGTAACCTTTTGCCGGTTGGGCAGTATTGAGGAGTGAGGGCGAGTGAATAGCGAGAGCGACAGCACATTGATGCAGCTCGTGCAGGCCGGCGATACCGCGCAGCTTGCAGTGCTGTTCGAGCGGCATCATGTGGGGCTGTTCCGGTATCTGCTGGCCCTGGGGCGCGACCGCGCGCTGGCCGAAGACCTGGTGCAGGAGGTGTTTTTCCGTGTTATTAAATACGCCCGGACATATGATCCGAAGCTGGCATTTCCGGTCTGGCTGTACGGCATGGCGCGGAACGCTTATTTCGATTCGCATCGGAAGCGCCGCCCGGAAAGGTTCGCCGGCGATGCAGGCGAGATAGAGAGCTCGGAACCGATGCCGGAAGAGGCGATCAGGCAGAAACAGGATGTGGCCTTCTTGCGGGAGGCGCTGGCGAAGTTGCCCGAAGACAAGCGCGAAGTTCTGGTCTTAAGCCGCTATCACGATATGCGGTACGAAGACATTGCGCGAGTGATGCGGTGCGAAGTGGGGGCGGTGAAAGTGCGGGTGTATCGCGCGCTGAAAGAGCTGCGCGAACACTTCTGCGAGCTTCGTGGAGAAAAGCTTTATGACGTTTGAAGAGTGCCGTTTGCTGATTCCGGAATATCTTGCCGGCCAGTTGCCGGCAGCGGAGAAGGCTGCGTTCGAAGCGCAACTGGAAACGAACGCGGAACTGCGGATCGAATTGGAAGAGCTGCGTGCTGTGTGGGACGGACTCAAACTGTTACCGGAAGAGGAACCGAGTGCGGAGTTGCGGGCGCGGTTCTATCGACGGCTAAGCGAGGTGAATCGCGAGCGTCGGCAAAGTTTCCGGGGCGAGTTTGCCTGGTGGAAGCCTGGTCTTTCGGGCTTGGTGCGGCAAGCGGCCATTGCAATTCTTTTGTTCGGACTGGGAATCTTTGCCGGGCGGATGAATTGGGACAGCCACACGCAGGCGCAAGACATTGCGGAAATGCGCACGCAGGTGCAGAGCTTGCGATCGATAGTGGCGCTTTCGCTGCTCGACCGGCAATCGGCGACGTCGCGGCTCGAGGGAGTGGCGTGGAGTAGCCGGGTGGAGCGGCCGGACAGCCAGCTACTGGCGGCGCTCCTGCGGGCGCTGAACCACGATGCGAACGTGAATGTGCGGTTGTCTTCGCTCGATGCGCTTGAGAAGTTCAGCGGGAATCCCGAGGTTCGGAAGGCGATGGTGGACTCGATTCCGATGCAGGAATCGCCGCTGGTGCAGATTGCGTTGATCGATGTGCTGGTACACGCGCGGGATAACACCGCGTTGACGGAACTGAAGAAGCTGACGAACGATCAGGACCTGAATATCGCCGTGCGGCAGCGGGCGCGCTGGGGCGTCGAGAGATTGAGCGCGAACTAGAAAGCAGAAGTCAGGAGGCGGAATGAGAATCGCGATCGTAGTGTGTGCATTTATAGCGGCGTGCTGCTTTGCCGCTTCGAATTCGGAGCGGTGGAGTGTCCGGGGTGAGGAGACGATTCGTAAAACTCTGACGCTTTCGGGTGAGCCGATGCGGCTGCTTGTCGATAATCTCGACGGCTATGTGCATGTAACGGGGACGAGCGGGTCCGAGGTGCGGGTGACGGCGCATCAGACGATACGGGCGGAGACGGACAGCGATTTACAGGAAGCGAAGAACGAAGTGAAGCTACAGATGGAAGAGAAGCCTGGCACCGTTTCTATCTATTACGACGCGCCGTGGCGATGCAACAACTGTTGCGGGAACGGCTGCCGCGGGGAGCACCGAAGGTTTTATGAAGTGCGATACGACATCGACGTAGAGGTCCCGCGAGCGGCGCGGGCCGTGGTTTCGACCGTCAATCACGGAGACGTGCAAGTAGACGGCATGAGCGGGGATTTCGATGTCAAAGATGTAAACGGCGGCATCGTCATGACGAAAATTTCAGGTTCGGGCGATGTGCACACGGTGAACGGACCGGTGCGTGTGGAGTTCGCAAAGAACCCGGCGGCGGCGAGCAGCTTCAAAAGCGTAAATGGCGCGCTCGATGTCTACTTTCAGCCGAATCTCAACGCCGATTTGCTTTTCAAGACCTTTAATGGGCAGATCTATAGCGATTTCGATGTGACGCCGCGGGCAACGCCAATCGAGACAGAGCGAAAGAACGGGAGATATGTGTATCGCAGCAACCGGCTGCAAGGCGGGACCGCGGGGCGGGGCGGACCGCAGTTGAGTTTTAACACG
>JAICIH010000466.1 GCA_025924475.1 Bryobacteraceae bacterium
AAAGCCGGATCGTTGGTGACCAGGGTTTCTGGAATATGGAAGCCGAGCTCGCGGATGAGCTGGGTCTGGTAAGGCATGGAATAAGACGACGCCATCGGTGTGCAGCGATTGATCACGCGGGCGGGCGAAATCTCCAGCCAACGCGCAAGGGTGTCGTGGAAAGCCCGGCAACGGCGGCGCAGCGGCGAGCCGGGCGGCTCCGATTCCAGTTCCGGAAGACATCGATCGTCCATCAGACGCTGATAGGCCGCATGAAAATCCTCCAGCGGATAGATGTCAGCGCCGATGCGAAGCTCGCCGCGCACGCCGGCGCTATCGATTTCAAACCATATGTCGCAATCGGCAAATTGACGCTGGTTCAACATCACATAGGGAACGTCTTCCGATTCGATCCGTTCCGTGACCAGGCGCAACGGAGTTTCCGACGGAATGCCACAGAGCAGAATCATTGCCTCTCTCCTTCAGTAAAGATTTGCGCGAGCCGGGTAAGGAGCGCCTCGCCGCCGCGCGTCAGCTCCGGATACGGAGTGGCTGTCGCAAAATTCCACCGGCCATCGTTCGCGCGGAACAGATCGATGCCAAGCAACGGATCTCCGGCAAGCGCGGCGAAGCGGCGGCAGGCGTCGAGAGTATCTTCCGGCAGCGCCGCGCCAAATACTTGGTCGCCAAGAACGACAACGGATTCCACCGGCACACCTTGCGGTGCCAACGAACGGTAGCCTTGTTCAGGCTCGTGCTGAGTGGTTTGGCGAAACGGCGGCGCCGGCAGGCCAGCCTGCTGCGCGAGAAGCGCCCACTCAGAGGTATGGCGCCAGCGTCCGCAAAAGCCTTGCGGCGTGGGACGATTGATCACCTTTCCGGGCAGCGCGCTAAGCCAACTCAGATAAAACGAAGAAAGCTCTTGCGAAGCATAATCGCGGTCGATCGGCCGTGCATAATTTACGAGCTCTTGTGGAGCCGAGAGAAGACGGTTTAGAACACCGCTGACGCTCGAGCTGCAAATGGTACGGCCATCGGGGAGAGTCAATCGCACGGATGTGGATGCTACTCCCACGCGGTGCTCCCAGAAACCGCTGTACGCCAGCTCTTCCGAGGTAACTAGCTCGACGGGAGCGAGGCCTAGCCTCTGGAGGCCGGTGAACGCCCATTGGGCGCCATAGTCGTTGGAAGAACAGAGAACCAGAAACATAGATTGTCCTGATGCGGCGCGCGCCGCGCCGGGAAGACGTGGCGCGCACCCTGAGCGTAGCCCTATTTCTTTCCTTTTTCGGGTTCTTTTGCGGGAGCGGACGGCTCAGTGCCGGTTCCCGCTTGCGGCTCCTGTTTAAGCGCGCCTTTGCTCAAATCGGGTCGCAGATTCTCCGGAATGAAGTGTGTGAGTTGTGCAAGGGCCGATTCCACAGCCGCCAGACGCTGTTCGGAAGCGGGGTCGCCAGGCTGCTGGGGGATCTGGGTTTCGACCAGCTCTTTGCCATCAGGCTGCACTTTTTCGAGCTCTTTTTGTTCGAGCTTCCCTTCCTTCTCCGACTTAATGGTTTCTTTTTCCTTGACGGCTTCTTTCTCCTTAGCCGCTTCTTTGTGGTCCTTCAGCTCTTTCTCGTGCTTCTCCTTCTCCGGCTTTTCCTGCTTTTCGTGCTTCTCGAGCTTGTCCTTATGCTCTTTCTGCTCCTTGTGCTCTTTGGCCTCTTTCTGCTCTTTTTCGTGCTTTTCCTTCTCGTTCTTTTCCTTCTCTTGCTTGTCTTTGTGTTCCTTGGTTTCGTTCTTTTCGTGCTTCTCCTTTTCGGTCTTCTCTTTTTCGTGCTTGTCCTTGATGATTTCCTTGTCCTTGTCGGGTTTTTCCGGCAACAAGGACTCCTTTTCCTTAGCGACTTCCTTAGCGATTTGTTTTTCTGTAAACGGTTTGGCGGCCATTTCAATCCCCTCCTTCGGATGTGAAGCGGTGCTCCGGACAATAGTGAGGTAATGCAGGCGCCCGTTTCAGATCTTTTCGTAATGTCCTTGGGCGCGTCACATCCCACCGTTCCTATCTCGTCTTGCCTGCAGGAGACGATTTTTGATCATGAAACCAAGACTCAACCCGTTTACCGCTGCGCCTGCTCTCATGCAATCGTGGCTCGATTTTGGGAAGGGTGTCCTACAGCAGGGGCTGGAAAATAGCCTTATGAAACTGGTGAAGATTCGCGCTTCGCAAATCAATGGGTGCGCTGTTTGCCTGCACATGCACACCGAGGCAGCCCGAAAGGACGGCGAAACCGAGGAGCGTCTTTACCTGCTCAGTGCCTGGCGCGAGTCGCCGCTTTACACCAAGCGCGAACGCGCCGCTTTGGCCTGGACAGAAGCGCTAACGCTCGTAGCCGAGACACATGCACCCGAAGATCTATATGAAGCGCTTGAAGCGCAATTCACCGCCGAGGAGCAAGTGAAACTAACGTTGTTGATCGTCACCATCAACGGATGGAACCGCCTCCAGGTTGGCTTCCATGGCGTGCATCCGGTAAAGGAGCGCGCGGCGGCGTAATGGAAGGGATGTCGAATCACGACGCTGCCGCCACCTTCGATCCGCTGCGTCCCAAATTGATCCGCATCGCTTACAGGATGCTGGGATCCGTGGCGGACGCCGAAGATGTGGTCCAGGAGGCGTTCCTTCGCTGGTTCGATGCCGATCGCGATACGGTGCGGGAGCCGGAAGCGTTCCTGCGCCGCATTGTGACACGTCTTTGCCTGGATCAGTTGAAATCCGCCCGGCGCCGGCGCGAAACGTACGTCGGGCCATGGCTGCCCGAGCCAGTTGTCGAAGGAAGCGAAGATGAGATCGACGATGTCACGCTGCCGCTGATGATGGCGCTCGAGCGCCTGTCGCCGCTGGAACGCGCCGCTTTCCTTCTCCACGACGTGTTTGGCGTCAACTTCGAGGAGATCGCCGAAACAGTCGGCCGTGAACCGGCGGCGTGCCGCCAGCTTGCCAGCCGGGCGCGCGCTCATGTGCGCGCCGAACGCCCCCGCTTTCATCTATCGAAAGAACGCGGCCGCGAGATCGCAGCCGCATTTTTCGCGGCCACACGCGGCGGCGATATGCAGGGATTACAGTCGCTGCTGGCTGCCGACGTGACGGCCTATTCCGATGGCGGCGGCAAGACACCGGCCGCTAGGGAACCGATTATAGGTTTCGACAGCGTCATGCAACTCCACTCCAAGCTCGCAACTCTCTTTGCGACGAACATGTCGCAGCTAGTCCGCTACGGCTTCATCAACGGCTTGCCCGGATTCGTAACCATCGAACAAGGTATCCTGCAAACCACCGCGCTCGAAATCGAGAATGGCAAGATTACCGCCATTTATGTCGTACGCAATCCGGACAAACTGCAGCATCTGAGCGGCCCTGCCATTCAATAAGCTCTCGCGCAAAGAAATTTGCTGCGGCATTGCGAAAATGAAACTTATCGCAATGCGAGAGGCGGCAGAACAAGTATTCCAACGAACTTCGATTCGTCCGCGCGTCGGCGTCGTGCTCGGCAGCGGGCTAGGTGCGTTCGCCGATTCGCTTCTGCACGCGGTGCGCATACCGTACCGGGAACTAACGGGTCTGCCGGTCTCGACTGCCGCCGGGCACGCCGGCGAACTCGTTTTGGGAACGCTCGGCGCCAACGGCGCAGGAACAATCGACCTGGCCGTGATGTCCGGCCGCTTTCATTTGTACGAAGGTTATACGGCGCGTCAAGTCGCTTCCGGCGTGCACTTACTTCATGAATTGGGGGTCGAACGTCTGGTGCTTACCAACGCCGCCGGCGGCATCAACCCCGCTTATATGCAGGGCGCGCTCGTGCTGATCGCCGATCACATCAACCTGCAAGGCGCGAATCCACTAGTTGGCGCGAACGACAGTCTGCTCGGACCGCGTTTTCCCGACATGACAGAAGCCTATTCCGCCGAACTGCGGCGCATTGCCATTGAAACTGCCGACGAACTGGGAATTACCCTCCACGAAGGTGTCTACGCGGGGCTGCTGGGTCCCAACTACGAAACACCGGCCGAGATTCGGTACCTGAGGACGATTGGCGCCGACCTGGTGGGTAT
>JAICIH010000467.1 GCA_025924475.1 Bryobacteraceae bacterium
ACCATCATTGCCGCCGCCGCGAGAAACCACTGCCGGCCGCGCGTCCGCAGTGTTCCCAGACAGCCCACTAAAAACGCCACGGCAGCTACTGCCAGCGGTAAGCGCAGATACGCGAAAGAGGCCATCGTCAGGTCCTCCATATGGCCGAGCGACAAACGATACGCACCCGGATGCTCCGTCAGTGCTCCCGAGATATCACCTGGCGCGGGCAGATTGCGTACCAGCACCAGAATCGTAATCACCACCACCGCCGCCAGTCCTGCTATCGCAGACAGCGTGCGCGTTCCGCGGCGAATCCATGCCACAATATCCGGCTGGTCCGCCGCAAGCGCCGCGCCCAGCAATAGCGCCAGTGCCGGATATATCGGCATCGAGTAGTATTCCTGCGTCGTTGAAAAAGTGAAGAACACCATCACCACGCCAATCCAACAGAGCGCGAAGAACCGGACGCGCCCCGCCCGATCCGCTGGCCGAAAGCTGAGTTTTGCCAACGCCGGAAAATACACGCTCCAGGGAAACAGCCATAACAAGTGAAACGACCAGAAGTACAGCCGCGGGACCGTGTCGTAATCGCGCGGATAGCGCATGTTGAGAAAGCGCAAAAGCTGCTCGTTGAAAAAATAGAACCAAAAAAATCCGTGATATTCGCCGGGCGCGCTGCGCATTGTGAAGACGAAATAGGGCGGATTGCGAATGGTCGCCAAAATATGCCAGGGAGCCGCAATCGCAAGCAGGATCAGGGTGCCCGACCATGGCCGGAGCCGCCTCCAGGTCCGCCGCGCGAACAGTTGCCGTGTAAGAGCCAGGTACACCAGCCCCGTTCCAACCGGGAAAACCAGTCCGATCAGACTTTTTAAAAGGAGCCCGACCGCGAGACTCGCCGCCAGCGCGGCCGCCCACCAGTTCGGATGTGGCTCATCCTCTTCAAGCGCCCGCAGAAACGACCACATCGCCAGCGCGATCGTCGTCGTCAAAAGAACATCCGGAATCAGAATTCGCGTAAAAAGAAACAGGCCAATGCACGTCGAAACGCATACGCCGGCATACAATCCCGCGCGCCGCCCGAACGCCCAAATGCCGAACGCCGCCGTCAGGCAGGCCAGCGCAATCGCTCCGAATGCCACCGGTAGACGCGCCACCCAATCGTGTACACCGGCCAGGCGGTACAATCCCGCGATCATCCAATAAATTAAGGGGGCCTTCTCGAGATACGGCACTCCGTCCAGCCGCGCCGTCACCCAATCGCCCGATTCGAGCATGTTTCGCGCAATCTGCGCCTGCACCGCGTCCACATCGTCCATGAGCGACGGCGGCGAAACACAGCAACCTAAATAAATAGCCGCCGCCACACCCGCCGCGGCTGCATACGGAACCCAACGCTTTTTCCACACTTGTCAAATTCAACATAACAATCGATCGCAAGTATGCTGGTTACCTTCCGAGCCGAAACGACGTCTTTCCATTGGGGTAGGGGGTTGCATGACACAGAGGGTCGATGCATCTTACAGTCATTCAGCTATTTCTGGGCCTCGCCAGCCTGCCTTTTATCTATTACTTACTCGCCATCTATAGTTCCCGCCGGTTCTTTTCGAAGCGGGGAAATGAGCTGCCAGGCTCAGCAGACCGTGGGTTTACGCCGCCGCTCAGTATCTTAAAACCCATACGCGGGCTCGATCCAGACGCCTATGAAAATTTCGCCAGCTTCTGCGGCCAGGATTACCCGGAATACGAAATCGTCTTTTGCCTGAGCGCCGAGGACGATACCGCCGTGCCAATCATCCAAACTCTGCAGCGCAATTTCCCCAAGCAGCGTATTCGCGTCTTGTTCGGTTCGGGACGCGCCGCTGTCAATGACAAAGTCGCCAAACTCGTGCGGCTCGCCGACGAAGCTGCTTACGAACACCTGGTCATCAATGACAGCGACGTCCGCGTTCGCCCCGACTACCTGCGCAGTATCATCGCGCCGCTCGCCGATCCGAAAATCGGCGCGGTCACTTGCCTCTATGTCTCCGCCGGCGACCGCACCTTCACCGACTCTCTCCAGACTGTTGGAATGCTTTCCGATTTCTACGCCGGCTTGCTGGTCGCCCGCGAGCTCGACGGCGTGAAATTCGCTCTCGGCCCCACCATCGCCACCACCCGCGCTCACTTAGCCGCTTTCGGCGGCTATCGGGCCATTGAAAATCGTCCCGGCGACGATCTTCTGGTGGGCCAACTGATCTCCGAACAAGGCTACGAAGTCGTGCTGTCGCGCTACGTGGTCGAGACTGTGTCGGACTATCAATCGATGAAAGATCTCTTGCACAAGCGCATGCGCTGGCTCGTGGTGATGCGGCATATGCGGCCCCTCGGACATCTCGGCCTGCTGTTCACACAAGGTCTGCCTTGGTCGCTTGCGGCCATCGCCATCCATCCCACCCGGCCAGTCGCCGCCTTTTTTCTCGGTAGCTACTTCTTCTTACGAACCACCATGAGCTGGGCTATCGGCGTCCGCGGCCTGAAACAGCGTTGGCTCGATACAAGAATTGTAGTGGCCTGGGACGTCTTCGCATTTGTCGTGTGGCTCGCCAGCTTCTGCCGCAACAGCATTCGCTGGCGCGGCGGCGACTATCGTATCCGTAATGGCCAGCTCGTCCCAGCCGGATCAAACGCGAGCGACTAAAGACGAAGTGACTTCCCGCACCGTGCGCCGTTCGTTAGAAGCCTTTCGCCAATCCACCTGCGGCAGGAACATCGAAACGTCGATGCGGTCGCGATAACGAACCGCGATATTCATTAGCGAATCGAGCAGCGAATCCGAAAGATAGTGAGGCTTAAGGCCAAGGTCGAGTAGCCTCGAGTGCTTTGCGTTGTAATAGTGCTGCTCGGATTCCACGCGCGGGTCCTGAATCCGGTCGATCTCTACATCCAGCCCGAGCTTGTTGCCCGCTGCCTTCACTAACTCGGCGATTTCGAGGACCGAAAACTGCTCCGTGAATTGATTGAAAACGCGGCACTCGCCTGGCTCGGCCGGATGCAGACACGCCAGTTCCACACAGCGGACCGTGTCGCGTATATCGAGAAATCCGCGCGTCTGCCCGCCCCGCCCGTACACCGTCAACGGATGGCCCACCGCGGCTTGCGCGCAGAAGCGATTGAGCACGGTTCCGAATACTTCGTCGTAATCGAAGCGATTGATGAGCGCTTCGTCCAGCAGAGTTTCCTCCGTCGTTGTCCCGTACACCACGCCCTGATTCAAATCCGTCGCCCGCAGCTTCCAGATTTTGCAGGCAAACATCATGTTGTGACTGTCGTGAACTTTCGAAAGGTGATAAAACGAGCCCGGCTGCTTCGGAAATGGAAGAACGTCCTTGCGCCCGTTGTGCTCGATCTCGATATAGCCCTCTTCAATATCGATGTTGGGCGTCCCGTATTCGCCCATCGTTCCAAGCTTCACCAAATGGCAATCCGGACAGTATTCCCGCAGCGCAAATAACAGGTTCAGCGTTCCAACTACGTTGTTCACCTGCGTGAAAACCGCGTGCCTGCGGTCGATCATCGAATAAGGTGCAGCTCGCTGCTCGGCAAAATGGATTACGGCGTCCGGTTCAAACGCCTTGATCGTCGAAGCCAGAAAATCGTAGTCGGTTACGTCGCCAACAAATAGTTGGATGGATTTGCCCGTGAGCTCTTGCCACACGCGCAGCCGTTCCGCAAGCGGCCGGATTGGCGTCAACGTCTGTACGCCTAATTCGTAATCCCATTGACGGCGGGCAAAATTGTCCATGATCGCGACCGAATACCCTTTTGCCGACAAATACAGCGCCGTGGCCCAGCCACAATACCCATCGCCGCCTAATACGCCGATTTTCATAAATCAGTAATGACGTGGCGGTCCCCCGCAAAGTAACTAGGATATTTGTAAAACTATTGTTGCTGCTTAGCCGGGGTGGAGCCCACCAGCATCACGCCGAAAAATATCAACGCTGTCCCGAGCCATTGGTTCGGGCTGACGTGTTCATTAAGAAATATTTTTCCTAGCAACGCGGATAGGATATAGCCCAGCGCTGTGAGCGGTAGTACAA
>JAICIH010000468.1 GCA_025924475.1 Bryobacteraceae bacterium
TGATTTCTCTCCGGCCGCAAACTGGCCCCTTCTTCGGCAGATCAAAAATCGAGACCCACTCGGCTTAAGCGAATCGGCCGCCTCGAGCCGAAGCGAATCTCTCGAACCGCGAACCAAGCATGCCGATCGCGTCGTTAACTCCGTGTGTCCCTACTGCGCCGTCGGATGCGCGCAGCTCGTCTACGTGAAGAACGAGAAGGTCATCAACATTGAAGGCGACCCGGCCTCGCCCATCTCGAACGGTTGTTTGTGCCCCAAAGGCGCGGCGACCTTTCAGCTTGTCACCGGCAGCCACAGAATGTCGGACGTGCTCTATCGCAGGCCGCATGGCGCCGAATGGGAACGCATCCCGCTGGAGCAGGCGATGGAGATGGTCGCCGAGCGGATCAAAAAGACTCGCGACGCCACCTGGGAAGACAAGAACGAAGAAGGGCTTCCGCTCCGGCGAACCATGGCAATCGCGCACTTGGGCGGAGCCACGCTGGACAACGAAGAGAATTACCTGATCAAGAAGCTGTTCACCAGCCTCGGAATCGTTCAGATCGAAAATCAGGCCCGTATTTGACACTCTTCTACGGTCCCCAGTTTGGGGACCTCGTTTGGCCGGGGTGGCGCAACCGACTATCCGGGCGATTTGATCCACTCGGATGTCATCGTCATCGAAGGCTCCAATATGGCAGAGTGCCATCCCGTGGCATTTCGCTGGGTGATGAAAGCGCGCGAGGCCGGAGCGACCGTCATCCACGTCGATCCGCGCTTTACTCGAACCAGCGCGGTAGCAAACATTCACGTCCCGATCCGCGCCGGCAGCGATATTGTATTTCTCGGCGCCATCATTCGTTACATCGTCGAGAATGAGCGATACTTCCGCGATTACCTGCTGAATTACACGAACGCACCGGCGATCATCAACGAAAAATTCAAAGATACGGAAGACCTGAATGGCCTCTTTGGCGGCTGGGATGAGAAGAAGGGCAAGTATGACATCCGGACCTGGATGTATGAGGGCGTGGATCCGGAACCTGCCGGCGGAGCCCGCGAGTCTTCTGGAGGAAAAGAAGGCCAACCGATCCAGCGCCAGCCGATTCAGGCCGAGCACACGGACCCGACGCTGCAGCACCCCCGCTGCGTGTTTCAGATTTTGAAACGGCACTACTCCCGCTACACGCCTCAAATGGTGGAAGAGATTTGCGGCATTCCGCAAGATCTTTTCCTGAAGGTGGCCGAAACGCTCTGCCGTAATTCCGGCCGAGAAAGGACAGGTGCGTTCGTATACGCGGTGGGCTGGACGCAACATACCGTTGGCGTCCAATACATCCGCTCGGCGGCCATCATTCAGCTATTGCTCGGCAACATGGGCCGGCCGGGCGGCGGCGTGATTGCTTTGCGCGGGCATGCATCCATTCAAGGCTCGACCGATATTCCCACTTTGTACAACCTGCTGCCCGGCTATTTACCCATGCCGAAGGCCAAGCATGATAAGGATTTCGAAACGTGGGTCAAGCTGAATACTTCACCCTCGGGCTGGTGGGGAGAATATCCGAAATACGCGGTTTCGCTGTTGAAAGCCTGGTATGGCGAAGCCGCGAAACTGGAAAACGACTGGTGCTATGACTATCTTCCGACTTTGACCGGCGATCACTCCCACATGAACACCGTCATCGATCAAGTAGACGGCCTGGTCAAAGGGTATTTCGTGATGGGCGAAAATCCGGTCGTCGGCTCGATGAACGGTGCGCTGCAGCGCAAAGGTCTGCGCGCGCTGGACTGGCTGGTCGTGCGAGATTTTCAGCTTACGGAAACCGCCGATTTCTGGCGAGACGCGCCCGAGATCGAGCGCGGCGAGATTCATCCGGAGGACATCGGAACGGAAGTCTTCTTCTTCCCCGCGGCGGCGCATACGGAAAAGGACGGCAGCTTCACTAACACGCAACGCCTATTGCAATGGCACCACAAAGCGATCGATCCGCAAGGCGATGCACGCAGTGAGCTCGATTTTATTTTCAAGCTCGGCCAGCGCCTCAAGAAGCTCTACGCAAACGAATATCATGAACAGCGCAACTGGCCCATTCGCGATATGACCTGGGACTACAGCATCCATGGCCCGCTGGAAGAGCCGAGCGCCGAAGAAGTGCTCCAGGAAATCAACGGGTACGAGGTTGCGACCAAAAAGCTTGTCGACGGCTACGCATCTCTGAAAGACGACGGCTCCACGGCATGCGGCTGCTGGATCTATTCCGGTGCTTTCCAGGGCGGCGTGAACATGACCGCGCGCCGTAAACCTTATTGGGAGCAGAATTCTATCGCTCCGGAGTGGGCCTGGGCGTGGCCGCACAATCGAAGAGTCCTTTATAACCGGGCCTCCGCGGATCCTGATGGCAAGCCCTGGTCCGAGCGGAAGAAGCTGGTGTGGTGGGACGAAGAAAAAAAGAAGTGGGTGGGACTGGACTCACCCGACTGTATCGTGGACCGTCCGCCCTCCTACCGCCCGTCGAAAGACGCGCGCGGGAAAGACACCATTTCCGGCATCGATCCTTTCATCATGCAGTCGGATGGCAAAGGATGGATCTACGTTGCCGCTGGTCTCGAGGACGGCCCCTTGCCCACGCATTATGAGCCGCAAGAATCCATCGTTAAAAATCCGCTCTACGGACAGCAATGCAATCCGGAGCGGATGGAATGGCGGCGCAAAGATAATCCCTATCACGAGCCGTATGATGATCCGGAATTTCCGTATGTGCTTACTACCTACCGCCTGACCGAACATCACACCGCAGGCGGCATGAGCCGGTGGTTGGGATGGCTGTCGGAGTTGCAACCCGAGATGTTTTGCGAAGTCTCACCGGAACTTGCGGCGGAACGCAAGCTGGTGAACGGCGGCTGGGCCACGATCCGTACCGCGCGCGGAGAGATTGAGGCGCGTGTGCTGGTCACGCGGCGTTTGCGGCCGCTCCGGATCAAAGGCCGAATGGTGCATCAGATCGGGTTGCCTTATCATTGGTCCAGCAAGGGCTTGGTGCGCGGCGACGCAGCTAACGACTTGATCGGATTCGTGGGAGACCCGAACGTCTCCATTCAGGAGTCGAAAGCGTTCACCGGCACGATTGAACCGGGACGCAAGAGCAAGAGACCGGCGAAAAGAACCACGCACGTAAGTAAGCGGGCAACACAGTTCCGCGATTTACCCGAGGCGCGGCACAAGCCTGAGTCGAAGCACGGATTCAAGGCGGCGGAAAGCAAAGAAGGGAACGTATAACTTGAGCGGCGGGAAAGGTTTCTTTACGGATACGACGCTTTGCATCGGGTGCAAAGCCTGCGAAGTCGCTTGCAAGCAGTGGAATCAGCTTCCCGAGGATGGTTTTCTGTTCACGGGCATGTCCTACGACAACACCGCTCATCTGGGCGCTTCGACATGGCGGCACGTCGCCTTTGTGGAGCGGCCCATGGCGCTTCACCCGGATCAGGACGGCGCCTTCTCGTGGTTATTTTCCTCCGATGTGTGTAAGCATTGCGCGCGCGCAGGGTGTCTCGAAAGTTGTCCCACCGGCGCGATCATTCGCACCGAGTTCGAGACCGTCTATGTCCAGCCCGATATCTGCAATGGCTGCGGGTATTGCATTGTGAACTGTCCCTTCGGCGTGATCGATCGGCGGGAAGAAGATGGCCGCGCCTGGAAATGCACGCTTTGCTACGACCGGCTAAAAGAGGATCTTATTCCGGCCTGTGCCAAGGCGTGTCCTACTGAATCGATTCAGTTTGGCGATCTCGACCAATTGCGGGCCCATGCCGAAGAGCGCGTCGAGAAACTGCACGAGCAAGGGCTCAAAGACGCATATCTCTACGGAGCGAGAAAAGAGGACCAGCCGGGGACAGAAGGGCTCAATGCATTTTTCCTTCTTGTCGATCAACCCGAGGTCTACAATCTGCCGCCCGATCCGGTTGTTCCCACTAAGAAAGTAAAAGCTGCCTGGCTATCGATGGCGGCAACCGCCGCAGGTATGGCGCTCGTCACGGTTGCAAGTATTTTGTTTGGTGGCAAAGGAGATCGTTCGTGAGCAA
>JAICIH010000469.1 GCA_025924475.1 Bryobacteraceae bacterium
AGGAGGTCGATCTTCAGAAACAGAATGGCCTGCAAGTTCTGCGCGCCCAGCGTTCCCAACCCAACTACCTGGGCCGCGAGGCTTTGAGTGCGGCGCTCTTCGGAAGTCATCCGTATTCGCACATCGGTCCTACAGAGGCATCGATCGCCAAGCTGGATAAAAAATCGCTCGAGACGTTCCGCGACACCTACCTCGTACCAAACAACGCCTATTTAATTCTGGTAGGCCAGGTGCCGTCCGAAGCCGACCTCAAGACGCTCATCACCAACGAATTTGGCAAATGGCAAAAGAAGGATCTGCCGAAATACGATCCGCCTGCTTTCCCGGAAAATCGCAAGCGGCTGTTGCTCGTCGACCGGCCGGGGTCGGTGCAGGCCAACATCTTTTCCGCTCAACTCGGGCCTACCCGCACTTCTCCGGAATATTTTCCGCTCGTGCTCGGCAACGTGATTCTCGGTTCGGGAACGGACTCGCGGCTGTTTAACGACATTCGTGAAAAACGCGGGTACGCCTACGATGCGCATTCCGTTTACACACCTATGCAGGAGACGGCCTATGCGAACGCTGTCACGCAAGTGCGCAATGAAGTCGTCGAGCCCGCTATGGGAGCTCTGAATGAAGACTTGGCCGCGATGTCCGCCACCGAACCCACGGCGCGCGAAATGACCCAGGCCAAAAATCTTTATGCAGGCGTGTTCATTTTGCGGCTGGAGCGGCAGTCGACCATGGCCGATCAGCTTGTCATAGTCCATACCATGGGCCTGCCGGCGAATTATCTCGAGACGTTGACTACGCACATCCGCTCGGTCGAGCCCGATCAGATCCGCACCACCGGCAAATACTGGTCACCTGACAAGGCAACAGTAGTGGTGGTGGGCGACGCGCAGAAAATTCAGAAATCGCTAGAAAAATACGGCACGGTCGAACTGGTAAAGCCAGTCCACTAGCTAGCCGCTCAACCCTTCATATTGCCAACCGCTAACACAAAATAGCGGGCCGGCACATCGCCCGTGTTCTTCAAGCCGTGTTCATCCATCGACTTGACGTAAATGACGCCGCCGGGACCAAGCGTCGTGCTCTTACCGTTAATCGTCGCTTCGAGTGTCCCTTCCTGGATAAACATCATTTCCTCGTGCGCATGATGGTGCGCCGGATGCGGCATCGTCCCCGGCATGAGCTTCGTAATGTGCAAATCGATCGGATAGCCATCGTGTGTCTCTCCATGAAAGACCTGGCGCGATTCGCCGTGTGTCTTGAGATTCGTCTTCACCGGCAATTGATCGAAGACGTAACACTTCGAGGGAAGAACGTTACTCTGCCCTTCCGCGTGTGCCGCCAATAGAGCAGGTAGCAGAACAGCCAGGTCTCTTCTAGAGTGAGTCATGCCTTCTAAAGTACAACTTGTAAGATGAGCCCATGTCCCTCGATTTATTTAATTTGTCCGGCCGCGTGGCCGTCGTCATGGGCGGCACTTCCGGCATCGGACGTATGCTCGCCGTGAGCCTGGCCGAAGCCGGCGCGGATGTCGTTGCTACCGGCCGCCGCGAGAACCTCATCGCCGAAGTAGCTGCCGATATCGAAAAAACCGGCCGCCGGACTCTGCGCCGCGCCACCGACGCCGCCAATCGCGCCTCCATCGACGCCCTTCGCGACGAGATTCTTGCGAAACTCGGCCGCGTCGACATTCTGGTGAACGCGGCCGGACAGATTTTTCGTAAGCCGACCATCTCCATCACGGAAGCCGAATGGACGAATTTGATGGACGTCAACCTGACCGGCACGTTGCGCTCCTGCCAAAGCTTCTACGAGCCGCTCGTCCAAAGCGGACATGGCCGCATCGTAAATATCGCTTCCCTGAATTCCTATGTCAGCTTCTTTGAAGTGGCCGCTTATGCGGCGTCCAAAACCGGAGTCCTCGGCCTCACCCGCAGCCTGGCCGTCGAATGGGCGCAAAAAGGCGTGAACGTGAACGCCATCGCGCCCGGCGTTTTCCGCACCGAATTGAACTCCGCTCTTCTCGACGGCACCGATCGCGGACGCGAATTGCTGATGCGCACTCCCATGAAGCGTTTCGGCAAAATTCCGGAGCTGGCTGGGGCCGCGCTGTTTCTCGCCTCCGATGCGGCTTCCTTTATCACCGGCCAATGCATTACTGTAGATGGTGGTTTTCTTGCATCTGGGGTAAACGGATAAGGAGATTTATGGGGATCATCACTCGAAGACATGCGCTGGGATTGCTGGCGGGCGCTCTTCCCGCGGCTCAAATCGAATTGCCGCCCGGCATAGAACCTGATAACGGTTCTTTCAAAGGCACTCGCGAATCGCTTCGCGAGTATGAAATACCGGAGTGGTTCCGCGACGCGAAATTCGGCATATGGGCGCATTGGGGTCCGCAATCCGCCGTCGAAGCGGGCGATTGGTATGCCCGCAACATGTACATGCAGGGCAGCCCGCAATACGACTATCACTGCCAGACCTACGGCCATCCCTCCAAATTCGGTTTCAAAGACACCATCCCGCGCTGGAAGGCCGAACGTTTCGAGCCAGCCGAACTGATGCGGCTCTACAAAAAAGCCGGCGCGAAGTACTTCATGAGCATGGGTGTCCACCACGATAATTTCGATCTCTGGAGCTCCAAGCACAATCGCTGGAATGCCGCCGCCATGGGTCCCAAGAAAGACATCGTCGGAATGTGGCGAAAGGCGGCCATGGATGAGGGTCTGAAGTTTGGCGTCAGCGAGCATCTCTGGATTACCTACAAATGGTTTTCCACCAGCCACGGCCACGATAAGACCGGCCCGCAAGCCGGCATCCCTTACGACGGCGCCGATCCAAAGAATTTCGATTTTTACGTGGACTCTGATGAAGTCCACACCAAGCTGGATTGGAACGAGAGCGGCATTCCAGAGTGGTGGAAGCGGCACTGGTACTTGCGTATCAAGGATCTGGTCGATAATTACCAGCCGGATCTCCTGTACACCGACGGCGCTCTTCCCTTCGAAGAATATGGCTTGAATCTGATCGCTCATCTGTATAACGCCAACGCCCGGCGCAATGGCGGCAAAACGCAGGCTGTCTACACCAGCAAACGGGAGCAGGACTCCGAAAAGGGAATTGCTGTCCTCGATGTGGAGCGCGGCCTCGTGAACACGATCTGGCCGCGTCCCTGGCAGACCGACACTTGCATCGGCAATTGGCACTACAAACGCGGTCAACAATACAAATCGGCAAAGACCGTTATCGATCTTCTGGTCGATATCGTAAGCCGCAACGGCAATTTGATGCTGAATTTTCCATTGCCCGCGAGTGGCGAGTTGGACGTCCAGGAGATGAACGTACTTTCCGGCATCACGCAATGGATGGGCGTTAACAGCGAAGCGATCTATGCCACTCGTCCCTGGAAAATTTTCGGCGAGAGTCCTGCGACAGCAGCGCCGGCCGCCACCCAAAGCGCCAGCTTCAACGAGCGCAACCGCAAAGATCTAACCGCCGACGACGTTCGCTTCACCACCAAGGGCGGCACGCTCTATGCGTTCGTGATGGGTTGGCCGGAATATCAGGCGGTGATCCGCCCGCTCGCTTTGAATACCGAGCTGCGCGTCGGAAAAATCCAGAACGTCGAACTACTTGGCTTCGATGGAAAGCTTCAGTTTACTCAGGACGATGCCGCCCTGAAGGTGCTCGTACCCGCGCAGAAGCCGGGCGGCGATTACGCCTTCGTCTTCAAAGTTACCGGCGCCTTATCCGCCTGAAGCCCACAGAATTTCTGGAAGTTTCCGCGGAATAGGCGGTGGATATCCTCCCGGATTCTCTCGCGCGATACGCTTCCGCCATCCGCAACGAGCAACTGATAGCTGTTCGCTAGAATCGGCGCTAACGTGCGCCGCGTATTGCGCCACTTGTAAATCGTTTGCTCAAGTATTCGTGCATCAGAGTGTTGCGGAATGAACGACATGCCGATCATCTCGATCCGCTCGCGCGTCATTTCCTCCACAATCGAAGGATTGTTCAAAAACCACCAGCAGCCGAACGGCATCAGGTTATTGAACTTGCG
>JAICIH010000470.1 GCA_025924475.1 Bryobacteraceae bacterium
GAGCGTAGAAATGGCGGTGGACGTAGTCATGGGCGAACCGCTCTCTTCCCTGCTATCAGGGAAAATACAGGGAAAAAGCCACTGATCGAGCGCTTCGCTAGGTGCGGAAACGGCTGAAATCCGCCAACCGGAGCGGCATTCCCCGATTCCGTAACAGGGAAAGATTTCACGAGAGCTGGGACTGGCGCGCGCAAATCGGCGATTTTTCTGATCGCATTAACCGGCTCGTTAAGAGCTCTCCGGTATAAGCGAAATCGGAACCCGCCGAACCACCCGCGAGAGCTCGCTCTCGCTCGAAGTGAAAGGCGGAATCCGTGTCCAACCTCCATACGATCGAGTACCTCCCGCTGGGCTCTCTGAAGCCCGATCCACGAAATCCGCGGACCCACAGCAGCAAGCAGGTCCAGCAGATCGCCGACAGCATCGAAAGCTCCGGCTACTTCAATCCAATCCTAATCGAAGAGGATGACGTGATCATCTGCGGTCACGGTCGCTTCCGCGCCGCCAAGCTGCAGGGTCGCAAGAAGGTACCGGTAATTCGGCTGAGCGGCCTGACTTCCGCGGCCAAGCGGGCGCTGCGCATTGCCGACAACAAGATCGCAATGAACGCCGGCTGGGACGTCGACCTGCTTCGGGTCGAGCTGGAGGAGATCCAGGTCGAGGGTCTTGATCTCGAGCTAACGGGCTTTGCGGTGGGCGAGATCGACACCCTACTAACTCCTGCCGCCGACCCTGATGATGAGATCATTCCGGCCGTTCCCGAGCGGTCGGTAACCAGGCCCGGTGATATCTGGATCTGCGGTCCGCACCGGATCGGGTGCGGCGATCTGCTCGACGGATCATCGCTGGCGGCGTTGATGGCAGAGGAGCGCGCCGATGCGATCGTCAGCGACCCTCCGTACAACGTGGAGATCAACGGCTTCGCCAACGCCAAGGGACGCCACCGCGAGTTCCAGATGGCGTCGGGCGAAATGAGCCCGGAAGAATTCGTGGAATTCATCCGCAAGTTCATCCGGGTCTTTATCGCATTTTCGCGTGACGGCGCCGTCCATCTCGTTTTCATGGACTGGCGCCACATCGCCGAGCTGATCACGGTCGGGCGGACCCTCTATGGCGCATTCCTGAACCTGTGCGTCTGGAACAAGAGCAACGCCGGCATGGGGTCGCTGTACCGGTCCAAGCATGAGCTGATCGCCGTCTTCCGCGTCGGCGACACGCCCCACTTCAACGCGGTCGAGCTGGGCCGGCACGGTCGCAATCGCACCAACGTTTTCGATTACGCCTCGGTCAACAGCTTCGTCGGCAGCAGGCGCGAGGACCTGGCGCTGCACCCGACCGTGAAGCCGACCCCGCTGGTCGGGGATGCGATCCAGGACGTCACCCGCCGCGGTGAGATTGTGCTCGATCCATTCTTGGGGTCAGGCACGCTGCTGATAGCATGTGAGCTAACTGGGCGCCGCGCACGAGGGCTCGAAATCGAACCGTCATATGTCGACGTTGCACTCGGGCGCTGGATCGCCATGACCGGACAGCAGCCGGTTCTCGAAGCCACAGGCGAGACGTTCGTCGAGCGCCAGCGTGCACTTGCGGACGCCTCCGGAGAGGAGGTCGCAGATGTCGCGTGAGCACCAGCCGGAGCCCTATTCGGTGGGAAAAGGCAAACCGCCAAAAGAGCACCAGTTCAAGAAGGGCCAAGCCTCTCCGAACCCCCGGGGCCGGCCGAAGGGTTCTAGTCGACAGTCCCAGCTCGAAAAGATGCTCGGCAAGAAGATCTGGGTAAGCGGTTCGGACGGACGGCGCGTGCGCAGACCGGTCCATGAAGTGATCGACCATCGATTAGTCGAAACGGCGGCGAAGGGCGACCTCAAGGCCATCAAGCTCGTGAACGAGCTCGTGATCCTTCACGCAAAATACCAACTGACCCGTCAGCCCTCACCGCAGGAAGCTCAGGAGCAGCTTGCTCGAGATGCGGAGCAGCAGAAAGCGAACAAATGGGCCAGCGACACGATCATGGAGTATCTCGAACTGATCCAGGAGATGAAGCGCTACGGGGCCGTGGTGTTCCACAAGGGCAAGCCATACCTCGAGAGCTGGGTCGTAGACGCTGCTGCGAAGCTAAAACCGGAGGCATGGTGGGCCAAGCGGAGTAACGAACTCGATGAGCAGTATCCCACGTCTTTAGGACAGCCGTGGGGTGAGGAGCCACCCGAATGACTTCCGGCAGTCCTCAGGCGACCCCGGAAGTCACGATCCTCAAACTAAGGATGAGCGAGCCCCAGAGCCGACCCGCTAACTAAGGATGATTGGGCCTCGCTACCTAAGGATTAGCGGGCCGCGACAAGCAAGCAGCCGGATTCACTCAAGAAATGCGGCGGCGGTTCGATTTAGTAGTGGCCTAGTAGGGCTGTGCGGCCGGGCGCGATCGCCGAGGGGCTGAAAGTGGCCGGTTGCGGACCGTCCGCTAGTGGCAGGTTTCGACCCATTGCGGACGTTGGGGTACCGGCCATCTCCGACATCCAGATGAAGCTTGGAGTGCCGACCCAAGTGCTCGCTGACGGTGATTTGGCTTACGAGACCGTACCGGGCGTCGTTACCCTCAAGGGGTCCTAAGCAAACGCTACACGAACGTGGTGTCCTGACCTTTTCGCTGCAGAAGGTTGGGGAAGATTGGCAGATCACGATGTTTGCGCGGGAAGGCTCAGCGCCCGCTCCATAACGGCAACTTACGCCCCATTGCGGACATTAGGATGCCCGTGGGGCGACAACGATTGCCGCCTACGCGTTGGTGAAATTTACAAAATTGAACAGGTGCAGCACGCCCGACACGAGATAGACCAATTGTCCCACGGCGATGATCGCCTGGGCGGACACGCGCCGAGTCACCATTCCAATAATACCGCAAAAGACCAGCAACGCATTGTAGATCAATGCCGTGGCACCGAGCGAAGCGAGATAGTCGGGACCTTTAATCCAGGTGTCGATTGTATCGATCACTGACCACCCGATGAGCAATCCAAAAAACCACCCGCGGCGAGCCAGGAAATATTCCCTGTATCCCTCATATCCGTCCAAATCTCGGGGAAAAAGCACCGCGCAGATGAGATACAAATAGAATGCGTAGAAAACTACAAAGAGATAAAGTGCAAAGCTCCACGTTTTGATGTGCTGGAGTTGGAATTCCCACCACCACCAAAAGACGATCGAGAGAAACATGTAGGCGACCCAGACTAGATGGACCCACCACATTCGCTCGCGCCCAGGATTTTGGATCAGACCCGCGAGCCCCTGCATCAAATGCGTCAACGCCAGCCCGATGACGATCGAAATCAGAATGATCACATATTCGAACATCTGCATGGCAGCCCCGCTCGCCTAAGGGGCTGCTACTTACCATCCTGTGGCGTTATGTCTGCTTTCCTCACGTTGCGGACATTGGCTCGCCAGAGATTGAACCATATCGCAGCAGATGTGAGAATGGGCTCCACGTCAATTGTGAGACTAACGTGGCATGGTTGCCGGACGGCCGAAAGAAATCGGCACGGTCCTGGGGACATTGAGGCCGCAACTATCGACGTGGAGATTGGCCGGTTGTCCGTCGGTGAGGGGCATCCCGGTCGAGGCAATCGCCTGCCTAACCAATCCTGCGTGACCGAAGAGATAGGTGAAGCGGGAATCCAGAACAATCGCAGCAAGCCGAACCTGGGCGCGGTCTTCTGCTGATGGCGTGCCGAGCGACGGATCGAGTAATCGCAGCTTGGTCCATTCGTTCGAGATGATGGTGGAATCATCGGTTGCAAGCGCATCGATCAATTCGAAACGTTGCACGGCTCGTGCGCGCTTGTCGCCGATGACCAGCGCAAGCTTGTCCAACTGGTCTTGTGTAAAATCGGGAGATCGGACAGCGGGCATGGTCGCGTAGCCGATGGCGTCACTGCTTAGCGTCCGTCCGGCTGCGGCGGCGCGAGATATGTCGTCGACATGGCGGCGAACACAACTGGCGTGCCGAAGCCAGTAATTGGCTCGCTCGTTCGACGAACGGACGAA
>JAICIH010000471.1 GCA_025924475.1 Bryobacteraceae bacterium
CTGCTAAGAATAAGAGCCGAAAAGAGAAAACAGGAAATTGGGTTCGAATCGCAAAAGCGCAAACAGGAGGAGCACGACCGCAAACAAGAGCAGCACAAGATGAAAAAAGACATCCATCAGTGGGCCGTCACGCTCGCCGAAGCCAAGGTTTACCACCAACAAACGCTCACCGAGCGCCTGGAACAGCTAGCCGAAGAGAAAATGATCAGAGCTGAAAGCTAACAGCTGAGAGCAGCTTTAACTTCTGGCGTAAAATCCAGGAGTGCGGATATTGCTCCTCAGCTTGATGTGTACGCTGTTGGCCGCCCAAACGGCACAGCGTCCCGCGCAGCGCCGTCGCGGCGCTGAGGGAACACGCGAATTTCTCGGTCTCGGGCGGCAGCCGGATGCCGCGGCGGCGGCGCGCGGCAAGCCTTTGTTCGTTGCCAATTGCTCGTTTTGCCATGGCGCGAACGCGCGTGGCGGCGACACCGGTCCCGATCTGCTGCGCTCGCCTGTTGTGCTGCATGACGATAAGGGTGAAGAAATCGGTCCAGTCGTTCATAATGGCCGTCCGGCGCGCGGTATGCCCGCATTCCCTGCGCTCACCGAAGCGCAACTCGCCGATTTGGCCGAATTTCTACATATGCAAGTCGAACTCGCCGCTAACCGCGGTACCTATCAGGTGAAGAATATTGTGACCGGAAACGCGAGCGCCGGAGAAGCGTACTTCAACGGCCCGGGAAAGTGCAACACCTGCCATTCGGTCACCGGAGACCTGCAGCACATTGGCACAAAACACAGCGCCGATGAAATTCAGCGTGCTTTTCTTTATCCCTCCGACCGCGAACCGCCGAAAGTCACCGTAACTCTTGGCTCGGGTGAGAAGATAACCGGAACACTCAAACACCTGGACGATTTCGATGTGTCGCTTACCGACGCGCAAGGCGAATTTCATTCCTACGCCCGCGAAGGAGTGAAGGTCGAGGTCGAAGATAAGCTCGCCGCGCATCGCCGCCTGCTCGACCAATACAATGACAGCGATATGCACAATCTCACGGCGTACCTGGTGACGTTGAAGTGACCGCATCTCGTCTGCTGTTGCTCGCGATGCTGGCGCAGAGCCTAAGTCTCGCGCAGTTACTGAATCCGCAAGATATCGGACAGCCTCCCACGACTTCATGGCCCACCTATAACGGTGATTACACCGGCCGTCGTTTCAGCACTCTGCGGCAGATCAATCCCTCGACCATCCATTCGCTCGCGTTGCAGTGGATGTATCGCATTTCGAATGTCGGCCCGCAGCGTGGCGTAGGCGGCGCTGTTATCAAATCCACGCCGCTCATGGTGAAAGGCGTTCTGTATTTTACGATTCCCGATCATGTCTTTGCGCTCGACGCGCGCACCGGACGCGAGATCTGGCACTACGATTGGAAGGATCAAGGCGGTCACCTGGTCGGCAACCGCGGCGTGGGAATGTATGGCGACTGGCTCTATTTCATGTCGCCGGACGGCTGGTTTATTTCCTTGCAAGCCAAAAACGGCAAGGAGCGTTGGCGCAAGAAAGTAGCCGATGAAAAGATGCAATACTTCACGACCACATCCACGCTGGTGGTCAGCAACCATGTCATTGTCGGCGTCGGCGGAGACGCAATGGATGTGCCGGGCTATCTGGAATCGCGAGATCCGGAAACCGGCGATTTGCAATGGCGCTGGGATTCCGAGCCCCGTCCCGGCCAGCCTGGTGCTGAGACATGGCCGAACGCAACGGCGATGGGCCACGGCGGCGGCATGACCTGGCTGCCCGGCACCTACGACAAGGATCTGGATCTTCTTTACTGGGGAACCGGCAATCCGAATCCCGTGTATGCGGGACAAGGTCGCAAGGGAAGTAACTTATGGACGTGTTCCATCGTTGCTCTCCATCTCGATACCGGAAAATTGGCCTGGTATTTTCAGGCCTCCCCGCACGATACCCACGATTGGGACAACGTGGAGACGCCGGTGCTTTTCGATGCAGAGATCGATGGCAAGCCACGCAAATTGCTCGCGCAGGCCGCGCGCAACGGCTACTTTTTCGTGCTCGATCGTGTAACCGGTGAAAATCTCGTTTCGAAGCCCTTTGTACCGTTGAATTGGTCGAAAGGCGTAGACAAACGCGGTCAACCGATTCCCGATCCGGCTAAGGAACCCGCAGTCGACGGTTCGTTATTAACCATCCCCGCCGGCGGCGGCACGAATTGGCTGCCTCCGAGCTTCAGCCCGGAAACCGGTTTGTTTTACGTGAACGCCACGCGCGGCTACAGTCTCGTGTATCTCACCGATACTGACGAACGGCCCGAAGGCTATGGCGGATCGGCGCGCAGTTTATGGTCTGAGCATGCGTTGGAAGCGATCGACTACAAAACCGGCAATGTGGCTTGGAGTCATGCCTATCCAACCGCCGGTGGCTTTGGTCTCGGCGGGCCGGGTATTTTGACCACCGCCGGCGATCTGCTCTTTACCGGCGACTACGCCGGAAATCTAGTCGCCTTTGCTCCAAAGGACGGCAAGATCTTATGGCATTTCCCCATGACTCAATCGCTCAGTAACGGTCCGGCGACTTACTTGTTGGCCGATAAGCAATATTTGGTGGTGGGCGCCGGAGACACTCTCTTCGCGTTCGCTCTTCTCGATTCTCATGACTAGTAAACTGTCCTCGATTGCAGCCTTTGTGGCGCACGCACTCGTGCGTGCCGCGTCGAGACTCGTCTCGACGCCTGCTCTTGCTGCTGGCTTGTTGCTTGCCGCAGCCCTCGGCCAGGCCGCCCAATATACCGCGCAAAAAGTGACTGTGGATGGCGCGGATGTCGTCCGTTTGACCGACACCACACGCGGTATTGTGGTTTCGATTTTGCCGGGCTCGGGTAACCGCGCCTATGAGCTGACGGTACACGGGAAACAGGTGCTCGCGAAGCCCGGTGGCATACCACTTCTGGCGCCCTGGGCGAACCGGCTGGATCAAAACGCGTTCTGGGCAAACGGAAAAAAGTATCTGCTCAATCCGGGACTGGAAACTGTCCACTACGACAACAATCACCTCCCGATACACGGCCTGCTGGACAAAGCCGTCTGGACCGTCACGTCGCTAAAGGCAGATGGACACGGCGCTGTAGCCACGGCCCAGCTCGAATTCTGGCGCCATCCGGATTGGATGTCGCAGTTTCCGTTTGCGCACACCCTTACCATGACGCATCGTCTGCGCGATGGAGTGCTTTCCATAGAAACCAGAATCGAAAATCTGTCGGACGATCCGATGCCGGTATCGATCGGCTTTCATCCCTGGTTTCAATTGAGCGATGTGCCGCGCGATGAATGGAAATTACATCTCGCCGCGCGGGAGCATCTGGAGCTCTCGCAGAATAAGATTCCAACGGGCAAAAGTGAACCGATGAAATTTCCAGATCCACTCTCGCTGAAGGGCGTGCATCTGGACGACGTGTTCGGCGGCCTAATTCGTGACACAAGCGGCGAAGCGAGTTTTTCGGTCGCGGGCAACGGCGAGAAAGTAACTGTCGTACTCGGTCCCAAATACCAGAACGCGGTCGTCTATGCGCCGCCAAACCGAGACATCGTGTGTCTGGAGCCCATGTCGGGCCCGACGAACGCCTTCAACATGGCTCACGATGGAACCTACTCGAGCTTGCAGTCTATCACGCCACGCGGTGAGTGGCGCGAGACATTTCGTATCAAAGCGGAAGGCTTCTAACATAACTCGGCATGCGAAGTATCGCCGAGCTGAAGTTCCGCGCTGCGCAGGAAGCAGGCAACGTGCGTCTGCTGTTGCTGCCGCCGCAATTCGCGGGAGAAGTGCCGCTGCGATTGGCGCTTCCCGATCCGGAACCCGTAGCCGAAGCGCTGCGCGACTCCGCGTATCGCGCATTTGTCGAATCCACAGCCGAAAACATCCTGGCGCATCGTTTCCCGCTATTCGGCGTTACGCTCGAAACGGGTGCGGAAATCCGCTGGCGGCGCGACTACCGGCATCAAAAAGAATCCGGAACCGAATTTTTCCGGCGCATTCC
>JAICIH010000472.1 GCA_025924475.1 Bryobacteraceae bacterium
AAAGATTCGATGTTCGCGGAATTCGCGTGGAACCGCAAAGTGCCTGCGGTAAAACCACTGCTTCTCCCAAGTGGCCGGATGCCAGTTCTGCCAGGAAAGTTTGGCTACGCAATGCGGCAGCGTGACTTGCGCAAGGCCTTTGCTATCGGCTTCTTCCCCAAAGAGCCAATTCCGGTCCAGGTTCAAGACACGGATCGCCGGGCCGCGGCCTGGAGTAGCCGGAACTTGGCCTGAGGCATCGCCGAACAGCACTGCCCCGAATGAGAGAGCGGAGCTTCCAATCCACTCTCTTCGAGATATGACCTTCTTGCCCATTTCCCAACTCAGCTATCGAAACACGATGAGATCGGTAAGTGCGATCTGCGCGCCTTCCGAACTGGAGGCCGGTTCTCCTTTCACCACCAGCCGCACCGTGTGCTGCTTATTGCTCAAGCCAAACGCGTGCCAAACATCTTCTCCAGCTTTGGTTGCCTCTTCGTCCGGAAATACATCGACGGTGCGATCGAGTTTTCCATCGAGATAAACGTCCGCCTTACCGCCATCCGGCAAATAGAAGCCGGTAATAATTGCTCCCGTGCCCGTAAAGGAAACTGTGGCTTCGGAACCTTTTGTCGCGCTTACTTGCGGCTGAAGCCCTCGAGCCCACTTCTCGGTGCTCGTTTTCCAATCCCCTTTCCAGCTCCATCGCGAGTCACTAACCGCAATGCGCTCGATCGGCGTGCCGTAGTTATCCCATAGCTCCAGCTTGGCCGGCTTCGGTTCCTGTAACGGAACAACCAAGCGATCTCCTTCCACTTTCCCGCCGTTTTGCTTGACAGCTTCTATTGCGTGGCTATACGTGCTCTCGACAATGGTTCGGAAAGAATAATCCGTGTAGTTGAATTTGCGATCGGCAATTTTGGGAATACCGGCCTTCAGATCTTCAGGAATCGCGCGATACCCTTTCATCACTCCAAGTATTCCGACCGCGCTCGAGGGATTGCAGTCGGAGTCCTGGCCGCATCGCGTCGCGATCGACATCGTTTTCTTGAAATCGCTCTCCCCATAGAGAAGGCCGATGGCAATATAGGCGCCATTTAGTTTCGCGTCGATATTGAACGGCTTCAGCGCGCCTTCGGGACAGGGCTCATTTTTATCCCACTTCTTCTCGATCTGGTTCCACACTTCGATCCAATCGGACGGGTACTGCTTCGAAAGCTGCAGCACGTCCCGGATTACTTGCGCGTAGGGACTCTTAGCCGAAATGGCCGCAAGGCCGGTCTCGATGACCTTGCGCGGATCGCTTTCAAAAAATCCCGCCCCATACATCGCCGATACAAACATGCCCCCATAAATGCCATCGCCGTGGTTCATTACTCTCCCGGCACGATACGCAATCGCGTTCGATAGCTGCGGAAGACCGGGCGTCATCAGCCCAATAAAATCGGACTCGATTTGAAAATCGATATCGTTGGCATGCGCATTGTATTTGGGCGTACCGGAAAGAGTGGCGGGCACGCCTCGCTTTAATGCGCGGCGCGCGGCCAAATTCGCGTGCCACAGGCTATACTTCGCATCTTTGAACCGGGCGCCGAAATCGTCGGTGGTGGCATTCAGGCCTTTTTCATCGATTACTTTGGCGAACGTCATGTCGACGTATAGGTCGTCCTGATTCAGAGAATTCAGAATTCTGTCCTCGTTCCAAACCGGCAGCTTATCTTCCGGAATGATCTCGGCGCGATAGCGGAATTCGGTGGGCGCCCCGTAGCTTACGCCAATCATCTGTCCGGCCCATCCCCCTTCGATCTTGTCGCGCAAGGCATCGAGGGAAATCTCGCGCGAGCGCCGAGGCCCCATACACCAGGCCGCCAAAGCCGCTAGTCCCAGGACCGTAGTCATCAAGCCAAATCGATTGATTCGAATCATTCGACCTCATTCTGTTTTAGATATCTAATTCTGCCCGCAGCCGCACCTGTTGACGCTCAACAAGAGACATGCCATACTCTTGTTGACGGCCAACAGAAGCATTATGTCTACCGAAAAATCTGATATTCTGCAAGGCACGCTCGATCTCATCGTACTGAAAACGCTGGACACTCTGGGACCAACGCACGGCTACGGCATCGCCGTTCGCCTTCAGCAGGTATCGGCAAATATCCTGCAGTTGAACCAGGGCACGCTCTACCCCGCGCTGCTGCGCCTGGAACAGAAGGGCTGGATCCGGTCCGAGTGGGGCGAATCGGAAAACAAGCGTCGTGCGCGTTTCTACTCGCTGACCAAAGCCGGCAAAAAACAACTCCGCGAAGAAAGAGCCAACTGGGAGCGTTTTGCCGGCGTGATGCAACGTGTTCTGGCGCCGGAGTAAACCCGGAGTAAACAATGTTGCGCTCATTTTTATTGCGTTTGTTGGCGACCCTCCAGCCCGGCAAAAGCGAGCGCCGTCTGCAGGAAGAAATTCAGGAGCATCTGCATGCGCTCGCCGGCCGGCAGTCGGAACAGGGTCTCAGGCCGGACGAAGCGCTGCAAGCGGCACGCCGGGAATTCGGTCCCGTCGAGCCGGCGAAAGAACAATACCGCGATCAGGTTCGTTTCCGGAGTATCGAAAACATCGGCCGCGATCTTCGCTTCGCGTTTCGGCAGTGCCGCAAGAATCCCGGTTTTACCGCGGCCGCTGTCCTCTCGCTCGCGCTCGGGATTGGAGCCAACGCTGCTCTTTTCTCGTTCGTCAACGCCATTTTGCTGAAGCGGCTACCGGTACCGCAGCCGGCCCGGCTGGCAGTTCTTAAGCATGCAGGCGAATCACGGGTTCTGAGCTACCGGCAACTCAACGAGCTGAATCGGGACGCAACCGAGATTGACGGACTCATGGGAACGCATCCAATCAACGTCAGCGTCCTGTTCGGAGATCATCCGGAATGGATCTCCGCCGAGATTGTGACCGGAGAATACTTCCATACTCTACAGGTCAGGCCAGAGCGCGGCAGACTACTTACCCAGCTTGACCTGGACGACGCCGAAGGCAATCCCACTTGCGTGATCAGCTACCGGTTATGGAAGAGCCAGTTCGGTGGTGCCGAGGACGTGATCGGGCGCACTATCCTTTTGAATACGCGTCCCTACAAGATCGTCGGCGTGAGCGAGCGCGGATTTACCGGCCCGGACCTGCAGCAGCCCACAGATTTGCAGATTCCCGCCACGCGCCTCATCGATTACATGCCGGCTTTCGTGGGCATTTCAAGTTTCGATTGGAAATCGCGGCTTTTCCTGTTTTCCGCAATGGCGCGGCTGAAGCCCGAGGCGACAACCGCCGGCGCGGCGGAACAACTAACTCGCCTGAACCGCGCGTACCTCAAGTCCCCGAAGCTTGAGAATCGCGCGACGGATATTCAGTTATCGGACGGCAGCGCGGGACTACGATCCTCAAAGCGCGGGAAACCGGCATCCATTTTGCTGGCCGTGTCGCTCGTTGTCCTGCTCATCGCATGCGCGAACCTTGCGACGCTGCTCCTCTCGCGCACCTCCGCTCGGTCTTCGGAGTTCGCGTTACGCCTCGCCATCGGCGGCTCACGAACACGGATACTGGCGCAGGTGTTAGTAGAGAGCGCGTTACTGGCGGTATTCGGCACTGCGGCTGGCATCGCAGTCGCCTATGCGATCCAGCGAATCCTGCTCTCGTTCTTAAATCGCACAACGCCTCAGATCCATCAATTGCACGTCCCGCTTGACGGGACTGTTCTGCTGTTCGTCGCTGCTACATCGGTGGTTCTGCGTACTGCTGTTTGGAACGGCGCCCGCCCTCCAGGCCGCCCGGACGGCGGCACTTGGCTCTTCCGCCGGAAACACTCGCAGCGGAGCAGCTCTGCGGAAAGCATTCGTCGTCGTACAGATCGCGTTGTCGTTCACCGTTGTGCTTTCCGCCGGATTATTGGCTGGAACGCTACGCAATCTGAAGGCGGTAGATCTCGGTTTCCATCCTGATGAGATTGCGACGATCGATATCCGGCCCGCCGCCGGCGGCTACACCGGGCATCAAGCCAATCAGTTCTATACGCGCGTTG
>JAICIH010000473.1 GCA_025924475.1 Bryobacteraceae bacterium
GAATTACGATGGAACGCCCATAACAGACCATACAGCCCAGGAGGGCATGGATCAGCCGGTCACATATTGGGTTCCGTCCATCGCTGCGAGCCCTATCGCTTTTTACATTGGCCTGCGCTTCCCGCACTGGAAGAACAATCTGTTTGTCGGAGCATTGGCGGCGCAGGAGCTACGGCGTTTGGTGATCGACGGCCATTCCGTGACCCACCAGGAAATCTTGTTCAAAGGAATTGGCCGCGTGCGCGATCTGGTAAATGGGCCGGACGGCTATTTATACGTCGTGTTGAACCAGCCGGACCGGATCGAGCGCCTTGCCCCCGCCCGTCAATAATCGTGTAGGACACAACGGACCGGACAATGCAGATGGACCGTTGGTTCGTTGTGTTGAGTACCACATTCTTTGCCGGCGCCGCCTCCGCACAGGTCATGGCTGGCCGCCAAACGGAAAAATTGCCGGTTTCTTCGAAGGAGTGGACATTTTTCCTCGGAGGCTACGGTTATCTCGGTGGCGGCGATTCCGCGTATGGCTCCGCCGCCTTGAGCGCTGAGCGTAAGTGGCTTCATCTGGAAGCCCGATATAACTACGAAAATCTGAGAACCGGCTCACTATGGACCGGCTACAACTTCGTTGCAGGTCACGAATTGGTGTTTCGTGTAACACCGATGTTCGGAGTGGTTGTGGGAAGGACCACGGGCATTGCTCCTGGCTATGAGCTATCGTTTACTTACAAGCGGCTTGAGCTCTACAGCGAAGGCGAGTACGTTCGCGGTACAAAAGACAAGAATGATAGCTTTTTCTATTCCTGGAATGAGTTGAGATATTCGCCCGTGAATTGGTTGCATTTCGGGCTTGTCGATCAGAGATCGAAAGAGCATCGCACTGAATTCCAGGGCCAGCACGGCGTCTCACTGGGCTTCAGTCGTCGGAACCTAGACTACACGACATATGCCTTCATCGCCGGATCTGGAGGTCCGTCCGTAGTGTTGGCGCTGAGTTATACATTCTGAATGCTATTCTGTTTCCCGATGACGAAAGTACAGCTCTCGTTCAAACTGTCGCGGCCGCTGGAAGAGGCCGATTTCCGGCAGATTGCGCGCGTGCATTCGGTATTCGGAATTCTCGCCGCGCGCGTGGTTTCTTCCGGCGACGAGCTATTTGTCGAATACGACGCGTCCCGGCTCACCCCCAAAGAAGTCCAAGGCACGCTCGCCGAGCACGGAATTCCGTTAAGATAAGGCATCTTGGAACCGGTTCCGCGGAAATACCTGAAGCTGCGCGAAATCGACTGGCGCGCCGTTCTGGGCCTGCTTGCCGCACTGACGATCTGTCTGTTTTTCTACCGGCAGCTCGACTATGTCGCCAACGGCGAACATCGCCCGCCGCTGCTTACTTTTCTGGAAGAAGCAATCGGCGGCACGGCAGGCCTTCTTGTTTTTCCGCTGATCTATCTGGCCGCCATCCGCTTCCCGCTGCCTTCGCCGAAATGGCGGCGAAATGTTCTGGCGCATTTTCTGGCCGTCTGCCTGATATCTCCGGTACACACTACGCTGATCGCCATTTTGCGCATCGCGCTATTTCCCCTGTTCGGCTTTGAAAACCATTATGGAGATCTGTCGTGGCGCTATCCAATGGAGTTCGCTCACCTGTTCATCTTTTATTGGCTGGGCATCGGATTGATCTATCTGTTTCATGAAGTCCGCTTCGCGCGCGAGCATGAATTGCGCCAGGCGCGCCTGGAGGCCAGCCTGGCCGAGGCGCAGTTGCAGAACCTGCGCTTGCAACTCGAGCCGCATTTTCTGTTTAACGCGTTGAACGCCATCTCGGCGGCCATTTATGAAAATCCGCGCGTCGCCGATGAAATGATCGGCCGCTTGAGCGAGTTGCTGCGGCAGCTATTAAAGCAGGATGCCACGCAAGAAGTCACGCTCGCGCGCGAGATCGAGCTGCTCGAGCTGTACACACGCATCATGGAGGCGCGCCTCGAAAATCGCCTCACGTTTTCGGTCGATATTGAAGAGCAGGCTCGCCAGGCGCTGGTGCCGCAGCTTATTCTGCAGCCGTTGGTAGAGAACGCCATCCGCCACGGAATGAACCTGGTTTCCATGCGCTTCGATATCTCTGTAGTAGGGCGCGTCGAAAACGGCGGACTAAAGCTCGCCGTGCGCGATCATGGTCCTGGTTTACCGACTGGATTTCCGCCGCCCGACCGGCTGACACACGGCATCGGCTTGCGCAACACCGCCGAACGCCTGGAACGGCTCTATGGCCATCGCCAGAGTGTGCGCATCGAAAACGCAGCCGGCGGCGGAACCATCGTCGAATTGCGCGTACCGCTGCGATGATCCGCGTAGTGCTCGTTGACGATGAACCGCCCGCCCGGCGCAAGCTGCGGCACCTGCTCTCTTCGGAGACGGACTTTTCGATCGCCGGCGAAGCGGCTTCCGCGGCCGAAGCCATCGAGGTGCTCCATCGTGAGCGGCCTGACGTCGTCTTTCTCGACATTCAATTGCCGGACGCAACCGGTTTCGACGTGCTCGCCTCGCTCGAAGACCGCAGCGGCCTGCACGTCAGCTTTGTCACCGCTTACGACGACTTCGCGCTGAAAGCCTTCGAAGTGCATGCCATCGATTACCTGCTGAAACCTGTGCAGCCAAGCCGTTTCGCCGATACAGTGGCGCGGTTGCGCCGCATGATCGCTTCGGGCGCCTCCCAAGAGCCGGCCGAGCGCCTCCAGAAACTGATGGCCGGCTATTCGCGCCGCCTGCTCATCCAGGACGGCGGCCGCACCGTGTTTCTCGAAACCGCCCGCATCGATTGGATCGAAGCGGCGCGCAACTACGCCTGCATTCACTCGGGTCCGCACACGTACGTCATGCGCAGCAGTCTCGATTCGCTCGCCTCCAAGCTGGACCCGGCTCTGTTTCGCCGCATCAATCGCTCGGAAATCGTCAATGCATCCCGTATCGCCGAGATCCGCCCCAAAGGTCACGGCGACCAGCAAATCTGTCTCAAGGACGGCACAGAACTAATCTGGAGTCGTCGCTACCGTACTGGCTCGCCGGCTGAACTACTACAAGCTGATAGCTGAGCGCTAATAACTGATAGCTGCATTCGTCACCCCCTGAGCCCCGCTCGTCCCAATTCCCTTCTCTTCTCTCCCACGGCATTTCACAATAGCCACATGAAATCAGTAATGTGCCTGTGTCTCTTCGCCGTATGGCTGCCGGCGGCGGATAACGGCGATTGGCCGATTTATGGCCGCGATCCGGGAGCGCAGCGTTACTCGCCGCTCAAAGCCATCGATCGGTCCAATGTCTCGCGCCTGAAAATCGCCTGGACCTTCCGCACCGGCGACGCCTACCAGCCGAAGCACTCGAAGCCGACCGCGTTCGAGACCACGCCGCTGTACGTCGATGGAACTTTGTATATCGGCACACCGCTCGGCCGCGTGATCGCGCTCGACCCGCTCAGCGGCAAGCAGAAGTGGGCCTTCGACGCCCACATAAACAAAGACCTGGGCTACGGCGACTATTCCCATCGCGGTGTGTCTACCTGGAAGCCGAAAAACGGTCGCCGCAGAATCTACATCGCGACCATCGATGCGCGCCTGATCGCGCTCGACGCCGTCACTGGCACACCCTGCGCCGATTTTGGCGACAACGGAACCATCAATCTGCGCGAGGGTCTCCGTATCCCTGTGCGCCCGGACCGCTTGTCCGATTACGAAGAGACATCGCCGCCCGCAGTGATTGGAAACACCCTGGTGGTCGGTTCCGCCGTCGCCGACAACGTCAGCGCCACTCAGCCAAGCGGAGAAGTGCGCGCCTTCGACACTGTTACCGGAAAGCTGAAATGGAAATGGGACCCGCTCGCCGACTATCCCAAAACAGGAGCCGGCAATGCCTGGGCGATGATCGCGGCTGATCCCGCGCGCAACCTGGTCTTCGTGCCCACCGGTAGTCCTAGTCCCGATTACTACGGCGGCGAACGGCTCGGCGACGATCTCTACGCCAACTCCGTGGTCGCGCTTCGC
>JAICIH010000474.1 GCA_025924475.1 Bryobacteraceae bacterium
GGCGGAAGTTACAAGAGGTGGATTACGAGGCGCGCGGCGCTTCTTCGAAAGCCACTAGCCCCTTGCCGCTCGACAACTTGGTTTTTTTGCAGCGGACGATCTGGCCCGGCTGGAATTGCCAGGTTTCTCCGGCGGGCATTTCGTCCACGATGCGGTAGTAGTCGCGGCCCATATGTTCGGCGCGGACGCGGCGCAATACGTTCAGCCCTTCTCCTACCAGATTGACGAAGATCTCGGTCTGCTTACCAGCCGGCGCTTCGATGGCGGACGGAGGCGGCGAGACCGGAACGATCGGAGTCGGCAAGACAGGAGCGACCGGAGGCGGCGCTGAAACTTCTTCTTCCACGGGCGCCGGAGCGGGTGCGGTAGGAATCGGCGCGGGCGCTGCCGCAGCCGGAGACTGAGCCGGAGCCGGCGCGGCGGGTGCTGGCGCGGGTGGACGAGAGGTCGCCGGAGGAACAAATACCGGGGTGGCAGAAACTGTCACCGGCGGAGGCATCACGCTTCCTGCCGTGAGCCCAAGACTCGCCGGGACGCGGCTGCTCATACGGACACGGTCCATAACGCAAAAAACGAAAGTGCCGGCCAGCCAGGTGAGCGCCAGCCATTTATCCAAAATGTCGCGCGCCGGATGAAGATAGAAGACAAAGACAAAAGCTCCGGCGAGAGCCAAAGAGAGGCCCGCGACGGCGGCAAACGCCAGGCTCTGCCAGCCGGAGCGGTAGCCTTGCCGGTCATAAGCGAACAGGACCAGCAGCAAACTCAAACCGGCAATGCTCGTCAGATAGCTGAATTCACCGTGCGCCACGGCAAAGGCAAGGGCCAAGGCGACGATGGCGGCGAGCAGCGCGACGGAATCGATGCGGGATGTTTCCATAGTGACACTGACGCACAATTTTAGCCCGCCGTTGTCCGATATACTTTGAGACAGAAGTATTTATCCCAGGAGTTTCCGTTCTAAATCATGTTTGATGTATTCCGCAGCCGCGAAAAGAGTGTGCGCATTTTGCTGGGGGCCTTACTCCTGGTGGTCGCCGCCTCCATGCTGGTCTACCTGATTCCGGGCGGCGTAGGCGGCCCGGGCGGAGGGAATGACAACGTCGTGGCCTCGGTCGGCAAGGAGGCGATCACGGCTTCCGATGTGCAGCGGGAAATACAGCGCATTACGCGTGGTCAGGCCAATCTGCCCAAGGGTCTCATCGCCATGTACATTCCCTCCATCGTGAACCAGCTTGTCGAACAGAAAGCGCTGGCTTATAAAGCCCGCGAGATGGGCCTGAGCATTTCCGACGACGAATTGATCAGCACGATTCAATCCACGTTTGCGGCGCAAATGGGCGGGAAGTTCGATATGCAGATCTATCGCGGATTCCTGGCGCAACAGGGGCTGACGGACCGGGCGTTCGAAGAGCAGGAGCGGGAAGCGATGCTGGTGACGCGGCTCGAAAGTATCGAGAAGCAGTCGCTAATTGTTTCGGACGAGGCCGCAAGGGCCGAATACCAGCGCAAGAATCTGAAAATCGGGTTGGCGTATCTGAAATTCGAAGGCAAGGATTTTCTGGCCAAGGTGAATAAAGACCCGGCAGCGGTGAAGGCCTATTTCGACAAGAACCGGGCCCAGTTCCGCATACCGGAGAAGCGCGACGTGGAACTGGTGGCGGGAACCGTTGCGGATTTCATGCAGAAGGTTCAGATTTCCGACGCCGAGTTACAGAAGCAATACCAGGAGAGCCTGGACAGCTTTCGCACACCGGAGCGGGTACGAGTGCGGCACATCCTGATCAAGACGCAGGGCAAGCCAAAGGAAGAGGCTCCCAAGCTGAAGGCCAAAGCGGAAGATCTGCTCAAGCAGCTTAAGGCCGGTGCGGATTTTGCGGATTTAGCGAAGAAGAATTCCGAAGACACCGGATCGGCCGAAAAGGGCGGGGAGCTGGGTTGGATCGTGAAGGGGCAAACCGTCCCGAATTTTGAAAAGGCCGCGTTTTCGCTGCAACCAGGAACTTTGAGCGGGATTATCGAGACCGAGTACGGCTACCACATTTTGCAGGTGGAAGAAAAACAGACGGCGCATACCCAAAGCTTCGAAGAAGCCAAACCACAGCTTCTGGCAGAAGCTAAAAAACAGATGGCTTCGGACAATCTGAGCAAGGCCATCGAGGCGGCGCATAACGAAGCGCTGCGCGCGCCGACGCAAGAAGCGGCGATCGCGGCCAAGTACGGCTTGAAATATTTCAAAGCGGATAACCTGACGACAAACACGCCACTGCCCGAGATGAATGGCGTTCCCGAATTGACCAACGCGATTTTCGCGGCGGCGAAAGGCGGGACCACAGACGTCGTGAACGTAGACGCGCAAGGCAAAGCTGGATTCGCCACAGTTTCGAAGATCGTACCGGCCCGGAACGCGGAATACGCTGAGGTACAAGGCGAAGTAATGCAGCGCTACGTGACTGCGGAGTCGGACCGGCTGGCCGAAGAGGCGGCCAAGCAGGCGGCCGAACGCGCGCGCAAGGGAGAGAACCTCGAAGCACTCGGCAAGGCGTATGGATTGACGGTGAAAACAGCAGCCCCCTTTACCATCGACGGCGCGGCCGAAGGCATAGGCGCGGCCACGCAGTTATCGGCTGCATTTGAAGCAAAGCAGGGCGGAATCGTGGGACCGATTGCGGCGCAGGGCGGGCAATTTGTGTGTAAAGTATCGGAGAAGATGCCCGCCGATATGAGCCAATATGCGAGCAACAAGGCGGCGATCGTCGAAAGCCTCGAGCAGCAGAAACTGCAAATGCAACAACCGCTCTTCCGCGACAGCGTGGTGCAGGATTTGAAACGCCGCGGCAAAGTGAAAATCAACGAGGCCGCCATCCGCCGGATCGCCGGTTCCTTCGAAGGCTAAGCCCTTTGCGCTGTCCCAACGTTTGCAGTACCTTAAAGAACCACGCGCGTAAGCAAGTGGCCGGAGCTGCTGATTTTTTCACAACCCCTAACGGTCGTGGCGCGGAACCGAGCCGCGACCGAAGGGAGCGGTCCCCAATTTTTCTAGGGCAAACCATTTGATCCAACAACTCATCGACTTCATCCATAGCCTGACGGATCCGGACAAGCTGATCGGTCTGCTTTCGACCGTGCTGACGGGTTGGGAAGCCTACGTAGTTCTGTTCCTGATCGTGTTTGCCGAAAGCGGCATGCTGATTGGTTTTTTTCTGCCCGGCGACTCCATGCTGTTCACGGTGGGCGTGGTGGCGGGCGCGGGCAAATTGCCGATCGGCTCCACTATCGCCCTGCTCACCGTCGCTTCCATCCTCGGTGATGGCTGCGGCTTCTGGCTTGGCAGCACGCTCGGTCATTCGCTGTTCCAAAAATCGAATTCGCGGATTTTTCGGCGCGAACACCTGGATCGCACACACGAGTTTTATGAACGGCACGGCGGGAAGACAATTATCCTTGCTAAGTTCCTGCCCATTATTCGTACGTTTGCGGCGTTCGTTGCGGGCATCGGCAAGATGCGGTACTCACGCTTCCTTATGTTCAATGTGGTCGGCGCTACCGGCTGGGTCACGTCGATGATCACACTGGGCTACCTGCTCGGGAACATTCCCGTGGTGCGGCGCAATTTTCAAACGTTCGTGATCGCGATTATCGTGGTTTCCCTGCTGCCCGCGGTTTCGCAGGCGCTGAAGGCGCGGAAAAAAACGCCGGCCCCTGTTCAGAAATGAATCCCGCCGCCGCAGACCAGCACTTCGCCGGTCACATAATCCGATAGCGGCGAGCAGAAGAAAAACACTGCTTTGGCGGCGTCTTCCGGCCCGCCGATGCGGCCCAACGGAATCGTCCGCGCGGCCTGTTCCCGCACCTGCTCCTGCATTCCAACGCGCAACTGGCGCTCGCCGATGGCAATGCTTGTTGCGGCATCGTCCATAGGCCGCGTCAGGCGAGTGTCGATCAGGCCAAAGCCCACGGCATTGACAGTCACGTTATAGCGGCCCCATTCCTTGGCGAGAGTCTTGGTGAGGCCGAC
>JAICIH010000475.1 GCA_025924475.1 Bryobacteraceae bacterium
GAGCGTGCGGCCGCGGCGAAGCGGGAGCCGCATGGTTTCGAAATATCCCGGCATGACGATGCGATAGACGGCTCCGGGTCCGGTTCCGGGCGCGGTTTGCGGGCGGCCTTCGATGATGAAGGAATGGTCCCACAAATCGCCAGCGAGAGGCAGATGATTGATGGCTCCGGCAGACTTCACACCCGGCAGCGCGCGGATTTGCTGAAGCATTTCGCGGTAGAACATTGCGCGCCTCCCGGGCGGTTCTTCCTTCGTGCCAGCGACGGAGACAACCATGGAAAGAACGTTATTGGGATTGAAGCCCGGATCGATCGATTGCAGAGCAATGAAGCTGCGAATCATCAGGCCGGCTCCGATCAGCAGAACGAACGCCAGCGCGAATTCGGAAGCGACGAGGAAACTTCGCAAACGGTTGCGCTGGATGCCGTCGCTATCGCCACGGCCGCCTTCTTTGAGAGCGCCACTGAGATTTCCGGAAGTTGCGTGAATTGCCGGCGCAAGGCCAAACAGAATGGTGGTGACTACGGTCACGCCGAGCAGAAAGAGCACAACGCGGCCATCGATGCCGATGGTGTCGACACGCGGGATGTATTCGGGGCTGAGAGCAACCAACGCCTTAGTTCCCCATAGAGCCAGCAGGAGGCCGATGGCCGCTCCGACAGTGGCAAGGACCAGGCTCTCGGTCAAGAATTGACTGACCACGCGAGCGCGGCCCGCGCCTAATGCGGTGCGAACGGCAATTTCTTTCTGCCGATCGGAAGTGCGCGCGAGCAGCATGTGCGCGACGTTGGCGCAGGCAATCAGCAGGACGAAGCCGACGGCTCCGAGCAGCATGAGCAGAGGCGTTTCGATTTTGCCGACGACGTTTTCCTTGAGAGCCGTTACGACGACACCGCGATTGGTGGCGGGATATTGCTTTTCAAGACGGCCGGTGACTGTGGCAATATCGGCCTGCGCCTGCTGGATGGTGACGCCCGGCTTAAGCCGCGCAAAAACGCGCAGGTGATTGTCGCCGCGTTCGTGAATGGCGTTGCCAAACGCATCCGGCACCCATAATTCCACGTGAATCGCCCAGAAGGGAGCGAAGCTAAAGGAGGGCGGCATCACGCCCACAATCGTGTACGCTCCACCGTCCAGCGTAATAGGCTTTCCCAATACATTTGGATCGCGATTGAAACGCCGTTGCCAGAGCCGATAACTCAGGATGACTTCGTGCTCCGAGCCTTGCCGATCTTCACCCGGAATAAAGAGGCGGCCCAGCAAGGGCTCGATGCCGAGCAGCGGCAGCATGTTCTGAGTGACCTTCAGACCGCGAATATGCTCGGCGGGATGGCTGTCCGATGGATCCGTGTTCGCGAGGTTCGGACTCCAAAATGAGGCGGCGCCCATGGCTTCGAACGAATGGCTTTGATCGCGCCAATCGATGTAGTTGGCGGTGGAAACGGGATTTCTGCCGTTGTGCAGAACAGTCACCAGGCGATCGGCATCTTTATAGGCGAGCGGTTGCAGGAGAACAGAATTCACCACACTGAAAATCGCCGTGTTCGCACCGATGCCCAAAGCCAGAGCGGTGACCGCGACGATGGTGAAGCCGGGAGTCCGCAACAGATTGCGGCAGCCGTAGCGGAGATCCTTGGCCAGATGCTCGAGCCATAAGAAAGAGCGCGCTTCGCGATGCAGTTCCTTGGCCTGTTCGACGCCGCCATAGGCGCGGCGGGCAGCGAGGCGCGCATCCTTGGGAGACAGTCCGCGGCGCTCGAAGTTTTCTGCGAGCAGGGCGAGATGGGAATCGATTTCGCGGTTCAGCTCACGCTCGGCATTTTCGCCGCGAAGGAGGTTTCGGAACCTAGCAAAGAACCGGCGCATGCATCACGCTCCTTCGGTCAGCAGTTTTTCGACCAGCCCGGACATGCGGCGCCACCGCTGGGTTTCCTGAGCCAAAGCTTTCTCGCCGGCTTTGGTGATGGAGTAGAACTTCGCTTCGCGGTTGCTTTCGGTTTTCGCCCAAGCGCCTTTGATTCTTCCCTGCTGTTCGAGGCGCACCAGCGCGGGATACAGCGTTCCCTGGTTTAGGTGAAGCGAATTTTCAGAAAGCTGCTCCAGCCGTGTGGCGATTGCGTAAGCATGCTGCGGCCCCATGGTTTCGAGCGTCCGCAGCACGATGAGATCGAGCGTGCCCTGTAATACGGGGATGTGGCCGGCCTCTTCACTTGACATCCAAGTAAACTCCTTGCTTTCACTTTGCACGATTTTCACTTGCTTGTCAAGTGAAGCCAAACGGATTTGTTGAGCCAGGTTTGTTGAGTTAAGATCGTTGAGATCTCTCCATGACTCGTTTGTTTTGTTTTGCCTTTTTGATTGGCCTGATGGCCGGCAGCGATTTCGCCGTGGCGCAGGCGCCGACAGCGGCCGCGCGTCCACCGCGTCCCAAAGCTCCGACACGGGATCCGCATACGCCGGGCTATGTCACGGCAAAGGAGTTACCGGATGGCGTGAATCCATCGGCAACGGAGGACGGAAATTTTATCCTTGGTCCCACGCACAATCCCGCTCCGGAAATGACGGTTAAAGAAGGCGTTCCGCAGGGAACGGTCTCGACGTTCGTGATGGAGTCGAAGGACAGCAAGATCTATCCGGGGATCGCGCGCGAGCCTGGCACGCACGGCACGCCGGACCCGAACGATCCGGCAAAGCTGATCGTTACTACCAGTCATCCGGCTCCTTATTCGCGACGGGTGACGGTGTATGTACCGAAGCAATATGTCCCTGGCACGGCCGCGCCATTTATTGTGGGGGCGGACGGACCGGACCCGATGCTATTTACGGCGCTTGATAGCCTGATTGCGGAGCATCGGGTGCCCGTGATGATCGCGATCTCCATAAGTAACGGCAGCGGCGATGCGCAGGGCAGCGAGCGCGGCCTGGAATACGACACGATGTCGGGGTTGTATGCGGAGTTTGTGGAGAAAGAAGTACTGCCGCTGGTGGAGAAACAATACAACGTAAAGCTGACGAAAGATCCCGAGGGACGTGCGACGATGGGCGGCAGCTCCGGCGGCTCCTGCGCGTTAATTATGGCTTGGTATCACCCGGAGTGGTATCACCGGGTTCTTACTTACTCCGGCACTTACGTGAATCAGCAATGGCCGTCGAATCCGGAGACGCCGCATGGCGCGTGGGAATTTCATGAGCATCTGATTCCGAATAGCCCGGTGAAGCCGATTCGCCTTTGGATGGAAGTCGGAGACCGCGACAACCTGAGCAGGAACATGCAGGACAACATGCACGATTGGGTTCTTGCGAACGAGAATATGGCTAAGGTGCTGGCAGCGAAGGGCTATCATTATCAGTTTGTTTTTGCGCGCAATGCCGGACATACGGATCGCACGGTGAAACAGCAGACTTTGCCTGAGGCTTTGGAGTATGTTTGGCAGGGATATAGGTCGCGATAGCAAAGCAGCGGACGCTTACTAAGGATTGCAATCGAGAGGCGGGGATATCCTCTAGCGAGCCGAAAAATGATGGGTATCCCGCCTCAAACTTGTTCTTTGTCGTAACACTTAGATGTTACTGGCGCCTCTACTACGAGGCTTGTCGGCTTTGGCGTAATCCGCAGAAGCTTCCCCGGTAGAGGATACATCCTCGGCGCCGGTATGCTTCAGCAAATCCTTCGCCTTACCCACCCAGTCGCCGTTGTCGCAGTGAACCGACACAAGGATGCCACCTTCTTTGACCCGTCCTTCATAGCGTTTGGCTTCGTATTCCGGAATGCCCATGCCCGAGAGAGCGCCGATTAGACCGCCAACTACTCCGCCGGAACCGACGCCGGCCAGCGTCGCCATAATGGGACCAGCGGCGATGAGCGGCCCGACGCCGGGAATGGCCAAGGCTCCGATGCCGGCAAGTAAGCCGAGCGTTCCTCCAATGGCACCGCCCGCGACTGCGCCAGTGGTGGCGCCTTCCGGCGCTTTCGTGTGCTTCTCATGCGCGAAATC
>JAICIH010000476.1 GCA_025924475.1 Bryobacteraceae bacterium
CAAGAAAGAAGCCGGCGCGTAGGCCAAAGGGACTGCGGCGCTGAATCTACACGCTGCGTTTGGTTGCGGCGCAACTGTTTTGTACTACTACATCTCAAAGTCTTTGCTGCTTGCGACGATTTCATAGGGCGGACCTCCTGGTCCGCGGGCGACGTCCTCATCGCATCGGCCTGGGCAAGGACTAGAAAAAATTTTCACTGCTCGCTCAGTCACTTACAAGGAAAATGCACTCGCCGCGCCGCAGTCTGTCGGCAATACTGAGGCCGAGGATCTACGAGTGTACTTCAGAAAATTCATCGACGTTTACCGCCCGCGCGGCGCACCGCACAATAGCCATTTTGTTTCGTAAAAAACGCCGTTTCTTCGCCGTTTCGCCAAAAATTCAGTACAACAAATACGGTTTTCGCCGTTCCGCGAAAGCCTCCGCATCGCGCTGCGCTTGCGCCCAGATCATGCTCGCATCATGGCCGAGTTCCAGTTCGCCAATGGTGCGGTGGTTGCCGATCAGATGACGGCATTTCTGAAAGTCGATTTTGCCGGGATAAAGCGTTTGCAGCGCCGCCGCGACTTCGATGCCGAGCCGGGTGCTGTCGAAGGCTTCACGATCGGTAATCACGAAGCGGACTCCTTCGATCTCCTGCCCGGCGAAATGGGAGGCGGTCGGTTTGAAGCGAGTCGGGTAAACGCGCACGCCCGGAATGAAGTGCGAGTTCAGCAGCGTCGCGAGCGCTTGTCCCTTGATCCAGTCGGCGCCGATTTGCTCAAAGGGCGCATCGGTTCCGCGGCCGACCGAATAATCGCTGCTCGCTTCGAGCATCGCCAGACCGGGATATAACAGCGCCGCGTTCAGGCTGCGCATGTTGGGGGACGGATCGACCCAGGAAAGCGTGGTTGCATCGAACCAGTCGCCGCGCATCCAATTGCTCATCTTCACGACGTGGAGATCGGCGCCGAGATGGCCCTCGGCGTTGGCGAACATGGCCAATTCGCCAAAGGTCATGCCATGGCGAAGCGGGATGTCGTAGCAGCCCACGAAGGACTCGAGGTCCTTCTCCATGATCGGTCCTTCGACGTGGGTTCCGGTGATGGGGTTGGGACGGTCCAGAACCCAGAATGGTTTGCGCGCCTTGGCCGCTTCCTGCAGCGCATAAAGCAGAGTGCAGGAGTAGGTGTAAAAGCGCGCGCCGACATCTTGTATGTCGTATACGATCGCGTCGAGATTCTCAATTTGCTCCGGGCGCAAGCGTCTCCGGTTCGGTTGATAAAGACTCACTACCGGAAGCCCGGTGGCGGCATCGGTAGTGTTCGCGACGTTTTCCTGGTCCTGGGAGCCGCTGATGCCGTGCTCCGGCGAAAACAGCGTTGCAATCGAAACGCCCGCGGCCAGCATGGCGTCGATGTTGCGCCGGCCGCTGCGATCGAGGCCGGTGTGGTTCGTGATGAGGCCGATGCGCTTGCCTTTCAATTCCGCGAAGCCGTCGGCTTCGAGCACATCGAGACCTGTCATAGTAGCGGCGTTGCGATTAACCACGCGGTGAACGCCCGCGCCCGTAATGGTCTCGTTATAGCCGGTCAGGGAAACGCCTTGCGTCGGAATGCCGAAGCCTGCGGCAACGGCGGTAGCCAGGCGCGAGCGGAACGAACTGAGCGAATGCCCGCGGTGGGGGTGAACGGCGTTGGTGAGAACGATCACGAACGAATGGCTGGTGGGGTCCATCCACATCGACGTTCCGGTGAACCCGGTGTGGCCGTACGAGCCGATCGGATAGAGTTCGCCGCGATTGCTGGAATAGGGAGAATCGATGTCCCAGCCGAGAGCGCGAAGAATCGGCTGATCCGCCGGGCTTGCTGGCGTGGTGAATTTCTTGACCGTCGCTTCGGAGAAGATGCGCACGCCGTGCGACTGGCCCATATCGAGCAGCATGGCGGCGTATTTGGCGAGATCGTCGGCAGTGGTGAAGAGGCCGGCATCGCCGGTAACGCCGCCCATATAGCGCGCTGTAGGATCGTGTACCACGCCGCGAAACGGGCGTCTGGTCTCTTCATCGATTTCGGTGGGTGCGATGCGATGGATCAGAGTGGGGGAGGGAAGGAATCCGGTATCGTTCATATGAAGCGGCACGAAGATGTGATCGCGCGCGAAATCGGCGACGGACTGACCCGAAAGACGATGCACAATTTCGGCGAGAAGAACATAGTTGATATCGCTGTAAATGAAACGCGCGCCGGGCGGGGCGACAGGTACCGTGTTCAATGCTCTCTGGACGCCGGTGGAATAGCCAGTCCATTTCGGAACCAGCTCGAGATCGGGCGGCATACCGGAGAAATGCGTCATCAGCAAACGCACCGTAATGTCGCTCTTGCCGCCTTGAAACTCGGGCAGATATTTCGTTACCGGATCGTCGAGGCGCAGCTTGCCCTGCTCGAAAAGCTTCATGATCGAGGGCGTGGTCGCGACTACTTTGGTGAGTGAGGCAGCATCGAAGATGGTGTCGAGAGTCATCGGCTCAGGGCGTGGAATCAGGGCGCGTGAGCCATAGGCTTTGCGAAAAACAATTTGATCGTTATGGCCGATAACGACTACCGCGCCGGGAATCAGTTCCGTTCGGACAGCTTCATCCACGATCGGATCGACAAATAGTAGATGCTGTTGGACAGAGTTGGTATAGCCGGTGGGCGCTTGTGTAAGCGCGGCGGCGGCGCCTACCAGCAACAAGGCAATCGGAGATTTCATGTCGAAAGAACTAGACTAGCTTGGCCGAGATTTGTTCGAGCAAACGCGCTAGGTCGAGATCTTTCTGGGTGATGCCGTTCGAGTCGTGCGTCGTGAGGTCAACCGTCACTCGGTTATAGACGTTCAGCCATTCCGGGTGATGATTTCTCTTCTCGATCTCCACGGCGGCGGTGGCCATAAAGCCGAAGGCGTGTGCGAAATCGGGAAAGCGATATTCGCGGTGCAGTTTTTCGTTTTGGATACTCCAGGCGGGAAGCTCCTTCAATGCGGTTTGGAGAGCGTCGAGGCTCAGCTTTTGTGCGGCCATGCCGTCATTTTGTCAAACGGCGCCGGAAGCGTGGAAATCTCCCGCACGGGAATGCCAAGACTTTTGGCAGCGTTTGCGAACGCGGCCGTGATGTCCATCCCATCGCGCGGTTTGCCGTCCCAGACAAGCGCCGCTTCGATGGGCTGCGCCTGAGAGCGGGCCAAAGCTCGGGCATGGGCGAGAATGGCCTCGTTGACAGCGAGATAGCTGGCGTCGTCCGATTCCTGGAGATTCAGTACCGCGAGCTTGCCGGCTCGCTCGGCGCGCTCGACAACTTGGTCGAAGAGCGCTCCCCAGAAGCCGGGCCGGTCGACAACGGAGGTCTCGCGAAAACGTTCTTTTGCGAAAGGAAGAATGATGTGGCAGTCAAGCGCCAACTCCCGCGCTGCGTCGAGAGCAAGCAAATCGCTTCCGCAGGCGGCCGAGCAGACGAGTGATGTCGCCTGTGTCGTCCCCAGAAGGCCGGCAATTTGTGTTTTCACCGAGTCCGCGTTTTCGAGCGGGAAACGGACTACGGCGGCGTTTGGAGCGTCCACTCTTCTGCCTGCGAGTGCAAGGATCATTTCCGGTATTTCGGCCCGATTCGAAGATAGCGCGGCTCAGCGATGCGCAGGTGAAGGAATAGGATAAACCAGCCCGCTACGCACATGAAAACGGAGACAAGCACTTGCCAATAGGGATTCCGATAGCGCAACACTCTGGAAAGCAATAGCCGGATCGCAAGTAATACAGCAGTAGCGACGGCGATGCACAAGAGAGCTCGGCCCAAAGTCGTGAATAACGGCGTCGTCCAGTGCCGCCATATGAACCAGGAAAGTGCCGCGGCGAGAAAGACTAAGAACGCAATTCCCGCCGTGGCCAGCGCGGCCGATGCATGGTAGGTTTTTCCCCACACGGCCGCTCCAATTTTGAGGGCCCGCCGCAGCTTATCGACATTCGGTGTTTTCGTC
>JAICIH010000477.1 GCA_025924475.1 Bryobacteraceae bacterium
CGCTGACCGTGGTGGGCAGCGTCATGTTTTCCTTTTCCGCTACCGCTTTCAATTGATCGTTTGCCTTGCCGTGATCATCGACCATTTGCTGGCCGAAAGCTTTCACGTCGGCGTTACTACCCTGGTCTGCCGCCAGCTTTCCCAGTTGCACTTCGGCCATGCCGCCGCGCGCCGCCTCCATGGCAAAATGCGTGTCGGGCGATCGCATCATTTTCTTGGCGCCTTGGTCTACCTTGGGAGTACTGCTGTTTTGCGCCGCTAAAGTAAGCGGTGCGACAACGAGCACAACCCCGGCCCAGAGAATTTTCATACTTCACCTCTCGCAAGTTGGAGGCCATTGCGCTGCAACTAGTTACCTGACAGAAGCACTAGCAGGAAACAGCGCGGCGGTCAATTCCTGAATTTGGATGTAGTTAGGAATGATGAAGTCGGCACCCACGCGAATCAGGCGCTGGCGTTTCCATTCATCGATGGCGAGGCATTCAGGCTCAGCCGTGGCGAGACCGACCGCAATACCGCCGACCTTCTTGACTTCCTCGATCTCGACGTAGCCGTCGCCGAAAACCAGAAGCTCGTTCGCCTCGAAGCCGGCGCGCGAGACGATTTGGCGTACTAGAATCGCCTTTGAAAAACTGCTCAGGTCTTCCTGTGCGCCGAAAATCCGGCCTTCGAAAAAGGGCGCGACACCGAGCAGCGCGGCTTCTTCCTTCACGTTGGCGTCGTCAGTCCCGCTGGCCAGATAGAGGCGCAGGCCGCGGGCCGCAAAACCTTCGAGCAGCGCTCGCGCGCCCGGAACCAGAAACGCGTCCGGATTCACGCGGCCGGCACGCAGATTCTCGATGCGATCGCGAATCTTGAGCCACAGCCGGTCAAGATACATTTTCTTGTACGCCGCCGGCGTGAGCGGATTGCCACCGCGTTCAGCGATGGCCTCGGCGAGCGCCATCATCTGGTAGATCGTTTCCTTGCCGGTCAGACGCCAGACGAATTCGTCGACGACGGCGCGCAACTCGGTTTCGCTTTCTTTCGAGCCGCACGCGGCTAGGTGCTCGACGCACAGTGGCACCATCACGTCTATCCAGCCAGAGCGGATGAGCGATAGCGTTCCGTCGAAATCGAATATGACTACTTTGGCCTGCTCGGCGGTGACGCCAGGGCGAACGGTTTCGATCACTCGGCTAGAACTTGTACTGCGGCGGAGTGACGCCCTTCAGGCGCAGGTAAACTTCGGCCTGGCCACGGTGATGCGCGGCGTGAGTGAATCCGCCCCAGAACGCCTCGAATTTTGTGCCCCTCTTGATGGTCTTCTGCAGGTCCGCATCTGTCATCTGCTTCAGACCGTCAATGCAGTAATCGTAGGCGGTGGTCAGATTCTTGATGGCAGTCGCCTTGGTGTCGTCCGCCGGCTTGCCGATCGGGTTTTTGGTGCCGATGGCGGCCGAGCAGTAGCTGCCGTTGGCGGCGGCGATGTGATTCATCTGGCCGCCGAAGCTCATTTCCGGGGCACCCGCCCCTTGGAAGCTGTACGCATCGTCGGGCATGGCCTCGGCTACAGCGAGGGAAAGCGCTTTGGACGTCTCCCAATGCTTTACAAGCTCGTTTACCAACGTTTTGCCGCTGTCTTGCGCAAAGGCAATCTGGCAAACCATCGCGCTCAGCGCGCACAAAGCGAGTCTCTTCATGTATTCCCCTCGGGTTATCATACGACATTGCAGGTATAGGAATTTCGTCCTACTGCCGACTAGATAATTATGCGCGTTGCGATCATTGGGACCGGTTATGTCGGGCTGACAACCGGGGTTTGTCTGAGTTTTATCGGGCATCAAGTGTCGTGCCTCGACACCGACGAATCGAAAATTAAAGCTCTCAAAGATGGTCATATTCCGATTTACGAACCCTACCTGACAGATCTGATCGAAGAAGCACGAACAAATCTCACTTTCACGAGCAGCTACGCCGAAGCGATTCCGGGCGCCGAAGTCGTGTTTATCGCGGTCGGGACGCCGCCGACGCCTTCGGGTGCGCCGAACCTGGAATACCTTTCCCAGGCCGCGCGCAGCGTCGGGCAGCACCTGGACAGCCCGTTTACCGTGGTGGTCAACAAATCGACCGTGCCGATCGGCAGCGGCAACTGGGTGGGCTCGTTGCTGCGGGATTCCGTCGAACAGCGCCAGGACAAGACGCTGCTCGAATTCGCAGTGGCGTCGAATCCGGAATTTCTGCGCGAAGGCTCGGCGCTGCACGACAGTCTGTATCCGGACCGCATAGTAATCGGCGCTGACGAGCAGCGTGCGCTCGAAGTTTTGTACTCGCTCTACCGGCCGATCCTCGACCAGACGTTTTCGGCTCCGACGTATCTACCGCGGCCGGAGACGGTCGTCGCGGTGCCGCTGCTATCGACCGATTTGGCATCGGCCGAGCTGATCAAATATGCGGCGAATGCCTTCCTGGCGCTGAAAATCAGCTTCATCAACGAAATGGGCCTGCTATCCGAGCGGGTGGGGGCCAACATTTCCGAAGTCGGGCGCGGCATCGGGCTTGATTCGCGCATCGGCAACCGATTCTTAAGCGCGGGCATCGGCTGGGGCGGCTCGTGTTTCGGCAAGGACACGGCGGCGCTGATCGCCACGGCGGGCGAATACGGTTTGCACTTGCCGATTGTCGAAGCGGCAAAGAAAGTCAACTCACGGCAGCGTGACCGGGTGGTCGAAAAGCTGCTGAACGAACTCAAAATTCTCAAAGGGCGCACGGTCGGCCTGCTGGGCCTGGCCTTCAAGCCGAATACGGACGACCTGCGCGAGGCTCCGGCGATCGAGATCGCACAGAAACTGATCGACCGGGGTGTGCGGGTCAAAGCGCACGATCCGATCGCCGAGGAGCGCTTTCAGCGCGAATACGGCCACATGAACGTCCATTTGTGCAAGAACGCCTGCGAGGTGGCCGACGGCTGCGACGCCCTCGTCCTGGTGACCGAGTGGGCCGAATACCGCGACCTCGAGTGGGAAGAGGTGGCGAAAAAGATGCGCCATCCGTTTCTGCTGGACGGGCGGCACTCGCTCGACCGTGAGAAGCTCACGCGCGCCGGGATTCGGTATATGGGGATCAGTTAGAGCGTAAGGCAGTCAAGACCGCTTCCTACGGTCGCGGCTCGGTAAGCTATTGAAAGTATTGATTATTTAGCGTTGTCGTCGGTGTCATCGGCGCCGGCGGCGGCGGTTTTATGTTTCAACTCTTCGGCGGGCGAATGCGGCGGGCGGCCGCGGCGGCGTAATTTTCCGGCCGCGAGGCGTTCGAGGGCCAGAATGGCTTCGTCGAGGCGCGTCTTTTCCGCTCTTAATTCGCCGATCATTCTGCGCAGATCCATGAGCAATTCCCGCCCCCAGTACGGAAGTACTATTAAGACACAAAACCCCGATACGGGGTAACAACCCATACCGGGGTTTTTGTGGAAAATAATCGGGCGACGTCCTACTCTCCCACACACTCGCGCGTGCAGTACCATCGGGGCTGAAAGGCTTAACTACCGTGTTCGGGATGGGAACGGGTGGGACCCTTTCGCTGTTATCACCCGAAAGTGATAACTTCAAACCGCTCCCTCGCGGTCGCGGCTCGGTTAAGAGATCGCGTTCGAAAGGGAGGGTTGAAGGAATAGTTATTGACGGGACTAAAGCTGTCTCAAAGCGCAGAGTAAATTTTATGGTCAAGCCGAACGAGCTATTAGTAACGGTAAGCTCAACGTATTACTACGCTTACACATCCGTCCTATCAACGTGATCGTCTGTCACGGCTCTTCAGGGAGATCTCATCTTAGGGAAGGTTTCGCGCTTATATGCGTTCAGCGCTTATCCTGACCAGACTTCGCTACTCAGCTGTGCCACGGGTGTGACAACTGAATCACAAGAGGTCTGTTCACCCCGGTCCTCTCGTACTAAGGGCAAGCCCC
>JAICIH010000478.1 GCA_025924475.1 Bryobacteraceae bacterium
CCCTACACCTATGTCGAAGTGGATTTCTTCGGCGAAGAGGATACGCGGTCTAATCTGATCCGTATCGTCTCCGACACGCTGACCAAAGTGATCAACGTTCCGACGATGAAAGAACATCGCGCCGCCGGTGTGACCGGCTGCTTGAAAAACATCGCGTATGGCGATTTCTCGAACGTCGCGCGCTCCCATCAGCGCGAAAAGTCCAACACCTATTCCTTCATTGGAACCCTGGCGTCAGTCGAACCGTTGCGGTCCAGGACGGTCCTGAACATCATGGATGGCTTGCGGAGCCTGTGGCAGGGCGGCCCGTTCTTGCAGAGCCCGAAATTCCTCTTCTTCCCCAAGCAGCTTGTCCTGGGTACCGATCCGGTGGCGCTCGATCATTTTCTCATCGAGATGATTGAAGATAAACGCAAACAGGAAGGCGCGCCTTCGCTTTTCGATCGCAGTCCCAGCCATTTGAGGCGCGGTCCTGAACTGGATCCGCAGTTCAACAGCTTTATTCGCGAGCCGGGACACGTGGAATACGCGTCCACGCTCGGTTTGGGCATTTTCGACAAAGCCCGCATCAAAGAGAAGGTAGTTGAGCTGTGAGCATTCTGCTTGCGGCCTTGCTCCTTTTCGTTTCTGGCGTCGATCGCATCACGGTAGCGCCGGCAGATGCCGATGTATCGGGACTCTCAAAAGCGATAACGCCAAAGGTCACTTTTCGGCGGAACGTGGCGTCGGCGACGCGCGCGCCCTGGGTGGATTCGAACGGTTGGCGATATCTGCGGCAGCCGGATGGACATTTCTATTGCGATGCTCCCGGTGCGGCCGCGGCGGACCTGGCCGCGGCGGAAGCTTTCGCTTATGACGTCCCGGTCAAGATCCGCACGGACGCGGCCGGTTCGGAGTCGCTCGCCAAAATGCTGGCGTTTCTGCGAACGGTGAAAGATGGCGATTTCTTTCCGCTCGTAAACATTGGCTTCGTGGACGACGGAACAGCCGAGTCGGGCGAGTTCATGAATCTGCTGGTCCGCCGCAATCTCCTTTTTAAAGTCGTGAAGCAGCCCGATCCAAAGCTCGACTTGAACGTTGTACCCGGTTCCACCCAATATCCGAAGTCGGAAGCCGCCAACCCGAGCTTGCTCGCCGAAAAAGTACGCGCCAACCTGACGGATGCCAAGCGGCTGCTTCGCCTCTACGGCAGTGAAGTAGTCGTGGGCCGTTTAGTGGGTCACGGCGGCGATGTGCGGCTCTACTTGATCAACTATGGCGTGGCCCGCTCGCCGGCCAACGGAGTGCGCATTCGTGTTCTGGGCGCATTCCACAAGCAGCAAGCAATGCAGTTCGATGCGCCCGAAACCAAGCTGATCGATGTGGCCGTAAATTCCAGCGCGACCGAGTTCACGTTGCCCGAACTGAAAACTTTCGCTATTATCGACCTTGCCAAATGAAACTCTGTTTTGTTTTTCTCAGCCTCGCAGCCTCGTTTGCTGTGGCGCAGCAACAGGCGCAATATGACCTGTTGATTCAGGGCGGCCATGTAGTCGACGCCAAGAACGGTCTCAGTGCGGTGCGGGATGTGGCGATCCGCGACGGCAAAATTGCCGCCGTCTCTGAGCACATCGATCCCGCGACGGCGTTGAAGACAGTCAGCGCGAAAGGGCTTTATGTCACTCCGGGCCTGGTCGATATTCACGTGCATGTGTATGCCAGTACCGGGGAAGCGCATTCCTATGCCGGCGACAACAGCGTTTTCCCGGACGGCTTCACCTTTCGAGTCGGCGTGACGACGGTCGCCGACGCGGGCTGCGCCGGCTACAAAAATTTCGAAGATTTCAAAGAACATATCATCGATCGTTCGAAGACGCGCGTGCTGGCGTTTCTCAATATTGTGGGCGCCGGAATGCGCGGGCCGAAATACGAAAACAACCTCGCCGACATGGACCCGCAGCCTGCCGCCGAGATGGCGAAGAAGCATCCCGGATTGATCATCGGCATCAAGACAGCGCATTACGCGGGACCGGAATGGACGCCGGTGGAGCACGCGGTCGAAGCCGGCACGTTGGCAAAGATTCCGGTGATGGTGGATTTCGGCACGAACCATCCGGAGCGGCCTATTACCGATCTGCTCGAAAAGAAGCTGAGGCCCGGAGACATCTACACGCACTGTTACTCCGGATTGCGCAACGAACTCGATGTGTCGGGCCACGTGAACCAGGGAATGATTGAAGGCCGCAAGCGCGGCGTGATCTTCGACGTCGGCCATGGCGGCGGAAGCTTCGCGTGGCGCATTGCCGTTCCCATGACGAAGCAAGGTTTCTGGCCGGATTCGATCTCGACCGATTTGCACATTAGTTCGATGAACACGGGCATGAAAGACATGCTGAACGTGATGGACAAATTTCTCGCGCTCGGGATGTCCATCGACGACGTGATTGCGCGCTCCACATGGAACCCGGCAAGAGAGATTCACCACGAGGAGCTGGGAAATTTTTCGGTCGGCTCCGCGGCCGACATCGCCGTTTTGCGCGTTCAGAAGGGCCGCTTCGGATTTACCGACATGTACGGGGCGCGAATGGACGGGAATCAGAAATTCCTTTGCGAGATGACCGTCCGAAACGGCAAGATCGTTTACGATCTGAACGGCATCAGCCGCCCCGAGTGGACCAAGCTTCCGTCCGACTACAAGGCGGTGGGCGATCCGCGTTGGGATGGGCTAAACCCGGCCCGAAGAAGCGCGCAATAAAACTTCGCGCAGACGTTTGGCGACGATCATTTCTTCGCCAGGCTGCAGCATCCAGACGCCGACGACGATCGTATTGGGCTCCGTAGTGATGCCGCGCGAATTCTCCTGGCCGGTGGAAGGATTCAGCTCGATGCTCGGGTTTCCGCTGCGCAGTTGTTCGGCGACATCTTTGGCCGAGATCTTGACTTGCGCCTCGTCGTAGTTCAGCAACAAATGCGGCACGTGGTTCGCCACTTCGGGGACCACGATTTTCGCTCGAAGCGTGGGAATGTCTTTCAGGTGATCGGAGATCTTGTCGGCGCGGCGGCGGAATTCGGTCTGCATTCCTTCATCGGTCTGGCTCAGGAACCAATCGACGGCGGCCACCATGCCAACAATCTGCTCTTTCGCCACTTTCATGCCGCGCCCGATCGCTTCCGAAATCGGCATGTCGTTCTTCACGGCCGCCTCGATTAGGTCTTTCCTTCCGAGCAATAAGCCGGCGTTCTGCGGGCCGCGCATTCCTTTGCCGCCCGAAAACGTGACGATGTCGAAGCCCATTTTGGTGTAATTCCACAGATTGGAAATGGGCGGCACGTCGGCGGCGGCGTCATTGAAGCATGGGACATTGTGCTGGTGCGCGACGCGAATCCAATCTTCGCGGGTAATCTGCCCTTCCTCGGCGGCATTGAAAAAATGCGCCATGACGGTTTTGTCCGTGAAGGCGGCCTGGTACTGATCGATCGTCTCGACTTCCACAAAACGAATGCCGCAGTTCAGCAGGGCCTGGTCGTAGTCGTAGCGATGCGCCTTCTGCACGATGACTTCGTTCTTGAGCCCGTTTACATCGTTGGGTATGCGGCGCGCGGCGGAAGGATCGGCCACGGTCATGCAGGCGGCAGTTCCCAACGTGAGAGCCGAAGAAGCGCCAGCCGTGACCAGCGCGCCTTCGCACTGCAGCTTCTTAGCGAGATATTCGCCGGCTGCCTTTTGCAATTGCGCGAGGCGTACGGGATGCTTGGCGGCTTGCGCCACCGCGGCTTGCACTTGCGGCGGCATGATAGACGCAGTGAGAAACGTGTACGTGCCGGCCGCGTTGATGATTTTGGTGACGCCGAGCTTGTCGTAATAGTCTTCCGCCACAGGCGCCGCCGCAGCCGGCAAAGTCAGCGCAGTGCCAGCCCAACCCGCCCCCGCCCCGCTTATTGACCAAC
>JAICIH010000479.1 GCA_025924475.1 Bryobacteraceae bacterium
GCTGGCGCTTGGCATCGGGATGAACACGGCGATGTTCAGCGCGGTGAAGGCGGTTTTGCTGAGCGCTCTGCCGTATCCGGAACCGGAGCGGATGGTAGAACTCTGGCAGACGGCTAAGGACGGTCATCCGATGAATGTCTCGCATCTTGATTTCCTCGACTGGCGCGCGCAAAACCAGACCATGGAATCGATGGCGAAATACGGCGACGGCAGAGTCACGTTGTCGGGGAATTTCCCGACGCGGAATGCGCGCATGGCGGCGGTAGGGGCCGGATTTTTCGACGTAGTGGCAACGCGTGCCGCGATCGGCCGAACGTTCAGCAGCGACGAGCAGAAGCCGGGCGGAACGCCGGCGCTGGTTTTGGGATATGAGTTGGCGACGGCGGTATTTGGCGCTCCGGCGGCGGCGATTCAGAAGAGCGTGCGTATGAACGGCATGGAGTTTACGGTCATCGGCGTGATGCCGCCAAAATTCAACTTTCCCAATCGTGCGCAGGCCTGGCTGCCCAACGATTTGTTCCCGGATAACACCGCGAGATCGGCGCACAACTATAGCGTTGTCGGCCGGCTGAAGCCTGGCGTAACAGTGGGCCAAGCTCAGGCCGATATGGATGTAATCGCCGCGCGGCTGGCGAAGCAATATGCCGACGACAAGGACCAAGGTATCCGCGTCACATCACTTTTCGAATCTTTGATCGGCGGCGTGCGTCCGGCGCTGCTGACGCTGTTTGGCGCAGTCACGCTGGTGCTGCTGATCGCCTGCGTCAACATCTCGAATCTGCAATTGGCGCGCGCGGCGGCACGCCGCAAGGAGATGGGTATGCGGTCGGCGTTGGGAGCGGCGCGTGGGCGTTTGATTCGCCAATTGCTGACCGAAAGCGTCCTGCTTGCCGCCGCGGGCGGGCTGTTGGGCCTAGCGCTGGCCGAATCGGCCGTGAGAATCCTGCGCACCGCAGCGCCGGCAAACATCCCGCGCATCCAAAATCTCGGTATCGATACCGGCGTGCTGTGTTTCACGGCGGCATTGTCGTTAGCCGCAGGCCTTCTGTTTGGGGTATTGCCTTCGCTCGACAGTTCTAAAACGGACGTAAATGACGCCTTGAAGCAGGGCTCCGGTAAAGGAGAAGACGTACGGCGAAAGCACTGGGGACAGACGTTGGTCGGCGCGGAAATCGCGCTGGCGATCGTGCTACTGAGCGGCGCTGCATTGCTCATCAAGAGCTATTGGAAACTGGCGCATGTCGAAACCGGGATTGCATCCGGCGGTGTATACGTCGCCGAACTTACGTGGCCGGCCGCCCCCGACGGTGACTCCGTCGATGGCGCGTACGTGCGCCGGGCGGGGACACAAATGCTGGCACAGATCGGGCAGTTGCCGGGAGTGCAGGCGGCCGCGTTCGTCCATGGATTACCTCTTCGGGGCACTTCTAGAGGAGGCTTCGAAATCGAAGGCCGTCCCTTGCCCGCGGATCCGCATCTGTATCCTGACGCAGACTACCGAATGGTCACCCCAGAATACTGGAAAGCCTTTGGCATACCCATTCTCAAAGGCCGCGGCTTCACGGAGGACGACCAGCGCTCCGCACAGCAGGTGGCGATTGTGAATCAGTCTTTCGCCAAGAAATTCTTTCCGGCTGGCGACCCCCTGGGCCAACGGATACGCTTCCTGGGCTTCGAACGCAAGCCGCAATTCATGACGATCATTGGAATCGTGCCTGATATGCGTGCATCCGGTTTAAAACGTCCGATAAGCACCGAAGTCTATGCCGATTACCTCCAACATGCCGATTCCGCAATGAACGTGGCTCTGGTCGTGCGCGGTCCTGCCAGTCTGCAACCACGAATCGAACGGATCGTCACTTCGCTGAATCGCAGCACCACGGTGAATTTCGAAAGCATGGAAGGCTTGATCTCGGGCACAATCGCGCGCGATCGTTTCCAGACAGCGCTGCTCAGCGTATTCGCCGGTTGTGCGCTACTGCTGGCGGTGGTGGGTGTATACGGCTTGTTGTCCTTTGGAGTGACGCAGCGGACCAGTGAGATGGGTGTGCGCATGGCGCTCGGTGCGAACAGCAGAAGCATTGTGCGGTTGGTGCTGGGCCAGGGAAGCGCGATCGTGCTAATTGGCATCGCGCTCGGCCTGCTTGGTTCGCTTGTTGCTACTCGTTTGCTGCGAGCGATGCTCTATGAAGTGAAGGCAAACGATCCTGCGGTGCTGCTGGTTGTTGTGGCAGGCTTCACATTGGCGGCGCTGGCCGCGTGTTATTTGCCGGCGCGGCGGGCTTCGCGGATTGATCCAGCGGAAGCGCTGCGGACGGAGTAAAAGACCGCTCCCTCGGCGGTCGCGGCTCGGTCAGAAGCCATGACGGCAAGGGAGTGGTTGTGACGAACAGAGCTAGCGGCGAGCCAGGCTGTCGAGGACGATACTTCGGCTGACCTGCAAGGGATCGACGTGATATTCGCCGGATCGGACAGCCACCATGGCGTGCATGACGTGCGCTCGCATCTGGGTAGCGCCGAGTTTGAGGCCGTTGAGCACTGAACTCAGCTTGGTAAGTTGAGAGGCATCTTCCGGCTCCAGCCGGGCGCTATCTTTCGATGCCAAGGGAATCGTCGCGGATGGCTGGTGTTCCGCCTGCGTGCTTCTTAATTCTGTGATTCTGCTGATTTCACCCATAAGCAAATAGGTTGGCCGTCCAGCGTGCGTCCACTACTGGTAAGCCTCGCTCAAAACCCTTATCGGCGACTGTATCTATCCAATTAGAGGCGTAGGCGTGAGAAATTATACGGTACGGGGATAACTTTGTGAGGCCCTATCTCGTCCCGGTGAAGCGGCTAATCGAGATCGGACTGCGGATGCTGCCGGGCGGCTTGCGCACGGGAGCGGTCGAGAGAACCACGTCGGGAAACAGACGGCGCAACCAGACGCGCTGCGCTGTGGAATGGGCGCCGAACGCCGCAAGGCCGGTAAAGTAAAAGCCTCGTAAGATACTTTCCGGTCCGCATAGCTCGGACAGGAATTCGACGATGAGCGGCCGCAACTTCGCGAACTCACGGGGGAATTCGTAAATATCGGGAAGCTCGGCGGCATCGCTTTCGCGCTCGAGCAGTTTAGCTCGTTTGGCGGCAAGAGAGCGGTACACGGCATCGAATGCATGGCCGATACTGCCGCGTACCCGAGATCCTACAGTCTCGTTTGCTTCCAGTTCGGTGAAATTCCGCACAAACGATGCGAAATATTTGAGCTTGTCGGTTTTGGTGAGGACGACATAGACGGGCAGCGCGGCGCGTGCGCCGCGCGCGAGGCCGGTCAGCATAGCTCTCGATTCGCGCGCCGTTTGCGCCAGGGTTTCGACGCGTTCGGGATCCAGGAAAGCGTCGCAATCGAGACTCAGCACGGCCATGCAGGCATCACTGCGCCGGAAGAGACGCCGGTTTGCGATCGGGCCGCCATCCACTAATAAGGCGTCACCGCTGCGCCAGGCGTTTTCGGCGGCTCGCTCCAGTTCCATACCGGATTCGGTGATCAGGCTACTTTTGCCCGTGCCGGCGCCGCCTACCAGAAGCGTCACGGTCTGCGATTCGGGCGAACCTTCGCGCCTGTTTTCCCCGAAATAGGCGGCATGGGAGCGACCGCTTCGAATAGCTTGGATTCTCTCGCCGATCTCACGCAGCAGGTAGCGAATCTCGAGTCCGGAGAGGTGGGCTTGAAATCCTAACAGCAGGCAGAGCTGATGAACTTCGAGCACGTCGGCCAGGGTGGCCGAGCCCGGCCGCTCGAACAATCGTTCGAGATTGCGAACGAAGCTCTGGCCGGCGCCGCGGCTGCCGAAAAGCTCTTGTTGGAGACCCGCATGGTGGGGGCTGTTGGCATTCAGAAGCGACTCGTCCAGAAAGGCGACCAGGGCCTGTAGAAC
>JAICIH010000480.1 GCA_025924475.1 Bryobacteraceae bacterium
AACATTCTCCATTCCGAGCAGCGGATTGGCCGCGTCCGGCGGCTCCTGCGCCAAAACATCCAAAGCCGCACCCGCGATCTTGCCCTCTTGCAGCGCGGCAATCAGGGCGGGTTCGTCTACCAGCGCGCCTCGCGATGTGTTGACCAAAATCGCATGAGGACGCATCCATTCCAGCGTCTCCTTATTGATCATTCCGTTGTTGCCGGCGTTCGCCGGAAGATGCAGGCTGACGATGTCCGCCTTGTGGCAAAGCTCGCGAAACGTGGCGCAGCGTTCGCCTCCGTTCTCCTGTGTATAGGGATCGTAGAACAGAATATGTGCGTCGAATGCCAAAGCGCGGCGGGCGACTTCCCGGCCAATCCGTCCGAAGCCGGCCAAGCCAAGCGTCTTGCCGCTCAATTCGAACGACGCCTGGCGCAGCTCCCACTGCAGCCACCTGCCCTCACGCGCGGCCGTTGCGGCTTTCACAAGCTGCTTATAAAGCGCCAGAATCAATAGGATTGTGTGCTCGGCTACCCCCGTTGTGGTGCCTTCCGGAGTCAAGCCCAGCAGTATCCCGTGGCGCGCGCAGGCCGCCGTGTCGATCCGTTCATAGCCGACGCCTTGGTGCTGAATCATCTTCAATTTGGGAGCCGCGGCCAGGTGTTCTCCCGTAATGGCGCGGTCCGCCACAACCAGAAAATCGCACTCGGCTAGTACGCGCTCGTCCGTCGCATCCTGGCCGGGTATCATCAGACGCCATCCTGCCGGCATTTCGGAACTCATCAATCGGCGTAGTTCCGGTGTGGCTCCTGGATTCCAATAGGCGACCGTGAAACTCACTGCGCCTCCACTGCGGCTCTCATCATCCGTTTCATAAATTGAAGCCCGTGGCTCTGGGCAGCGCGGTATTCCCCGCTTCGATCCTCAATGCTGATCGGCGGCGCTACACCCGCTTTGTGTAGAACCATGCACGCTTCTCCGAAATCAATATCGCCTTCGTCCAGCGGCGCCTGCTTGGCGTCACGATAATTCTTCACATGCCAGCAGTTCGTGCGCGGCGCGAGCGCCTGCAGCGTGGAGCGCCAATTATGGCTTGGCTTTGCAGGGTCGCGCATCAGGTTGCCCAAATCGGGATTTACTCCGGTATTCGGCTCGTCCACACGCTCGAGAAATCGAAGACACGCTTCGGCGCTGTCCAGAATGCCGTCATCATGCAGTTCAAACGATAGCTGAATCCCGGAATCCGCCGCATCGCGGGCCAGCCGTTTCACTTCCCTTGCAATCGCCGCAACAGTGGCATCGTCAAAGTCGGCCGCCCGCAATACCGTGGGTCCCAACTTGGCCGAAAACGAAATCGAGAGGAGCGGCGCTTCCAGGTCCTCCGCTACTCGAAGCACCTTAAAGAAACGGTCGCGCTCCAGCACGGCGGAGCTGCCGCAACGATCGAGCGCCCGGTCGAGGTTCACTCCCGATATCGCCAACCCGCGATTCGCTATTTCGGACCGTAGGGCACGGCGTTCGTCGCGAGATTGCGTATAGACCTCCACCCAGGCCCCGGAAATCTCTACGGCATCGAACCCGATCTGGCTCGCCCAGCTCAGAAGGTCCTCCCGTTCTGCCGGGGACGATATCGCCTTCCCGCCCCTCGGCGCCAGCACAATGGTCGAGAGACTCCAGCGAGCGGAGAGAGACTGTACCTGCGCAGTTGACATCGGACCGTCTAGAGAGTTAGATTAGCACGTCGGCTAATCGTTTAGGTAAGGAGATTTGCACGATCTGTGCGCGGGCCGCCCTGGCGCTGCCCTTCTTCGCTTTGCTCGCTTTTTCCGGCGCCGCCCAAACCTCGCGGCACGTCTTAACCGTCGAAGGAACCTTCTTTCGCCTCGATGGAAAGCCGTTTCCCTACACCGGTCTGAGTTTCTTCAATGCGATTTACAATCCCACTTTCAACCGCGACCCGGCAACTCGCCGGCAATGGCTGCAAAAATTCCAGAGCTATGGCATCAATGCACTGCGCATCTGGGCGCAATGGGATAACGGCGACACCTTCGTCGATGTGTGCCCCGAGTGCTCGCTCTATTTCCCCGATGGGCGCCTGCGCATGGATCGCGTCAAGCGGCTCGAAGAAATCGCTACCGACGCCGGCAACATGGGCATGGTCGTCGAGCTGACCCTGTTTTCACACGAAAGCTGGAATCACAATGTCCGGCTTGGCCCCGAGGAGTCGGCCCGCGCCATCGGCGCGCTCACCAAAGAATTGATGCCCTGGCGGAACATCACATTCCAGATCTGGAACGAATTTAGCGAGCACACGCTGGAGCACGTCGCGGAAGTCCGTGCGGTCGATCCGCATCGCCTCGTCACCAGCTCGCCGGGCGGCGCGGGCGTGCTCGCCGCCAGCGCCAAAGAAAATCGCGCGTTCGACTACCTCACGCCGCATACCACGCGGCAGAATCGCGGAAATCCCTGGCAGGTCGCCCCCACGGAGGTGAAGTATTTACTGGAGTTGTATCGTAAGCCCGTCGTCGACGATGAGCCGGCTCGCAACGGTACACATCTCCACGGCGGTCCTCCAGGAGCGACTTATCCCGCCGACCACATTCTCCAGATATTCGAAATGTGGCAAATAGGCGCCTACATCACCTATCATCACGACATGTTCCAGACCGGATACGGCACGCCCGCCGTTCCGCCCAGCGGTATCCCCGACCCGGAATTCAGCCCGTATCACCGGGCCGTTTTCGAATTCATTCGCCTGCGCGATCGGTACACGCCCGCCTGGTATGGGCGCTAGTGATCTGTCGCAACGAAAACATGAACATAAACGCCGCCTCGAAACTGAGCCGCGCACGAAGTAAGCGGTTTGTACATGCTAACGAATTCACCGCGACACGACACTAGTCGAATTCCGGCGACCCGCCGTTGGACACTCTGCGGCCTGCTGCTGTTCGCCACCACGCTCAACTATCTCGACCGCCAGACGGTGAGTGTCCTGGCGGAAAGAATTCAAACCAGCCTCCACATCGGCAATGAGGCGCTAGGTTGGATTTTCTCTGCGTTTTATTACGCCTACACCATCGCGCAATTGGCCGTGGGCCGTCTGCTGGACCGCGGCAGGCTCCGCTTGCTTTTCGGCGTAGCGGTGCTCGGCTGGTCTCTCGCCTGCGCGTTAACCGGCTTGGCGCGGGATTTCGCTTCGCTCCTGCTATTTCGCATTCTGCTGGCGTTGATGGAATCATTCAACTGGCCTGGCGCCCTCCAGATCGTCGCGCGTGTCATGCCGGAGAAAGAGCGCGCACTCGCTAACGGCGTATTCACCAGCGGCACCAGCATCGGCGCGCTAATCGCGCCGGGCATTCTGCTAGCGCTGGCCGATCGCTTCGGATGGAACCTGCCGTTCTTCGTGGTTGGTTCGCTCGGCCTGTTCTGGCTCGCACTGTGGATTCCGTTGACACGCTCGCGCCCTTTGCGCGAAATTCTGAATGCCCCGCTGCAGACCCGGCGAGAGGAATCGGCAGTGCCCTGGCGTTCGCCCCGCTTTCGCCGCGCTTTTTTCGTCACAATTCTCGTCAATCCCGCACTCTATTTTTCGCTCAATTGGCTCCCGCTGTTCCTGTCGCAGCAGCGCGCCGTTCATTCCACCAGGCAACTCGCGTTTGTGCTGACGCTCGCCTATCTGGCCCTCGATCTCGGCAATATCGCCTGCGGCGCTCTCCTGGCCGTGCTGCCGCGCCGCGTCGTCGTCTCCATCGCTTCCGCTACTTTGCTTTCGGCAGCATTCACCGCCCGCGTTGCGGATCTTTCCTGGGCGGTCGTTCTGATCTGCGCTATGAATTTCGCTTTGGGCGTCTGGATCTCGCTCTATCTGACCATCGCGCAGGAAGTCGATCCCAAACGAATATC
>JAICIH010000481.1 GCA_025924475.1 Bryobacteraceae bacterium
GGCGTAGCCGATGAGGCGGCCGGGGAGGGAAGCTGGCGTGGGAACGGGGCCGGGAAGGGGAGCGCGGCGGGGCCGAACGCCGACTTGCCTGGGTTTGGGCATCTCCATACTGTCTCACAATTATCTGATTGTGAGATGCACTAAAAGACACACCTCCGAAAGTCGGTTGACGTCAAGTACCACTGGTTCCGGAATCGGTACTAAAACGAAGTGCTGTGCCGACATTGTAACTGAGGTGTCACTTTTTGGAGTAACCTTTTCAATCATGCACTCGAAAAACTACGAGCAGCCGCTCTCGCCGGCTGAGCTCGTCGATCTCTTTGTGTATCTGGAAACCGAGGCGCCCTTTCTCGCCTCGGAATTGCTCATGCTGATTGAACAAGGGAAGTTGCACAAGGTTCCGACACACTGCCGTCTGCTGTACCGCGACATGCTGCGCCGGCAGGCGGGCAGTGCGCCTGGCGGTGGCTATATCGCGCAACTCATCCGGCTGCAGGCGCAGGCGCCGCACCACGCATTCCGTGATTGTCCGCGGATCGAGGATCTTACGCCGGTCGACGGACTCGCTACTTAATCGTCCGCGTAATCGCTGGGAGGCGGGGCGAAGAGCGTTCCCTGTTCGGGCTTCGGCGTTTTGTCGAGCACGCGCAGCGCTTCAGCCTCGCTCATGCCGCCCGGGTTGGTCTCGCGGCCAGCGGCATTGCACCGCGGGCACAGATCGACCGTATCTTGCCGGCAGCGGCTGCCGTTCTCGCGCCGCGCCATACGTAAGAACACGCTGGAGACGCGCGTCGTGCAGGCGCGGCAGATATTCGCATTGCACGTGCGGCCGTCGTCGAGCCGGCCGTCGCAGAGCAGCGACGACGGTTTGCCGCAGAACTCGCACTTGAACTGGATCGTGGTTTTATTTAATTCATCGGCCATAATGCACTCGTTTATGGAAAATTGCGCCGCCACTGGATTACCGTGCCGTCCGGGCAAATAAACCAGCACTCGCCGTTCGTTCGATTGACCAGCATCGCCGTCTGTTTGGGCAAATAGCTTCGCACGGAACACGGGATCCCGGAAAGCGTCCCGGCCAGCGTGTTTGGTTTGGGCAGCATTGCTAACGAGGGAAACAAAGAGCTGAAATCGAAGTTATCGGCTAAATAGAATTCGAGCTTATCGACGGAATGCATTTTGGCTGCCGCGATAACTTCCATCAATTTACTGACGGAAAGAGTTTCGTCGCTCATTTTCGTAGAATTCGCGTTTCGATTAACCAAAATCGTTCGATGGCCGCTTTGATGGCCGCGACCCACACGGATTGGATCTCGGGTTTTAATTGCAGCCACGTCGGCAGGCGGGCGCCGCTCTCCCGCAGCTCCGCTTTATGCGTTTCATAGGCTGTCTCCGCGTAGCAATTGAAGTCGTGGTCTTCGTCGTAAACTTCCATGTTCCTCAAGGTTACTCGCCGAACGCGAAGGAGTGGCGCTCGGTTCCGTCCGGAAAGGCCACGCGCCAGGGCGATAGACGAAGCAGGCCATAGCCGGCGTAATTGCAGGGTTTTTTCGGAGTGTTCGGCTCGTCCGTTCCGAACGCTTTGTGGGATTTCGGAAGATAGCGGCCGATACACTCGCTCGCCGCGCTTTCGGGCGTAGCGCCCTGCTCCTTGAAACGCCGGAACTCGCCGATCGACGCGACATTGCCGCAGATCGGGCAAACGAATCGCCAGTCGTCGAAGTTCTCGCCAAAACGGGCGCGGCCGAGATCCAACCAGTCCGCGTGCGTGAATGTTTTTATTTCGTCGGGCATCGCAACTCCCGAATAATGACTCCCGCCAGGCGCTTCCAGCGGCGAGTCGCCCAGTCCGGCGACGTGAGATATTCTTTCGATTCGCGCGGGTGATAGTGAAGCATCTGCGCTTGATCCGACCGAATGATGTCATCCCGCCCGCTAGCGAGATCGGCGGATCGGAAAACGACGCCGGCGGGAATGTCGATTCCCCGGTGCGGTCGATGCGCTTGCGGGATCGTGGGGTCAATGAAGAACGATTCGACTCGCAGAATCAAGTGAGCGCTTATTCCATTGGCGATTTGATGGTTCGGATGCCCGACGACCACCGAATAGCAGCCATCCGCCATCCACTGGCGCGATTGCGCGTCGTCGGGCCATTCACCATCGCTATCAACAAGACGTTTCACCAGATCGCGATTCGGCACCCACACAGTGCAGGGGATCTCGACCGCCTGGTATCCGAAATACTCGAAAACCTCGATTCCGATGCGGGCCGCGGCAATGCAGCATCCCGAGGCGTAGCGGCTGGTCAGAATCGGGTAGGTAATGGCGGCAAATCGTTTGGCAAGAATCTCGAGCCGGTTCATTTTACCGAGGGCATTCCAATCAGCGTTTCGATTTCTTCATCGGCGAGCAAACAATCGCCGCGCTCAATGATGACGAGCACCTGGTCCGTCAAGGGGCGGAGGACGATGGAATGCAAAATCAGCTTCTCGGCATTGATCACAGACAACACATCGTGAAGCCGGCCGGGGAACCAGGTTTCGATAAAATAGCGCTTCTCGCGCGGGAACAACGGTGGAAAAAGAGCCGACGGAACGGTCTCCTTCGCGATCGGTTCTTCGCTGACCGGTTCTTCCACGGGCGCGGCCGGAGCGCGGGACTTAGGCTTACTCACGTCCAGATGATATCACTGTGATATGCCGGGCGTATAGGGCGGGAACCCGAGCTTCGACACTTGATCCGACGCCAGGCCGTGCAGCGCGATATAGTGGCGCGGCACTACCCAGGAGCGGCCCTGCACGGTGACGACGACATTCTCGCCCAAACTCGCGATCGTTTTTTCCACTAAAGCTTGCACTTCCGGACTTTGGTAGTGCAGCGGCTTCCCGCAATGGCAAATGCGAATGGTCGCCATGCGGTTACTCCTCCTGCTTCTTTTTCTTCCAGCGGCCCGCGGCGTCGCGGTAGCTCGCGCACGCGCGGAGCTGCTCGATCGTCAGATTGCGCGCGCGGGCCGTTCCTCCCTTGTGGCCTCCTTTTTGGCCGTTGCGGCTCAGGAATGCGCGAACGGCGGCGGGTAGTTCAGGGTTTGTTTGCGGCATAAGTCATCGTAACGGAAATTTTTTGCTTGTCCAGATTCGCGGGTTGCAGTATCTTTGAAACTGTCTTACGTAGCGGATTTTGCGGTACGTCGTACATTATAGGCCGGAAGGTGAAAACCCATGAAAACAGCCAGGCGAGCGTTGCATGATAGAGACATTGTGCGCGAATACATGCGGAAGCTAGGACGCCGGGGCGGCAGTGCGCGAGCGCAAAGCCTGACCACCGAGCGCGCCTCCGAAATTGGCAGAAGCGCAGTACAGGTCCGCTGGAGCAGATACTATGCCCGGCAGGCGGAGAAAGAGGGCGCGACCAAGAAGATTGAGGGCAAATAGTTAGGCCCGCCGGATGCCATTCCGGCGGGCCTTCTCATTTACGATTTCCGCTGCGTGTAAAGAACGAAATCCGCGGAAAGAAATCCGAATTGCTCAAACCTAGATTAGCGGATTTCTTCCTTCCACGCAGCAAACAGCAGTCCTATTACGCACAGCACTTTGTTGCTGTTCAGGCCGCGCCGAGGCGCGAGGAAAGAAAAGAAAATCCGTGGTCAACCAGGCCGAGCAGTTCCAGACAGAGCAGTTGCCCGTGAACTTAGATGCCGAGCGGTTTATTCTCGGCGCCATCCTGACGGACGAAGCCGCCTTCTTCAACGTGAGCGGCTCGAAGATCACCGAGGACGATTTCAGCCTCGAAAAGCACAAGGTCATTTTCCGCCGCATGGCGGACCTCAGTGGCCGCCGCGAGCATATCGACCGGGTCACGGTCGCCAACGAACTGCACCGGCAC
>JAICIH010000482.1 GCA_025924475.1 Bryobacteraceae bacterium
AATAGGGGATCTGCTGCGCCAGCATGTCTACAAATTCAGGACGCTCGGGTCGTGGACCCACAATTGCCATATCGGCAATGACCACGTTCCAGAATTGCGGCAACTCGTCGAGCCGCAGCCTGCGTAGCCAGCGGCCAACGGGCGTAATGCGCGGATCGTCTTTCGACGCCCATACTGCCCCGGTGTGCGCCTCGGCATCCGCATACATGGAACGGAATTTGTAAACCGTGAAATTGCGGCCGTTCTTGCCAACCCGCCTTTGCCTATAGAGCACCGGTCCCGCCGATGTGAGCTTCACGGCGATTGCCGCCAGTAGCATAAGCGGCGAGAAAACGATCAGTCCGACAACGCCGATTACCAGCGAATAAAAATTCTGAAGCGTGATGGCATGCCGCCGCGGCCCCAGATCGGAAGAAAAGACCAGTTGCGAAGGCTGGATCTTGCGGCTGCACACGCGTCGCATAGCGACTTCATAGGTATCGGCAACATCTTCGATAATGATGCCGCCGAAGCGGATCTCCAGGAGCTCCTGAATGGGAAGACGGTTGCGGCGCTCGGCCATTCCCACGACGATTCGGGTCGGGCGGTATTGCTCGCAGACCTGGCGGACTTCCGAGATCGCGCCCAAACACGGTACCGGGAAATCGCCGGGAAGATCTTCGCTAAGATATCCCAGAAAAGAGTAGCCGAACTCAGGACGCCGTAAGAGATAGGAAATCACCTCGGCCAGAATGCTCGAGTTGCCAAGCAAAAGAACACGCTCGGAGCGAAATCCGGCGATCACGTATTTCCAGAAAAAGATACGCCAAAGCGGTACGACAATGATGACGCCCAGGCTGCCGAGCATCATCAGCCAGCGGCCCAGCAAAAGTTCGGTCTCTACGTACCCGACAAAAGCCGCAAGCAGAAGAGCGCAGCCCACCGCCAGACAGACCTGTTGGGTGAGCAGGATGGTGGAGGTGACGCGAACGTTGGCATACAGGTCCTGAAAATACAGGCCCAGGATGATCATCCCCGTAAGGACAAGAACCTTCCAATAATTGTTTTCGTCGAATAGGTAGAAGACAGGGTCGATCCCTAGAAGAAACAAGACGAGCGTGTAGCAGGCGAGAACCAGAAGGATCTCGGAAATGAGCAGTGCGACAACGCTCGCCGGTATGAAAACGCGAAAGAGGCGAATCAAGCTTTAATAAGTTTTCTGGAGCCGAGGCGAGGTCCCCTCATGAGACTAGCAGACCCGCCGATTGGGTAGAGACAAGCTATTGAACGCAAACAAGATAAAACGCCATCTACCCCCTCGAATATTCGTGCTATAAATAAAGGGAAAAGGGCGTTATTTTGTCCTTGAATTCCCCACGCAGAATAAATGCTTCGGCTCACTAAGAAGGCGGATTACAGCTTGATCGCTCTCAAGCATTTTGCCTCCCGACAGCGCGCGGCGGGAAGCGATGGGACGCTCAGCGCCAAAGAACTCTCCGACGTGTGCGGCATTCCGCTGCCGCTGTTGTCCAAATTGCTGCAAAAGCTGGGCAAGACCGGCTTTTTGGTGGCCGAATACGGCACTCATGGCGGATACCGGCTGGCACGCCCACCCAAGCAAATCTCGGCGCTCGAAGTAATCCGCGCAATCGACGGACCGATTGTTTTAGCGAATTGCTTCACAGCCGGTGCGTACTGTGGCCATTCGGACCGCTGCACGGTTAAGAAGCCTCTGCGCCGCATTCACGACCGCATACTGCGGCTTCTGGACAGCGTGAGCATCGAAGACATGCTGGAAGATTCGCTCGAGGAGGCGCCGGAGGAACTGCCGCATGCGCTGATTGCCCTGCAAAGCGCGCCCAAACCTGCTGCAGTAGCCGGCGAAAAAACAGATCGATAGAAGCAAGACCATGAAGCTGCCGGTCTATATGGATAATCATGCGACAACACGCATGGATCCACGCGTATTCGAAGCAATGAAGCCATATTTTATGGAGGTCTTCGGAAACGCGGCTTCTCGCAATCACAGCTTCGGATGGGAAGCCGAAGAAGCGGTCGAGAAATCGCGCAGGCAGATTGCGGATTTAATTGGAGCAACGGCGAAAGAGATCGTATTTACCAGCGGCGCTACGGAATCGAACAACTTGGCGCTGAAAGGCGTGGCGGAGGCGTACGGCGAGCGCGGGAATCACATCATTATCCAAGTCACCGAACACAAGGCGGTGCTCGATACTTGCAGGCGCCTTGAAAGAGAAGGCATCCGTGTTACGTATCTACCGGTCAAACCGGATGGCCTGATCGATCTCGATCAATTGCGCGACGCCATTACGGACCAGACCATTCTGATCTCCATCATGTATGCCAACAACGAAATCGGTGTCGTACAACCGATGAAGGAAATTGGCCAAATCGCCAAAGAAAAGGGCGTATTGTTTCACAGCGACGCGGTACAAGCGGTGGGCAAGATTCCTGTCGATGTGGCGGAGGACGGCATCGATCTGCTTTCCCTTACCGGGCACAAATTGTATGGCCCCAAGGGTGTGGGCGCGCTGTATGTGCGGCGCCGCCATCCGCGCGTGCAGCTTACCGCGCAAATGGATGGCGGGGGGCACGAGCGTGGGATGCGCTCGGGAACACTGAACGTTCCGGGAATCGTGGGATTGGGCGCAGCGTGCGAGATTGCGAAGGCCGAAATGCCGGAAGAATCGAAGCACATGAGCTTTCTGCGCGACAAGTTGAAAAACAAGCTCACGGCGGAGCTCGACGAAGTATTCATTAATGGCTCCATGGAGCGCCGTCTGCCGCACAATTTGAACGTCAGCTTCGCCTACGTTGAAGGCGAGAGCCTGCTGATGGGAATCAACGATGTTGCGGTTTCGAGCGGTTCGGCATGCACTTCAGCGACGCTGGAGCCGAGCTACGTATTGAAGGCATTGGGCGCGGGCGACGATCTGGCGCACTCTTCCATCCGTTTTGGGATCGGCCGTTTCAATACCGAGGAAGAGGTCGATTACGTAGGCAATCGAGTGATCGATGTGGTGAAAAAGCTACGGGAGCTATCACCGCTGTATGAGATGGCCAAAGAAGGTGCGGCTCACTAAGCCGTTCTGATTCAGCCGGCCGACCGCCGGCTCAACGAATAGCAAAGCATTTGATCCATCCGGCCGTCGTCGAGCCAATGCGCTACGCGCTGCTTGCGGCTTTTCAAGAAGCTGAAGCGTAGAGGCGAATAGCGTTCCAGTTCGTGCAAATAGTCCGTGCTGTAAAAATCGCTATATTCGCCGGCAGCCGTAATCAGCAGCGAGATTGAATTCTTTCGAAGCAGTTCTTTGAGGTGTTCTGCTCCCTTCGGCAAAGCGTCCAGCGATTCGATAACAGCGCCCGCGAAACGGAGTGTCTGAGTAGTGAGATCGTCGAGTGTACCTTTTGCGGCAGTTGTGGAGAAAAGGGTGTGAGATCCTCGTTCGCGGTCGCTCGCCAAGTCCTGCAGATCGTCTCCTAATTGGAGAAGCACGCCCCAGCCGAAAGCAAAGCGCTGCTCCGCTTCGAGAAGCGATCCTTTAGCGAGATAGGCATCGGCAAGGACGGAGGCGCCGCCTTTGGCAAAACTCAACCGCAGGATATCGGAAGCGCGGCGCTGTTGCTCCAGGCTCCTTTCCTGAGCGTTGTGAATCGCGAGCAATGCGTCGTAGACGGCCGCATAACTCTGGCGCGGCCAATAGCCTTCAATGAGGGAAACGAGCTTCCAGACGATGTTTTCAAAGGCCTCAAGGGCGGCAAGATCACCGGACAAGCGAAGCCGAAAACGCTCGCTGAAGCGCAGCTTGGCCTCATACGAGATGTTCGGATTATCCAGATAGTTGTCGCTATAGGGATAGAGCATACTGTAGGCGAAGACCGGCGG
>JAICIH010000483.1 GCA_025924475.1 Bryobacteraceae bacterium
GGCTTGGCCTAGAATATCGATGGCTCGATAACGGTTGTATCGATAGATTACTTCCGGCCCAGCCAGGCGTTTGACGCTGACCAGAGTTCCGAGAGGCACCATATCGCCTTGCGAAGATCGTACGTAAAATCGCTGAATGTCGGTCGCACGCTCGCGGTAAGCCGAGTCGGCCTGCATCAGGACCTTCCAAGTTCTGCCGAAGCGATTAAAGTCGTTCACGTAGAGCCCGCCGAGGAATGTCTGCAAAGAATCATAGACATCGCTCACCGGAATGCCTAACGTTTGCGCTTTCTCGGTATCGACGGAGACCTCGTATTCCGGAACGCTGTCGCGGAACGTACTGACTACGGTGCCGAGCTCCGGCCGCTGGCGCGCGGCGGCGAGCAATTTATCGGCGGCGGCGGAAAGATCCGCAATGCTGCCGTTGGCGCGATCTTCGAGCATGAATTCAAAGCCGCCGGAAGTGCCCAAGCCGAGAATCGGCGGCAAGCCGAAGCCAAAAGCGAATCCATCGTGCAATTGCATGAAGAAGCTTTGCTGTGCATGACCGAGCATGGCTTCAAATTGCGTGTCCTTGGTTTTCCGGTCTTCCCAAGGCTTCAGCGTGGCAAAGATCGTGGCGACGTTCGAATTATTCGTTGAAGTCACGAAATCCATTCCGCCGAAAGTGGTGACATGCTCGACACCAGGCATGGAGCCAAGGATTTTTTCGATCTGACTCGCGGCGCGCTCATTGCGGTGAATGGAGGCGCCGTCCGGCAAACGAAGCGCAGCGAAAAAGACGCCCTGGTCTTCGTTAGGAAGAAAGCCGGCGGGAAGAACTTTGAACAGCCAGCCGGCGGCAAGATAGATAGCCGCGAGCGAAACGAGCGCCAGCGCCGCGCGGCGGATGAGAACCCGCACGCCCGCGAGATAGCGGTTCGTCGCGAAATCGAAAACCTGATTGAACTTGCCGAAGAAGCGGCCCAGGAGCCCACGGCTCCGCTGCCGGGGCCGCAGGATCATGGCGCTCAAGGCTGGGCTGAGTGAAAGCGCATTGAAAGCAGATAAGATCACCGAGCAAGCGATGGTCAGCGCAAATTGCCGATAGATCTGGCCGCTGATGCCACCGAGAAACGCCACCGGTATGAATACGGCAGCGAGAATGCAAGCGATCGCGATCACCGGTCCCGACACAGTTTCCATCGCGCGCAGAGTGGCCTCGCGCGAACTCATCCCCTCATCCAGATTGTGCTGGATCGCTTCGACGACCACGATGGCGTCGTCGACCACCATGCCGATTGCAAGGACCAGCCCAAACATGCTGGTCATATTGATGGTGAAGCCGAGCAGCGGGAACAACGCAAAAGTACCGACAATCGCAACCGGAACGGTAAGCAACGGAATCAGCGTGGCGCGCCAGTTTTGCAAAAACACGAAGACGACAACCACAACCAGCGCGATGGCCGCGAGCAGCGTGTAGACTACGTCGCGAATCGAGGTGCGGACAAACTTAGTGGCGTCGTAATTGACGTCGTAGCGGATGCCGGCAGGAAATGACTTCTGCGCTTCCTTCATGAAAGCGAGCACACGATCGCCTGTTTCAACTGCATTCGCGCCCGGCGAGAGAAAAACAATGATGACGGCCGAAGGACGCCCGTTGAGGCGGCTGAAGTTGGCGTAATCCTGCGCGCCAAGCGAAGCATGACCGAGATCGCCCAGGTGCAGCAGCGAGCCATCCGGCCGCGCGCGCACCACGATGTTTTCAAATTGAGCCGGCGTTTCCAAACGCCCTTTGGCGTTCACCGGATATTGAAACTCGCTATTTCGCTCAACCGGCGGCTGGCCGATGGCGCCGGCCGGATTTTGCCGGTTCTGCGCCTGCACCGCGTTGCTGACATCGGTAGCCGTCACTCCCAATTCCGCCATCTTGTCGGGATTGACCCAGAGGCGCATCCCGTAGTTTTGCGGCGCCGCGAGCCGGCAATCGCCGACGCCCGGAAGGCTGCCGATCTTGTCGACCAAATTGATGGTGGCGAAATTGTTCAGGAACAATGCGTCGTAGCGGTTTTCCTCGGCTGAGACGCCGATCGCAAAGAGGAAAGCAGAAGAAACTTTTTTGACGGTGACGCCTTCACGCTGCACTTCCTGCGGCAACTGCGGCATCGCCACGCTTACTTTGTTCTGCACTTTGACGGTGGCGAGATCGATGTTGGTGCCCAGTTCAAAGGTCACGTCAATAGTCAACTGGCCGTTGTTCGAGCTGCGGGAGTAGAAGTACAACATGCCATCGAGCGCGGTCAATTGCTGTTCAATTGGCTGTGCGACGGTCTTTTCGAGATCGAGCGAGTTACCGCCGCGATAATTGGCGGTAATCTGCACAACCGGCGGGACTACCTCCGGGTAAGTCGCAACCGGAAGCGTGGGAATGGCGACCGCGCCCAGAAGGACGATCACGATCGCAATAACAATAGCGAATACAGGACGATCGATAAAAAACTTAGCCATGTAAAAACCTGCTTACTTCTGTTCGGTTTCGGATGCCGCAGGCCGGAGAGTCTGTGGGCTGACGGGCTGCGGGCTGACAGGCGCGCCGGGGCGCAGCGTCATGAGTCCATCGACAATTACACGGTCGCCGGGTTTCAATCCCTGCTCGACAATCCAGTCGCTGCCGGCGCGATCGCCTAGAACAACACTACGCGCCTGGACTTTGTTGCCTTCACCGACCGTTAAAACAGATTGCGCGCCTTGCAGTTCTTCGACAGCGCGCTGCGGAATGAGCAACGCGTCCTGCTGCTCGCGAACCCGGAGACGGATGCGGCCGAATTGGCCGGGCAGCAACACATGTTTGGGATTGGGGAAGGTGGCTTGCAGTTCGAGCGTGCCGGTTTTCGGATCCACTTCGTTGGTCGAGTTTTCGATGTGGCCCTTATAGGGAAAGCTCGAATTGTCGGCCAGCACTAGTTCAAGAGGGCTATGCCGCAGCCCCTCCGTGCCGCCGCGCTTCAAGTAGTCCGCCTCGCTCACTTTGAAACGCACCCAGATCGGATCGAGCGGCACGATGGTAGTAAGAGGTTGGGCGGAATTCTTTGTGACCAAGCCGCCGGGTTGAATCATGCTATCGCCGATGCGGCCGCTGATGGGCGCGACGATGGTCGCGTATTCGAGATTGAGCTGCGCGCTGCGTAGTAATGCCTCGTTGGCCTGAAGCTGCGCGGCCGATGTTGCAATCTGGATGCGCGTGGAAAGGCGGGTCTGATCGACATTGGCCTTGCGCGCCGCCACATTCGCCTGATTCGCTTTCAGTGACGCGAGCGCGTTGTCTAAATCCTGCTGCGCGGCGGCGTCCTGCTTCACCAGCGGTGTCAGACGGTCCACGTCCTGCTGCGCTTTGACTTCGTTGGCCTCGGCCTGCGCCAGATCGGCTTGGGCTTGCAAAAGCGCCACCTGTCGTTTGGCGAATTCCGCGTTGGCTTCGCTCTGTGCTACATCGCCCTTCGCTTTGGCCACTTCGGCCTGATATGGCCGCAGATCCAAAATGTAGAGCGGCTCGCCGGCTTTTACGTTTTCACCGGTTTGGAATAGACGTTTTCGGATGTAGCCATCGACCTGCCCACGAATCTCGGCGGCATCGCGGGCAAAGGTCTGCGCCGCATACTCGGCGAAAATCGGGACGGTTTTCGGCCGCAGTTCGACCACCGAAACGGGCTGAGGCGGGGGAGCGGCGGATACACGCTCGGCTTTTCCGTTACCGCAGCCTACCGCGCAAAGTATTGCAATTGTTACAGGAAGGACAAAAAACCAATGAGACCGCATTCGTTAATCCTGCATGAAGAGATGAACGCCCAGAGACTCAGGTCGCATTTTTCTTATTAACC
>JAICIH010000484.1 GCA_025924475.1 Bryobacteraceae bacterium
CGCGCAAATAGTGGTTGTCGCGCTCGGCCAGTTGGCGCGGGCTAAGGCCCAGTGGCACCCAGATTTCCGATTTCTCCGGAAACGTGACGCCGCGCGGCATCACGCCAATGACCGTATATTTCTGGTTATTGAGCGAAATCTCGCGGCCGGCAATCGCCGAATCGCCGCCGAAGCGCCGCTGCCACAGACCATAGCTGATCAGGACCACACGCGGGCCGCCGGGGCGGTCCTCTTCGGCTGAAAAGTTTCGCCCGAGTATCGGCGAGACACCGAGCAGTGGAAAGAGGTTGGCGGTCACCGGGCTGCCTTCCACCTGTTCTGGAGTGCCCGCACCCGTTAGCGCATACAAATCGCCTTTCAACGCCGCCATGTCTTCAAAGACATGATTCCTGCGCTTCCAGTCCACAAAATTGGCGGGCGCCAGCGGAGCGCGAGGGAAGCCAAAGCGCGAGGCATCTTCCCAAACTTCTACCAGGCGATCGGAATGCCGAAAAGGAAGCGAGCGCAGCAGGACTGCATCCACCACGCTGAAGATGGCTGCGTTCGCGCCTAAGCCGAGCGCGAGTGCAAGCACGGCGAAAACGGCGAAGCCTGGACTCTTACGTAGCATTCGCAAGGAAAAGCGAATATCCTGCAGGAAGCGTTCCATGAATCCCCAATTCCACATTTCGCGTAGCTCCTCTTTCACAAAAGCCGTATTGCCAAAGGCCCGCTGTGCGGCGTAACGAGCTTCTTCCGGCGCAATGCCACGCTCCCGCTGTTCAGCGGCTTCCGCCTCGAGGTGCGCCGATAACTCCCGTACTAGATCTTGCTCGCGTTGTTTGCGTCGCCGCCAGCGCATTTCACCTTCCTCGCTATCTCAGAAGATATTCTACCCAGATTTGATTTGGCCTGGGCAGACAATCTTCTAACGGAATTGAATTCCGCATCCCGCGAAAGGAATCGTTACCCGCGTAGGCCGAGACTCCGCCTTTCGAAGGCTCGGTGCACGCGCCGAAGGCCGCGAAGTAAAACCCGATCCGCCCGCACACTTGCGTTTTCAAAAAAGCCGTTGCAGGCTGTTGTCATATATGACAACATAAAGAGTATGTACGGCGCCGAATAACGGATGGCAGAGACCCGCAAGTCGCGTCCGGTGTCATGGATAAAAGCCGCGCTCAACGAATTCGAGAAGTTCCCGGAAGGCGCGCGGACCATCTGCCTTGCCGCGCTGACGATCGCTGCCGAAGGCGGCAAGGCGGATATCGCGAAACCAATGCGCGGGATAGGGTCGGGCGTGTTCGAGATTGCGTTGCCGTTCAAAGGCGATGCCTTCCGCGTCGTCTACGCCGTGCAACTCGCCGAGGAACTCTGGGTCGTCCATGCATTCCAGAAGAAATCGACGAAGGGAATCAAGACGCCTCAGCGCGAGGTTGACCTAATAAAGGACCGTCTGAAGAGGCTGAAGGAGATGCTGAAATGAAGAGCCAAAAACTGGATATTGTGCGTGGAACCGGGAACGTGTTCCGCGACCTCGGGCACAGGAACTCTGATGCAGAGCAGTTCAAGGCCATTCTGGCCGCCGAAATCATCAAGGCGCTTGACCGGGAACGCCTCACTGTGCGCGCCGCACATGACCGCACCGGCATTGCCGCTGCCGACTTCTCCCGCATCCGCAACGCCGATCTCAGGCGGTTTACTCTGGATCGTCTTATGTCAATTCTGAACCGCCTTGGTTCCCGAATCGAAGTCAAAGTGCGTGTGCGGCGGGAAAGAGCGGCTTAGAAGCGCAAAGGGCGCGGATGCACGCCGCCAGACCACGAAGGAACTCGCTGGTTCTTCGGGCGGCGCGCTTGATACCGCTCCCGTTTTGCGCGTATTCCTCAAACCGGCTCAGGTGGGGCTGATCTCCGCTCCGGCCGGTGCTACGAAAAATACAGCCGACAACTATAGCGCATTCATGGAGATAAATTCGGGCGGCTGGGTCCGGAGCGCTGATTTATGACGGCAGGGGAGGCCGCGCGCGGCACATTTACAGGGGCGGCCCCGTCTCGGCTGCAGAGGAGCAACGGGTACATCCGGCGAATCGGATAGCGGTTGAGCCGCAACGACGGCAGCCGAAGCGTCCGACGCGGCCGGTTCCAACTCCACGGTCGGTGCTGCTGCCTCTTGCCGAGTGACATAAAAGCCGAGGCGCGTCAGCCGCTGGAGGAGGCGGTTCACCACCTTCGGTTTATTCTTCTGATCGAAGTAGTCGGCCCCCAGCTCGCGATAGTCCTCGCCACGACGCAGCAATGTGTAGGCAATCACGAGCAGCTGATGAGCCAAGGCAAAGATCGCCTGGTTGTGTCCCAACCGGCTGCGTTACCGTCGATAGAGCGCGGCCAGGTATGTATCCTTGCTGTGGCTGGCTCCCCAAGCCGCCTCACACCAGCCCCGTCGCAAATAAACATTGGCCTTACGCGTTTTCGACGGCAAGTGCTTGCCTCCGCTCTCGCGATTGCCCGGACACAAACCGGCCCAACTAGCCGCGTGATGAGCATTGGGAAACACACTCATGTCCGGCCCCAGTTCGGCCAGAATCGTCCAGCCCGTAATCCGATCCACACCGGGAATCGTCATCAGCCGCTGCAGATGCGCTTGGTAGGCTTGCATCCGCCGCTCGATCTCCTGCTCGAGTTGCGCAATCTGCCCCTCCAGAAATTTCAGGTGCTCCCATTGTGCACGCAGCAGCCAGCGCTGATACCCGTGAAGCTGCCCTCCAGCGCTCGCTCTAACTGCTTCTTCTTGCCCCGCAGCGTACCCCGTGCGTAGTCGGCCATCCAGCCGGGATCGCGCTACCCTTCGGCCATCGCCTCTAACATGCGCCGGCCCGAGACACCGAACAGATCCGTAGCCACGCTCGAGACTTTGATGTTGCCCGCTTCGCACATCTGTCCGATGCGATTCTTCACCCGATTCACCTCCTGCAGCAGGTGCACCCGCGAGCGCGTCAGATCCCGCAACTCCCGGATCTCCCGTGCCGGCACAAAGCTCCCCTCCAGATCGTTGTTCTCCAGATAGCGTGCCAGCCGCTGGCTATCGATCCGATCGGTCTTACGTCCCGCCAGCGCTTTGACGTGTTGCGGATTGACCAGCACCAAGCGCGGAATCTCTCCTTCCAACACGTTCCAAACCGCGCGCCAGTACTGCCCGCTCGATTCCATCACCACTTCAGTCACGCCGCAACTCTTCAACCAGCCACGCAATCTGCGAAGATCCCGGGAAAATGTTCGAAACTCGCGTTCCTGTGGCTTGACTCCGGTTTGCCCCTGCGGTGGCAACACATGCACCTGAATACTCTTCTTGTGCACGTCGATGCCGCAGCAACGGCGATACGATGTGGGCCTAGTTCACCTCCGCCACCACGTGCGAAGGACACCGGATCATGTGTTAAAAACGATATTGCTACGCGTGTTCTTCCGCCGCCGGCGGAGACGACAATTCATCTTCCCCAGCAACGTGCCCGGGCTACATTCACAATCGGGCTTCACCAGCTCCAAACGTACTTCAGCCTCTGTTTCGCCGGGTGGCCTCTTCTAACATCCCTCACCCCCTTTTTCATCCCTTCTCTTGACGGCCCGTAGGGTCGTCATCGCCAATCACAACGATCGAAAATATTTTTATCCCGTTCTACCGCCAGTACTTAACCCCGTCTGGACCAACTGCCACGATCCATTTTTTGGCCCCGGTGTGCTATTGTCAGGCAGGCTCGCTGAGCTGAAAGCTGTTTAGCTTTCAACCGGCGGGCCATTTTTATTTCCAGGAGCCCTAACGTCATGACCGCTCGATCCATCCGCCGCGCTATGGAGCGCAAAGCCAAAAAGC
>JAICIH010000485.1 GCA_025924475.1 Bryobacteraceae bacterium
CATTCACGCTTGATGGAGCTCGGGCGCGAAAATCCCGGCGACAATCACGAAGACTTCTGCATGACGGTGCTCGGTTTGAAAGTGTCGCGCCGCGCCAACGCCGTCTCCGCCCTGCACGGCGAAGTGTCACGCCGTATGTGGACCGGGCTGTATCCGGGCAAGCCGGAAGACGCCATTCCCATTGGCCATATCACGAATGGCGTCCATGTCCCCTCCTGGCTCGCTCCGCAAATGTTCCGGCTCTATGATCGCCACCTCGGAGCCGGCTGGCAGGAGCATAGCGCCGACCCCAAGATCTGGCAAGGCATCGAAAGCATCGATGATGGCGAGCTATGGGAAACGCACCTCAGCCTGAAATCGCAATTGATCCAGTTCGTGCGCGACCGCGCCACCGCGCAAGCCGTTCGCCGCGGCGAATCTCCGGAAACCATTGCCACACTCGGACAACTGCTCAGTCCCGACGCGCTTACCGTCGGCTTTGCCCGCCGCTTTGCTACCTATAAACGCGCCAATCTGATTCTCAAAGACCTCGAGCGCCTCGCCTCCATGGTCAACGATCCGAAATGCCCGGTCCAGTTTGTCTTCGCCGGCAAAGCGCATCCGCGCGACGAGCCCGGTAAACGCATGCTCCAGCAAATCGCCGAAATGATGCGTACTCCGCAATTCGCTGACAAGTTCGTCTTCGTCGAAGACTATGACATCAACGTAGGCCGCCATTTCGTGCAGGGCGTGGACGTTTGGCTGAATAATCCGCGGCGTCCACTGGAAGCCTCCGGCACAAGCGGACAAAAAGTCGTCCTGAACGGCGGGTTGAATCTATCCGTGCTCGATGGCTGGTGGGCGGAAGCCTACGACGGGCTGAATGGATTCGCCATCGGAACGGGCCGCACTCACTCGAATGTCGAAGTTCACGATGCGCGCGATGGCGAAGACCTGTATCAAGTCCTCCGCGAAGTCGTCATCCCCTTGTATTACCAGCGCGACAGCGACGGCCTGCCGCGTGGCTGGATCAACCGCATGAAGCGGACGATTCGTACTCTCGGCTGGCGCTTCAATGCCGGCCGTATGGTGATGGACTACACGCTGAAATGTTACGTCCCAGCCGCCGGCGGAACCTCCAGCGACACCGGCCCCCGCTCCTGAGCGAAGAGTCTGTACAATCTGGAAGCTGCTGTGTGGGGCAGGCTGGTAGCCTGCGCGCCGGTTGGCTACCGGCGCCTAAAAAAAGAACCGCGCACGTAAGTAAGCGGCCAATGCAGGCGGGCTGTCCGTACCTGATTTTTCACAACCTGCTAGCAAACGGCGCTCGTTACTTATAAGCAATCGCCGCACTGGATGGACCATCCAGATGCAGCACTTCAAAACGCTGGAACCCAACTTCGCCGCACCATTTTCGGAAATCCGCTCCGCTATAGTCGAACGCATCGCCGAACTCGATCAGCATGTTCAACGACATAAGCAGCCCAAATAAATTTTCCCGGCGCGCATCGTCGATCAAAGCCTCAATCGCGACGAAAGCGCCGCCGGGCGGCAGCGCATCATAAGCAGCTCGGATCAAATGCATCTTTTTCTCAAGATTCCAGTCGTGCAGAATCATCCCCATCGTGATGAGGTCGGCTTTGGGCAAGGGATCCTTAAAAAAATCGCCGCAAGCCGTCTGAATGCGGTTGCTCAGCCCGGCAGCCGAAATATGCCGCTGCGCAATGCCTTCCACTTGCGGCAAGTCGAAGGAGATGCATCGTAGGTGAGGATGTTTTTTGGCCGCTTCGATACACAGCAGACCGCTGGCGCCGCCGATATCGCAGAGCGTCTTGAATTTAGAGAAATCGAATTTTTCTGCAAATGCCTCAAAGTTGATTCGCGAAAGACCGGTCATCGCGCCGATAAACTGCTCGAGTTTCGGCGGGTCTTCATAAAGCTCCTCGAATATCCCTTTCATGCCGTGCTTGACCTCGTTCTGGGGCTTTCCGGTGCGCAAGGCCTCGGGCAAGTCATGCCAGAACTTAAACAAGCGGTCATTCAGCATGATCAGGATTCCGCCGATATACCGGGCGCTCTTACGGTCCAGATAGAGGGCTGCGGCCGGACTATTGGAATAGCGCCCGGAATCTCCATCGCCTTCCCGCTCCAGAAACTTCATCGCGACCAGCGCGTCGAAAAAATCCCACGTGCCTCGCGAATGAAGCTTTAACGCAGCGCCCAGTTCCTCCGCCGTCATCGGCCGCTTACCAAGTTCGGTAAACAGGTCCATTTCGACAGCGGTAAGCAGAACTTTGGACGACCAGAAAGAAAAAGCAGTCTGAAGAATCGGACCGTGATGGGGCTCGGGCGTAGCAGTAGACATGATGTTGACGTGTTGAGAATCATACCCCAACGCAATGCCACTTAGCCTTCCCGATTCGGGCATTGCTTGGTGGGGCAGGCCCTCGGCCTGCGCCGGGCGCTTCGCCCGGCTTCTCGATAATCAATAATTTCCGACGAGCACGATCACATGCTCGCGCATACGCGAAGCATCTGACGCAATGTCCGCCTCTTCTTCACTCAAACTCACAAACCAACGTCACAACCGACTTGCCCGGTATTCCAACAGCGGCGTCGCCGCCTAGCCGCGGATACCGTTTTAGCTCATCGCCTGCTCGATCGGAAGTAATGTACGGCGTCACGGAAGCCGGCCTTCTCTGCCCGTTTGCCGTTGTGAACATGAGAGTGACTGGCCGAAGCGCGTCGCCCATATTGATGTAGACCGTTACCACGCGCCGGCTCCGGTCATCTTTGAACGCCGACGCCATAAGCCCGCGAATGTCATGATTCGCGCCTCGCACTTCCACACGCTGCATGCCCGGTCGCACGAAACGGCTGTAGCTCCCCAGCGCCCATAAAATCCGCGCGGGATAAATCGACTCCGGATCTCCCGGCTTCCGCCAGTCCGTATAGATGAGGCCGTCTTTGTAATCGACCGGCGAGACCGCTGTCCACCACTGCCAGGCGGACACACCGCATAGCGTCAAATCCAGGTGAATGACGCGCGCCACGTCCAAAGCGGTTTTCATCGTCAAGTCACGATGGTTGCCGCCTTTGCCTTCGCTGCCGACTAATACGCAATACTCGCTCTGCCACAATTTCCAGCTCGGATACTGCTTCATTTTCGTTCCAAGCTGAACACGGTCGTTTACCAAGGGTCCGCTGACTAAATCGGAGCCGTAACTGTGATAACCGATGCGCCCGGAAAGCAGCCCGTTGATGGATGGGTCATTTAAGAAAGCATCGATGTAATTCCCATATTCGGCGCCCCATCGGGCCGCGGCTTTCGCATCGGCATGCCACATATCCGGAAGGGATCCGCTCTCGAGAGCCGCAATTTGCGTCGGCAGCCTGCGCCGTTGCACTTCCGCTGCAAGCGCGCGGAGGATGCGCTTGATGTCGCCGTTCGAAGCGCGATTTCCTTCCTGCGAGTGGCCGGACCAGTCCCACTGAGGCTCATTCACCGGACTGACGTAGTCGAACGTGAGCTGCTCGGCATCGTTCGGATTGCGATAAAAATGCTCCAGAATATCGGCAAGGTAAACGGCGTACTCGCGTTCCGCGCCGGTCTTCAAATTCGTTGTGCCGTTGTCGCGATCGCAGAACGTCAGGCCATTTCTGGTGAGACGTCCCGGCGGGCTGTTCACGAACGCGAGAAACTGTGGCACACCCCGCTGCTTGGCGGCTTGCAAAAACCACTGCTCATTGCGCTGGCGCGTCCAGTCGTATTGCCGGGGAGCAACTTCGAAGGTCTCCGCCGTGCGCCATGGATTCGTGATTTTGGAATTGATTCCGCCGCCGATGTTGAAGCGCCAGC
>JAICIH010000486.1 GCA_025924475.1 Bryobacteraceae bacterium
CGCCACTGCGAAAAACAGCAGTACGGCGGCAAGCAGCGGGCTACGACTGCAAATAGACATCTGGAACATGAGTTTATAACGAGAGAGGAAGGCGTGGCGACCGGCGATATCTGGATCAGCCGTAACCGGCAACGTGAACAAATACCGCTCAAAAATTGTAGGCGAATGCAAGCCGCACAAAACGCGGAGGCTGAATGGCAAGCGGCAAGCGGGAATTAAAACCAGGGCCGCTGAGGTCCGACTGTTGAATTTCCTGGCCGGCATTCATCATATTCAGGACGTCGACGGAAGCGGTAATCCGGCTCGAGGGGAGCCGAAACTCTCTTTGTACACGGAGATTCCAATTCAAAACATATTGGGCGCGGTTACCACCTTCGGGACTGCCGCGAACGGTTGTTGCTGTCAAGAACGGTCCTTGCGCCAAACCCGTAACCAGTAGCTGACGTGCAAACGGCATTCCGTCCACGTAATTGGCAACGCTGGCCAGTTCCAATCGCCCCCAAGCGGATGGAAGCCGGTAGACTGCCTGAAGCTTACCCAGATAGGCTCGATCGACGAAACTCCGCGCCAGAGTCAAAAGCGTGCTGTTCGGGTCTACAAACAGCGTTCCGATCACGTCGGGATCGTTCTCGAAGACCGCATTACCTGGATTTGTCGGTCCCCACGCTTTTTCCGCCGTGAATGAGGCATGTAGCGTCAAACCACGCCACTCGCTACTCACTTCGGCAACCAACCCGGTGTTGAGCGTCCGGAGACGTGGTGCGTTTGTCAGTACATACCTGTCATTGCCGAACGTTGCTGGGTTCTGCTGATAAACGATTAATTCCTGGTCGTCGAATGTGGCGGGAATGGCGTCGGGTCCGGGGTCGAGGATCGAAACTGGGGCAAATGCGTTTGCGCTTAGACCTGTGTCGACGGCCACAATGCGATGCTTCTCATCGCGCCGGAAGAGTTGAATGCCTGCGAAGGTAGTCGACGTCAGACGAATTTGACCGCTGAGGTCAAATTCGTCTGAATACGGCCGGCGCAAAGAAGGCGATATGGACGAATACGGGCCGCCAAAACGCAACACCAATGCGCCCTGCTCATTGGGCTGAAACCAGCCATCTCCATTGCGATCGACCCATCGATACACGCTTCCGCCAAGGCTGTTCGAATTGGCATAGTCAAGATAGCGGCCGGCCAGCGGTGAATACAGGCGGTGGTATCCGCCACGTATCACAGATCCGCCCGCATGCGGAATCCGCCAGGCGAATCCGGCGCGCGGAGAGAGACTATTCCAGGCAATCAAATCCGCGAGCGCGGAATAGTTTCGCTCTGGCGCGAAAGAGCCTGCGGGGCTGCTTTGCGCGGGCAAAGATCCTCCGGAAAAATCCGCGAGGATCCCCAAATCGAGGGAAAATCCCTCGTGAACTGCAAGCCGGTCCGCGAGATATGCCGAAATTGTGTGCAGTTTTTCCCGCGAATCGACTGGGGTGTTGTATTCCACAGCAAAGGCCGGAACTCCAGCCGCGGTGATGAGATTCAGATCGGAGGGCGTTGTGAAGCGATTACGAGGCGAGGATAGGCTCCAATCTCCGCCGGCCGTGATCTGGTGATGAAGGCCGCCCGTATTGAGACGCGCGGGTTGCCACGCGGCCGCAATCTGGTGGCGCGGGCGGTTCGCAAAGTTCTCAAGCGGCGGTGCGCCGGAGATCGTACTGCCCAGGAGTTCTATGCGGTTCTGATTCGGCGTGGATTGCGACGACGGCCACGTGAGAAGCCGGCCCGTGGAATATCCGTAACGCACCTGCAACGCTCCCAGGCCCGCGCCGGCAGGAAGATGATGCGTCCAACCGATTTGCAGAAAACTCAGGTGATCCGCTTCCGCTTCGCCAGGGAAGCCATCCGCTAGTTCAAATTCGGGCGACATACGGCGCGCGGCCAAAGCTTCGATGCCCGCCGGCATGCCCCAATCGGAGAGATCCACTCGCGAACCGCTGTATTCCGCGTCGAACTGGTCGTGAGAACCGGCGCGAATGCGGCCGAGAACATTCCCGAACAGGATGCGGCTATTTTGATCTTGTCCGGGCGCGGCTAATTCAATCGTCTGCGATGCCCATTGACCCGCGCCGGAAGCAAACAGATCTGCCCATTTCGTAACCGGTCCGCCAATTTCGAACCGGTTTCGCGTGAACCAACGAAATCGCTCGGGTTGCTGAACCGCGCCGCGTTTGTCCGGCGGCGGCAGGTTATTAGAGGAGAAAGCCGAACCACTGCTGGAACTCGAAACTGCGCCGTGCCACGATGTGCCCGGTTCCAGTAGAAAAGCGCCCACTTCGTTGCCGTAGGCGCCTGAAGTAACCAGCGCCGAGTCAGTCCGCACCACAATTTCACTGAGCGATTGCACGTCCGGAACAATTGCCGGACGCCCTGGCTGGTAAGAGTCCGTTGCATTCAATCCTTGCAGCTTGAATTGCGTCGCGGTCCAGGAAAATGCTCTTTGGGAAACGAGCGCGAGCCGGTTGTCGGCCAGACCTGTGAAATCCAGCGGCGCCGTCACGCTACCGGGATCGCGGCTCGCCAGAGTGCTTTGCAAGCTGAATCCCTCGGGAAACTTTGACGCGCGGGTTGCATCCTGCCACAGTCCCAGGTTCAGCGGTTGGCGTTGAGGGGAGATGTGTAGTTCACCCATTCCGTCGATTACTAAATCGATAGTATTCGTTTGGAGCGGAGCAACCAGGAGCGCAACGCCGGTCCCCTGCGCTGAGCCGCCGCTCGAAAGAAGATATTGTCCGTAGGGCAGCGACAGCGTGAACCGGCCGGCGGAGTTCGTATGAATGACGGCTTTGAAGTTGACGCCGCCCCCGATGAGAATGGCGGCATGACTCGCCGCATGACCTTCGGCGTTACGAACGGCGCCCACAACAAACCCCGTGGTCAATTGCGCCTTCGAGAAAAAAGAAGCGCCAAGCAGTATGGCTACAAACAGCGCCAGCCGGCTATCGATCCGCGTGCGCACTTCAATAGCGAAGGACCGCAAAGCGGCTGATGGAATATCCAAGCGCGGCGCCTACAAATACGTCCGATGAGAAGTGCGCCGATAAGGAGAGTCTGGAGAAACCCACCACGGTGGCCAGTCCGTAGGCGGCGTATGGCGCCCAGCGATGCCTTCTGTATCGGTGGGCGATGACCGTGGCGATCGCAAATACCGCTATGACGTGACCGGAGGGAAAGCTTCCACTGCCGCGTAAGGTAGTCCCTTTGTCGTCAAACCACGAGTCCCAGTAGTTGCCGTGAGGCGCAAACGTAGCCGGGCGCGCGCGTCTGTCGATGTCCTTCAGAACAGAGGTTACAATTTCAGCATCGGCCACGGCTTCTCCGGCGAGCAGAGCGGTGTACTGCATTTTCGTGTCCCTCCGCGCGAGCCCTGCGATATAGAGCGATACGGGCGCTGCAATCGTGCCGAGGACCGTAGCGTTACTTGTAAACACTCGATTAAATCCTTGAAAAGTGGAGGTGGTATGAAAATACCTGGCTTCGTACGGATCTAACGCGAGAAGCCCGGCCGTCACGCCGGCGACGGACAAGGCTGGAATCCAATTGCGATCTTTGGCTAATTTCGTCGGGAAAAGCCAAATTGCTTTTTGGTCGCTGAGAATATTCGGAGCCAGCAGCTTCCAGGAAACGGGACGATCGTAATCCGGAAGCGATTGTGGCTCCCCAAAAGGCGATTGAGCGTCCGGCGCGCCGGATGGCGGGAACCGGCCGGGGTTCACAGTCTGGGCGCCGATGCTGAGCGACCAAACAATCGTGAGAAGAATAGCCGCAGGAAGGGGATTCCCAG
>JAICIH010000487.1 GCA_025924475.1 Bryobacteraceae bacterium
ATTCCACCCCTACTTATTCCGATGGCTTGCTTCCGGGCAGGCCAAAGCGCTCGCCTGCCGATGAACCGCGCTTTTATCGACGTCCTGCGCTCTGCCCAGATCGCCCGAGCGTCATAAGCTCAGAATACGATTCGGCCCTTGAGTACGCGTCAATCACAAACCCCCGTTCACTCTCGATCCCAAAACCGCTTGCTTTTATGCAGACATGTGAGGCTGCTTTGCACGAAGGGAGTTCGGGCCTACATGCTCTTCTCGTGCCGATAATGAGGAGAGCATGGATGTCCGACGTAAACGAGGGTGGTAACTTCGGAGACGGCAACTTCGCCGAGTATATTACCAGAGAGCGGGATTGGCTCCACGCTGAGCGTGAGCAGATTTTTACTCAGCAGGAAGAGCTGCAGAGCCAGCTCGACACGATCAATTGTGAGTTTGCCGCCATCGAAGCTTATGAGGGGGCAAAGAGCGGCAAGGCGGCGCGACAGCAAGCGCCGGCTGGCCGGCAATCACGAGCTCGCCGCGGCAGGAGGCGGGAAGGTTTGCTGGAGCTGATCCGGCAGAGCGATGGCCTGTCGCGCGGCGAAATCCTGGAAAGAATGGGTCTGAAGGGTGATAAGGCCGGCGAGATGTCGGTCAGCAATGCGCTCACCGCACTCGCCAAGCGCAACCAGATTCGGCGTGAGGGAGGGAAATACTATCCCGCTTCATCCGATCAGAGCGAGGCGGAGCTGCCGCTTGGCGCTCCTGAGGGTGATCAGCTCCACGAAGCCGGTGGAGAACTGGCTCAGGACTGAAGCGGTATTATGTAGCAACCACCACTAATCGAGGATTTTAGCCGATCACCGCTTATCGCACAATAGCGATATGGCGAAACTCCCCTTACCCGACGAACAACCGATTGCGGTCAATGCGCTACGCAATATGCGAGCAAAGATCGCCGGCGAGATTGAAATGCACAGTCGAGAGATTGACCGGCTCCGCGCCGAGTTGATCCATATCGACGCGACGATGCAGCTTTTCGACCCCGAGACGGAGCCTAGCGACGTTCCGGCACTGCGACGCTATCCCCGACGCACAGAATGGTTCGCGCGGGGCGAGGTGACGCAGCGCATCTATGAGGCATTCCGGGAGAAAGAGGTTATTTGGCCACGCGAGATCGCAAAGCGGGCGATGAGCGAAAAGGGCATATCCGAAACAGACAAGAAAGTCTTGAAGGATATCGTCGCGCGCTTCACCAACGTTGTCTATGACCTGACCCGGCGTGGCAAGCTGGTCAAGATCGGCGACGGGCCGGGAGCGCGTTGGAAGCTCGCGCCGGTCCAGCCTGATTTGATCTAGGCTGCCGCCCGGCTCCGCTGCCAGTAGCCGCAGAAATCGACGCTCGGCTTATTGTGCATCGCCAGTGCCACGATCCGGTCAACCTGCGTTCCGTTCGGCGCACGCCGGTAATTCTCGCGCCATGCCGCCTCTTGTGCGAAGCGGATCAGGTACGGGCCGGCTACGTGGTGATGATGCCCAATCTCGCCCCGGCGCATCCGGCTAAAGAAGCTCTCGGCGGCGTTGGTGTTAATCTCGTCATCGCCGCCGAGGCTGTAGGACTCGTCGTGGTTGACCCGGTGCAGTGTGTAACGGCTGACAAGCTCATTCCAGGGGCCAGCCGAGTCGCCGTACAGGGTCGTTCCTTGCGGCACCTGTCGGCGAATGAAGTTCAACGCCTCCGCTTCGGTACGGAAGACGCCGGGGAGCGTGTTGCCACTGCGTTCGCGGATCACGACAACCACCTTGCGCTTGCCGGAACGGTTCTCGCGCAGCCGACGATCACGCCGGTTCTCGCGCTTGTTGGCGGGCTTGACGTGTCCGCCAAAGTAGCCGCCGTCTATCTCAGCTTTCTTGCCTACGCCGCCGACCGGAGCTTGACGAACTTCGGAAGCCATCGCCTCACGGATTTTGTGCGCCAGGACGAAGGCGGTTTTGTACTGCGTCCCGAGATCGCGGCTGAGCGCCAGCATCGACTTACCCTTGACCTCGTTCGCGAAGATCGCGATTGCCATCAGGTAGGCGCGCAGCGGCATCTTGTGGAACGCGAACAGCGTGCCGCTCGTGACCGAGAAATCCTTGCGGCAGGCTTTGCAGCGCCAGCGGGCCGCGCCACTCGGCCGGCGAGCCAGATAGACCGTCGCGCAACCGCAATGCGGGCAGTAGGCGCTGCCGTCATTGTCGGCCCAGCGCAGCCGGATAAAGACCCGCTCGGCTTCCTCGTCCGACATGCGGGCAACGGACGCGAGGGAGAGCGTCCGGGCGGCTGCTGAGAGGAGGAAGTGCTGGGCCATTGCTCGCGCATCCGCGTTGTCGTTCGCGAATATGCGAAAATCTGGCCCTCTTGTCAATGATATAATTCGCGGATATGCTGATTTATCGCCGCTATCGCGAACGAGGACCGCATGGACACCGCGACCACCGAGCTTGAGCCAGTCGAGAGGATGAAGCGCTTCGTCAAGGCCGAACTGAAGCGCGCCGACGTGACCTATGAGGAGTTGGCGTGTCGTCTCCGGGAAATGGGGCACGAAGAAACCAAGGTCTCAGTCGCTAACAAGCTCAGCCGAGGCACATTCCCGGCGACATTCTTTGTAGCCGCTATGAAGGCAATTGGGCGTGAACAGGTCAACCTATCGGACTTATAATTCATGCCTCGTGGCATTTGGGCCGGCGTCATCTATTGGATTTTCTTTTTTGCGATGCTGATTCTGGCTATTCGCCACGATATTCGACAGCCCGAACCAGCGATCATAAACTACCATTCCGAAATAGGTCAGGCCGGCACCGAGAAGAAAGGCGATGGCCGTCAGCAGCAAAAATCCCTTACGGAGGGGTTGACGGATGATCCCGTAGCGTTTGCCACGCTGATTGTCGCCTTCGCTACCGGGGCCTTGGCTATTTCCACTATCGGCTTGTGGCGCGTTACTCGCAGAAGCGTTGATGTCGCTGAGCGCGCTCTGACTGATTTGGAAAGGCCATTTCTCCTGCCCTGCGTCCACCCGATTGTCTTCGAAGTTCGCCGAGATCAGCGCCACCGGGAATTTCTTAGGTATGGGTTCTGCAATTATGGGCGAACGCCAGCAATCATAACGCACCGGCACGCCGAATGTATTATCACTGATTCGCCGTTGAAAATTCCAGATATCGCCAAATCTATAGTCCCCAATCTGGTTCTTGCTCCTGGCGAGAAATATGAATGGGAATATGCGGATTTGATGGGCGTCACTTTTAGTGATATCTCCACTATAATAGGTCCATCTGACGGAAATCACGTCACGCTTTCCCCGATTATTCCAGGTGGAACAGGCATGTATTTTTTTGTCTTTATTAGATATGTAGACATCTTCAAAACATCGCACGATACGTTGCGGTGCTGGAAATATCGACGGTTGGCTTTTCGCCCCCATGAAGGGGAAGATTACAATCGTACTACTTAGAACAAGTGCTTTCAGGAAATCGCCGGGGCCGCGCCGGCCAGCTTCGAGCTGGTGGCGCATGCTACATAATACCGCATAGACCGCGATCAGGATGTGGCGCAGCAGGGAAGCGAGGTCGCGGGCGTAGCGGCGCTCGACGATCCACACGCCGTCGCGGTTGACGAAGGTCTCGATCTCGGCCGGCGGGTTGGCCGCGACCAGCACGGCGATGTGCGCCTTGGCCTCACGCTGATCGTCGCGCAATTTGGCGAGCCAGGCTTCCTGCCATTTGCCGTTCTTGGTCTCCCACAGGATCGTCCCGCAATTCCGGCCGCGGCGGTCGATGACCTTCTC
>JAICIH010000488.1 GCA_025924475.1 Bryobacteraceae bacterium
CGGCAGCAGCCATTCCGCGGAATCGATCGAGCCGGTAAGACTCTCTCCGTTTTCGAGCGAGATTTGAAAGCGAATCGGGCCGTTTGCGGATCGAATAGGTACATTTCTTTCGGTTTCGCTCAAAACCAACGTTTTTGGCAGTAACGAAGCGGTATTTTCCTGAAAACGCCGGAAACGCTGCTCGTCGATCTTCTCGGCGCTGGAAATATCCCAGCCGAGGGCGGAAAGAATGCGCTTGATGGATTCGGCGGCGACTTCGTGCCGGTGGTGGAAGATGTCCCAGTATTCGCGATCGATGCCGGATTCCGAAGCGGCGCGCGCGAGGGCGTCGTCGTAGCCGGTCGACTTTTCGAATGTAATTTCTGAGACAGCCATTTACCTCGATTCTAGGCGGTGACATAATTCGTAAACTGTGAGGAATCGATCCAGATGGGTGATTGTGCCGGCGCTTACGCTCGCCTCATGCAACTGGTTTGGTCCTTCCTCAGAGGAAATGCAGCGTGCGCAAGCGCAGGTGGATCATGGCGACTATGCGACCGGCATCAAGTCATTTTCCGATTTGATCGATAAATATCCGCGGAGTAAAGAGCCGCGCGAATCGAGATTAAACGCGGCGATGCTGTGGATTCGCAACTATCACATATTGGGTGCAGAGGGGAAAGACGTGGCGAGCGCGGCCAACGCGCAGCTCTCACCGCTCATCGCGCTGCTCGAGGCAGAATCGAGTGGGTTGAGCGGCGCGCCGGCAGCGACTCTGGCGGCGCACCTGGGATGGGCGCATTTCCTGCGGTTCCGCATCGGCGAGGCAGATGTACCAGGAACGGCCGAGCCCTACTTTCGCCAAGCACTGCGTTTGAACGAGCGTGATGTGTACGCCAATGCGATGCTCGGCAACTGGCTGCTTCAGATGAAGCCGCAATCGGTAAAAGAAGCGATGGACCATTTTCATACCGCTATCGAAACCGGCCAGGAACGTGAATGGGTGCGCGGGTTTGAATTGGGCGGTTTGATGTCGAGACGATTTGAGCCGGACGCGCAGCGGGAACTGGTCAAACTATGTAACGAAATGCGAAAGAACGGCGAATCGATTGAGGACGATGAGAAGCAGCGCATCCTGGGGACATACAGCGTAGCGCTGGCGCATCGCGACGAACTCGCGAATCTGCTCTCGGCCTTACCCCCCGATGATAGTTGGGCGACTTATATCTGGCTGGACGGTGACACCGATCAGAGCGATCCGGAATGGCAGCAGCTCAAGCACACCTTCGTGCTGGCAAACGTCGACGAATCAGCCGGGCGCACGCATCAAGCGCTGGCGTTATACAAGCGGCTGGCGCAGAATCGCCGATTCATGGATTCGAGCACGATGGGCGCGAGTACACGCGAAGCCATCAAGCGTTTGGAAGCGCATCGCGTGGGATAATTGAGTTGTGGCCGATGTAGATCGATTCGAAATAAGCCAGCCGCCGGAGTTGTTTGCCCGGGCCGATGAGGACGCCGCGGCGTTCGGCGATAGCATCATCACAACGACGCTCGATAGCGCGCTGAACTGGGCGCGAAAGAATTCGCTGTGGCCGATGACGTTTGGCTTGGCCTGCTGCGCGATCGAGATGATGTCGATGATGGCGTCGCGCTACGATGCGGCGCGTTTTGGCGCGGAAGTGTTTCGCGGATCGCCGCGGCAATCGGACTTGATGATCATCGCCGGGCGCGTGTCGAACAAAATGGCGCCCGTGATCCGGCAACTGTATCGGCAGATGCCCGAGCCCAAATGGGTGATTTCGATGGGCGCTTGCGCGACATCGACGGGCGTGTTCAGCAATTACGCTTTGATTCCAGTGAACCAGGTGATTCCGGTGGATGTGTATGTTCCGGGCTGTCCCCCGCGGCCGGAGCAGTTGATATACGGGATCATGATGCTGCAGGAAAAGATTCAGGCCGAGCGCGGAACCGTCAAGAAAACTCTGAATCTGGCTTAGTCAGCGCTTCAACGGATCCTCAATCCAAGGAGGTGTAGCCTCGATGAGCGCACCCAAAACCGGGTCTTGCTGTTCGAGCGCCTGTTTCATTTCCCAAGCAATTTTGCGATAAGAGAAGTGGCCTTTCACACCGCTGCGCAGGCGCGAAATGTAGTCGACTTCGGCGAAATCCATTTTGAAGAGAAAGCGGGAGCGCGCGGCGAGCGGCAGTAAATACTGCGCTCCGGGCTGCGGGAGCTTCTCGATGGCGGCGTTGGCGTGACGGAGCGCATCGGCGAAAACCTGCTCGGCGCCACATTGCGCGACGGCGGCGGGAGTTTCGTAGCCGAGCTTGTGCGTGTACTGCTGGCGAAGCTGCTGGCAGCGGCGATGGCGATGCATATCGCGATAGGCGCCGATGTCCATAACGAAATCGAAGACGTAGGGCGCGCCGCGAAACTGGCGCGGCAGCTCGCCTCGGCGTTTGGAGCCGCCGGTTGCAAGATCCAGCAAGTCTTTTTTCCGCGCGATGGGCCAGGAGCGGGCGCATTCGTAAAGCTCACGATACGAGCGATCGGTGACCGGGAACAGCAGTGTGGCGCAGATATCGGCAAGCGGATCGCTGGGCTGCGTCAAATCGACAGATTTCGGGGACTCCTCGATAGGCGCGGGCAGGTGATCCTTCGCCCATTCGGTAAGATCGGCGCGCAAATGAGTAGCGCGCTCGTCCGCGTCGGCATGGCGCGCAAGGGTAGGCGCAATGGCTTCGGCCGCACTGGCTTCCAAACCGCAGTCGGGCGGAAGCGCGCAAGCTTGGACCAGCTCGTTGGCGATTTCCCGGAGTTCCTGAAATTCAGACGCCAGCAAGCGGCGGACCTGCTTTTCTAGAGTACGGATGCTGGTGACTTGTCCGACACCGGTGGGGATGCCGAAGGGCAGCAGGTAGCGGGCGACATCGAAGGCGCGCGCGGTGAGATTGCGGCGGTAGGCATCGGGCTTCATGTCATCGGGACGCGGGAGGCTATCTTCGAGGAAGGCCTGCATGCGGCGCTGCACGTCGCGATAGGCGTTCAATAGCGCTTCGGTAGAGGTGGCATAGAGTCTGGCTTCATGCGCGGTGAATTCGGGTGGAAGGATGGCTTCGGCCTTCGAGAAATCCTGATAGCGCGAGCTACGCGCCTGGCCGTCCCAGAGCTGCTCGTCTTCGATCTCGGTGGCGGCAAGCTCCGATACGCCTTCGAAGCAGATGGTCACGTGGCCCAGGTCGGCGATCGAGGCGTGGCCGTACTGGAAGTAGAAGCTTTCGAGAAATTTCGCCGAGTCGTGAGTGCGGACCCAATCGAGCGAGTGGCGGATCGAATCGGGCGACCGGCTGTAGCGCGCCAGGGCATAGGCGAGCTTTTCCGGCGGCATTGGCGCAACGGTCAATACGCGCTTCGGAGCGGAATACGGGAGCGGCATGGGTGCAGACATCGAAGCCGCTATGATAGCGGATTCGCATGCGAATCAGAATCAAGAAGCTCGACAATAACGCCCGTCTTCCGGAGTACGCGCACGGTCCCGCCGAAGATGCGGGTCTCGATATCCGGTGTCTCGAGAACACGACGCTTATTCCAGGAGTGGCGCAAGCGGTAGCGACGGGGTTGGCGCTCGAAATTCCCTCGGGCTATGAGGTGCAGATAAGGCCGCGCAGCGGCTTGGCTCTAAAGCACGCGATCACGCTGCCGAATGCGCCGGCGACGATCGATCCCGGGTATCGCGGCGAGTTGCGAGTGATTCTGCTGAACCTGGGCAAAGAGCCCTATGAAGTGCACGCAGGCGACCGGA
>JAICIH010000489.1 GCA_025924475.1 Bryobacteraceae bacterium
CCAGCCGTTCCCTAACTACGGCATTACTGCCAAGATCAAAGCGCGCGACCTGAGTCCTTTGCGCGCCGGCGGCGGCGGTGAGATTTCGCGGTTCGTGTGCGGATATATGAGCTGCGATCCGTATCTCAGCCGGCCGATCCTGAACGGATTTCCGCCGGCTTTTAAGGTCAATATCCGGGCGGATCGCTCCGGGCATTGGCTGGAGAGTTCCATCCTGCACTTGGTCGAAGAAGCAGCTTCAGGACGGGCCGGCAGCGAAGCCATGCTTGCCAAGCTCTCGGAGGCCTTGTTCATCGACACCTTGCGGCGCTACGTCGCCGGCTTGCCGGAGCAACAAACGGGATGGCTCGCGGGAGCGCGCGATCCCATTGTCGGAAGGAGCCTCGGCTTATTGCATAGCCGCATTGCCTATCCGTGGACGATCGCTCATCTTGCGGACGAAGTGGGCATTTCGCGGTCCGCTCTCGTGGAGCGCTTTATCCGTTATCTCTCTGAGCCGCCCATGACGTATTTGAGCCGCTGGCGGCTTCACCTGGCGGCGCGATCGCTCGAAAAGACATCGCGTGGCGTCGCCGACATTGCCGCCGACTGCGGGTACGAATCGGAAGCAGCTTTCAATCGGGCATTCAAGCGTGAGTTTGGGCTGCCTCCCGGCCGCTACCGCACCGGCCATAAAAGTTCACTCCCCAGGAAGATCAGCGAGCGCGCCGAACCAGCCGCGCCGCTTCCTCGTGAAGCCTGACTCCCGCATGCGGCCCGGAAACGCCTGTGCCAGCGTACCGAATTAAGCTGAACGCTAATTGCTGAAAGCTGATAGCTTCCTCGGCGGATGCGCAAGCCCATCACCGTCGCCGGTCACAACGGCGGTTCCCCGCCAGCCTGTTCTGCCACCATGTACCCGGCATACCAATCGGGCCAGTTCGCATCGCGCTGCCCGGTGCGCTTTTCATGCTCACCGTGGGCGGCCTCCGCGCGCCGAAGCGCGCCCGCCAGATCGTTTATCGAGGCGAACGCCGTCTCGGCGCGGTCGATGCGTCCGGCAAGCCGGGTCGTGATCTCCTGTAACAGCCAGCCATTGCCGTCGGGATCGCTGAAGGAGACGAACGAGCGGTAACTGCGATGCTCGGGATCCGGACCGTTTGCCCGAAGCCGCCCAAACAGGTAAGGCTGGTCCGTGCCGGCGTACACGCCGCCGGCATCGTGGAACACCTCACTTACCTCGACGCCGTGCGCCATGAGTTCCTTGCGCCCAGCCTCGATATCCGAAACGATAAGGTAGAGGCCCTGGGCAGAGCCGGGCGTCGCCGCGGTGACGTTCTTCCCGAAGATCACCGAACACGCAGAGCCGGGCGGCGTGAACTGGATCACGCGGAAGTCCTTGCCGCTTTCGTAATCGGCGTCGAGCCGCCACCCGAGCTTCGCATAAAACTCCTTCGCGCGCTGGACATCCGAGACGGGGATAACGACAATCTCGAGTTTCATGTCGACTTTCGCGATGCTTGCATCGTTACTACTGACTTCTTTGGCGCTCATGGCTGCCTCCTGGTTTTTATTGAATTGGGTTTACTGGATTGGTCGTACTGGATTTTGTGTGGAGTGCTTATTCTACTGAATTCCGCTTTGACGCGGGTTTCGTATAAATAAATATTGACTGAACTAGAACAATATAGAAGCAGATGCCTGGTTCGACAGACCTGAGCGCTCCGGTTAGTGATTTGAAGAGCAGCGCATTGCGTATATCGTTCTCATTAGTCTTATAGCCGGTGCTTGCGCAGCTTTGGGCCAAACTCGCGTCCGTAGCCGTACTCCACCGAGCCCAACGCGCATCGCGAGTTGATGGGTGTACTTTTGGTATCCAACGTCCAGTAAGCCCGCGGAAACCAAAGGGCCGTACCTCCCGGGCGCGCAGCAGATGGATGCGCTTCCACCGGTTCAGAGCCGTATGCGCCAGGAATTTAGCAGCAGGTGGCCAGCTATGGTTTCAGGAGCAATTTTCTCGCATGCTGTGGAACGTGCGGCCATAGCAAAGAGTCCGCGCCGATTTCCACTGATCGTTTTCTCCCACGGTTTGGGCAGCACGGGTTTCACTATAGCTGCTTGCTCGAAAATCTGGTGAGCCATGGATACGTGGTAGCGTCCATCGAGCACACCTATATCGCTTCTGCTGGTTGGTTTCCTGACGGAAGGGTTGTTCTGAGACATAAGGAGGCGCCGCCTCCGGGATTAACTCCCGAAGCGAGATTCAAGTGGATGGTGGCACACACATCGGAGCAGATTAGTGAGGGAGCTGCGGACGTTCGCTTCCTATTGGATCGTATAACGGCGGAAAAAGGCGACAGTGGCGAGTCTCTTCTTGCTGGCAAAATCGATCTGAACCGTGTTGCGGCAATGGGTCACTCAGCGGGCGCCGAATTTGCAGCGCGCGCGTGCCAGCTCGATTCCCGTTTTAAGGCGTGCGTAGATCTTGATGGCGGAATGCCTCCGATAGCTGCTCTTCCCGAATATCCGGATCACGCGACCCTGAAGCAGCCGCTTCTCTTTCTTGAGGCGTATCACCCGGAATCAAAGACGGCTGGAACGGCCGCCGAGCATGCCGCGTATTTCAAGAAAAAAGAACAGCAGCTTCAGACCTCTCGCCCCGGAAGCGACGGCGTCATACTGCGATCCCCCGGAACTGCGCACCCAAGTTTCAGCGACATTCCACTGCTTTTCGCGGGGCAGAATGGATTCCCTCCAAAGGGCGCCGTACTGCACAATCTGGATCTGATTGAGAGATATGTCCGCGACTTTCTCGCGAAAAATCTGCGGCAAGAAAAGGCTCCCCTGATGGATGCCATTGGGTCTGGTCTGGAAGCAACCGTCCAGCGATATGGGCGCTGAGAGCATTCTGATATAGTAATCTCGCAATCCAGGTTGCAACCCGTCCGCGGAAAGGGAACATCCCACCTGAAACAGCCTCGATTACGATAACTTCTCTTTTGCCCGCGATGCGGACACCGGGCCGGAAAGGAGAAGTGTATGTCTCGTGATCTTCCGGCGAAACCCAGTCTCGAATACCTCAGGAAGGAAGCCAAACATCTGCAGCGCACCATGCCTGCGGGCAAACTGGCCGATGCGCAGCATCTGCTGGCCAACGAATATGGCTTCGCTACCTGGTCGAAGCTGAAATCGCACGTCATCCAGCAAGGTCTCTCTCCGTTGGAAGCATGGAAGGTCGCTATTTGCGGCAGCGACACTCAGCGCGTGCGGGAGATCCTCGAGAGCCATCCCGAACTGAAAAAGAAAATTGACGACCCGCTGCCGGCCTACGGCTTTGGACAACACGCGCTGTTTGCGGCGGTGCAGCGGAGCGATCGCGCGACCATCGACGTCCTGCTCAGAGCAGGAGCGGACATAACAAAGCGAACCGAATGGTGGGCGGGCGGCTTCGGTGTGCTCGATGATTGCGATCCGGGTCTGGCGGGTTTTCTGATTGAGCGCGGGGCGCAACTAACTGCGCATGCGGCGGCACGCCTGGGGCGGATAGAAGATCTGAGAAAATTTATCGCGGCTGATCCGGACGTGGTGAATGCACGCGGCGGAGACGGCCAGACTCCGCTGCACTTTGCATCCACTGTCGAGATAGCGGAGCTGTTGCTCAGGGCCGGCGCCGATATCGACGCGCCGGATGTGGATCATGAATCGACGCCCGCGCAGTACATGCTTCGCGTGGAGCAGAAGCGGCATTATCCGCGCGACAGGAAGGATGTGGCGCGCTACC
>JAICIH010000490.1 GCA_025924475.1 Bryobacteraceae bacterium
GGCGACGGCGCCAAGGTCAGCCGCCAAAAAGTCCTAGACCAAGGCGGCTAGCGAACATTAGCTGTTTTGTGGGGCGGACTGGCAGTCCGCGGCGGGTTGGCAACCCGCCAAGTTAATTTTCCGAAGGTTTTTCCACCCGATCGATCACCAAAATCTCCGCCGGCGCCTTCGTCGCTTCCAGCTTCAACCCAAGTTGCTGCTGCATGGCTGTAAATAAATCCGGCGCCGTCGCGCTGTCACTCTGAGCCGCTGGCGGCTTCACCCCTAAACCGCCGAATTGAAATTCATCCGGCGTCCAGTTCAGAGTGAAATCGAATCTGCCGCTGAGCCCGGTGTGATCGACCACCGGGCGGTCAAGCACCGCCGCCTGCATCACACCGGCGAAATCCGCTATCGTTGCATTCCTTGCCGGCAATACGCCGAGTCCCCGAAAAAACAAAGCCGGCAGACCGTTCGGATCGCCTTCACTCTTGGTGAGCTTGGGACCGCCCTTCGCCACCGTGATCGCGTAGACCGAAAGCTCTTTCTTTTCCCAATGAAACGTGAGTTGGAAGCGATCGGCCAATAATTTCTGCACCATCGTCTTCCATTGCTTATCGTTCGGCTGCCCCTCGCCGTCGGGCTGCGCCGTGATGTCGAATTTATCCGCTCCCGTCCACTCCGGTCCCCCAGCGATCTGCCGCGGATGGACTCCATAGGCGAACTTGATGAGATCGGTCACGGAAGTATTGATGGTTGAAAAGCGCCGGCCGCTTACCCGAAACCCTTTCCCCTGCATATCCGGCCGGCTCGGCTTAATCGTAGCGACTTCGAACTTCGGGTCCGCATCTGGCGCCATCGGCTTCAACTTCGGCGGAGGCTCTGGAATCGTCCATGCAGTCTCCGGCGTCGCCCGGGTCAGATTTAAAGGCAGCGGCTTCGGCCCTTGGGTCCACGTTCCGGAGATCGAATTTCCGTCGGCGCTCAACTTGCCTTCATATTCGCCGCCGATTCCAGGGAACGGCATTTTCACCGTGGTGCCCTGCAGCACGATCGGCCCGGAAGGTAAGCCCTGTCCTCCCTGATCGATGCTGTACAGAAGCGCCTTCAGCGCGCCTCCATCTTCCCTCGAAATCTTGATCACCGTCCGCAGTTCTCTGCCTGCCTGCAGCGTTCCTTGCCAGGTACCGGTAATGTCCTGGCCCAGCAGAGCGCCGGCCAGCAACGTCGCCCAGCGCGATCATCCGGATCATCGAATTTTTCACAAACGTCCTCCCAAAAAACAGCCTCGCCGCTCCTGCGAGAACGGCCATGCACTTTCCGCTTTGGCTCGCAATAGATAGATGCCCGCGCCAATCGCGGAAACCACCAAAGCTACGAGAATGACCCAACTCTCATTCCCCAGCAAAACAAAAATCCATCCTGATAGTGCAACCAAAGCCGGCAGCGGATACCACGCCATCTGAAACGGACGCCGTATTTCAGGACGATATCGCCGTATCACCATAAGCGCTACCACCTGCGGAATGGCGAGCGTCAACGTCGATATCGCACTGGTCGCCTTGATCAGAAACTCCAGGTCGAACGTACAAAGAATCGTGGACAGTGCACCGAGCGATAGAACCGATCCGGACGGAAATCTTTTCGTACGATGCAGCCGCGCGAAGAACGAAAAAAAACTGGCCATCGACGGCTCCGGCATACAATACTCGCGAAAAGCCCAGCAGACTGGTAAACAGGCTGCCCGCCGTTGCCCACAAAATCAGCACCGTAATCCCGATAGCCGCCATAGGCCCGTGCAGTTTCCGGAATACGTCGCTAATAACCGTGGTCGAATGGGCAGCGGTCCGCCAGGGAATCACGCCAACTACTACCGCGCTGATCAGCAGATAAAACAGCGCCGTCAACACAATCGAGCCGAGCACCGCACGCGGAATCGTGTAGGAGGGCCGTTCGATCTCCGCCGCAATGAAGCAAACATTGCAGTAACCGCCGTAATCGAGCGCGGCGAACAGCGTCGCTGACGCTAAACCGATAAAGAAAAAAGATGACAAGCGAAACGCCCCCGGCGCCAAATCAAACGCAAGCTTCGGGTCGAAATGCCACACGCCCGTGGCCACAATCGCGGCAAGCGTGATCATCACCACCACGAAAATACTCAGCATGAGGCGCCCAATCGCGGTGATCTCCCGATAGAGCAGCACAGTCATGCTCGCGCAAAGAGCGGCGGCAAGTAGCTTGCCTTGCGCGCGCGTCATCCCGGCCCACAGATATTGCACATACTGCGAAAACGAAACGGCAATAAAAGCGCTGATCAAAGGAAAGCTGATCGCCGAGCCCCATAGGAATAAAAAGCTCATCAACCGGCCGGCCCCCAGCCGTTCGAATGCTTCCTCGAGATATGTATAGGTTCCTCCAGCCGCCGGCATCGCTACTCCGAGCTCCGCCCACACTAAACCATCCGCCAGCGCGACTACCATGCCCAGCACCCAACCGAGAAAAGCCTGTGGTCCGCCCATGGCGGAGAGAACCAGCGGTATCGTCACGAAAATCGCCGACCCGATCATCGTCACCACATTGGCCGCGATCGCCTGCCACAAGCCCAGCGCTCGCGGCAGCGTGCCACCTATCGGTGTTCCGGGCATGGGGTAAGAATACAGGAACGCCCGCCCAGGGAAGGGAATTCGCTCGCTACTCTGCTCTTAACGCGCGCATCGGGTCCACCGCCGCCGCCCGCCGTGCTGGAATAAAATTCGCTGCCAGCGAAACCCCTGCCAGGCCTACAATCACGGCTGCGTATATCAAAGGATCTCGCGAGCTGACTCCGAATAGCAGCGCTTCGAGCCAGCGCGCTGCCGCCAAGGTTGCGATCAAGCCAATACCTGCACCGGCCGCCGCCAAAATCATGCCGCTCGCAAGAATCGCGCGTACAATCTGGCCCGGCCGCGCTCCCAGCGCCATCCGGATGCCGATCTCGTGCGTGCGTCGGCTCACCGCATAGGAAATCACTCCGTAAACGCCTGCCGCCGCCAATACCAGCGCGACGATTCCGAATGCGCCGAATAGCCACGAATATGCGCGTCGCGCCCACACCGACTGCTGCAGACGCTCGGTCATACTGCGCACATCGTACATCGCGACATCCGGAGCCAGACGCCGCAACGTCTCACGCGCGGGCCCTGCCAGCGCTTCGGGATCCATCGCACCGCGCAGCACAATGCTCATAGACTCGAGCGGCGCCTCCCCATACGGAAAATACACCGCCGGCCGCGTTTCCTGGTCGAGCCCGTAGTGCTTTTCGTCCTTGACCACGCCTATTACTGTGATCCAGGGTGGCTTGTCGCCCGTGTGCCGGATGCGCTTGCCTACCGCACTCTCAATAGGCCAGTACCGGCGCGCGAATGTCTCGCTTACGATACCTACCAGCGGTCCTTTGGCCGGATCGGCGGTTAATCCATCCGCGCCGACTTTCAGCGCGTTGTCGCGTTCTTCAAAAACGCGGCCCTCCAGCAGAGTCATTCCAATAGCGTCAAAATATCCGGGTGTGACGGCTACCTGCAGAACCACCGGATTCTGATCGTGCGGGCCAAGCGGCGGCGCGCCCTCAGCTGTAAAGAAATTTCCCCATTGTCCACCGAGCGGAGGCGCGGTAGCGGCGCCCGCCGATTGCACGCCCGGAATTTGCCGGAGTTGTCCCATCAATCCACGGAAAAAATGTAGCTTCTGCTCCGCTTTCCCGTAAGTGGTCGTAGGCAGATCGACACGAAACGTAATCACA
>JAICIH010000491.1 GCA_025924475.1 Bryobacteraceae bacterium
ATTCAACTGCCAGCCGCCGGCCAGCCGCGCGGCCAATCCACTCTGCGCCCAGCGTTTGCCTTTGCCGAATGGTAAGGCATAATCGCCGAAGAATTGGAAGTTGTGGGTGCGATCGAAACCCGCTACAGCCTTATTGCGGTATAGCATCGGAACCCAGTTCCAAGTGAGGCCGGAATCCTGGTCATCGGCATAGTCGATGGCGCGGGACAACGTGTAGGAAACGCCAATCATCGCGCCTTTTACCCGTCGATTAACCTGCAATTGCATGCTGTTGTAGGAGGCGGTATTGAATGGGGTAAAGTACCGTACGTCAGCGGTGCGACCGAAGGAGGGATGTAGCGCTCGTCCATTGTTGCCGCCGTCCGGACCCGCCGCGTTGATATTTTGAATCACTGTTTGGCGAATGGCGCGGCTACCCACATAGGCAGCCTGCACATTGAATCCGGCGCCCGCATCCCGCTGAATGGTGAAGTTATAGGATTCGATGTAGCCGCGATGAAATACTTGCGGAAAAGTCGTCGTGGCGACGTTTGTGGGGATGGAGAATACGTCCTGGTTGAGATCGGGACCGACAATCGGCGGCAGGCCGGTCCGCAAATCGCCGGCAGCCAGAGAACTGGTTGCGCCGGAAATCTGGTTCGAGATTGTGGCCGGGTAGGCGTCGCGCAGGTAGCGGAAGGAATTGGGGTCTATGCTGATACCCGCGCCGGCGCGGATTACCGTTTTATCGTTCCATTGATATGCAATGCCAAGCCGGGGAGCGATTTGCCCTGCGCCGACGTCAAAGCCGCCGCGATAGACCTTGTCCGTGTTCGGGTCATAACGCTCGCCGGCCCAATGGTCGCGGCGCGGAGCCGGGTAAAATTCGTAACGCAGGCCGTAGTCGATTGTGAGTTTCCGGCTGACATGCCATGCGTCACGGAAATACATGCCATATTGCGGCATGCGGACGGTTGCCGGATTCAGATATTGCAGGTCTTTGCCCATCGACTCCGGAAGACCGAGCAGGAAATCGGCCCATTGATTGTAAATGCCGGTTGCCGGCCCGCCACTGAGCGACGTGAGTCCGCCGGTAAACGTGAAGCCACCGCGCGGCCCGAAAGAGGCCTGCGGTTGGAAATGGTTGATGTCGTACTTGGTGAAATCGAAGCCGAAGCGCAGAGAGTGGTTGCCCCGATTCCAACTCACGTTGTCGCTGGTGGTGTACTGCGGATCTCGAAAAAGAAACGGATTGGAAACGTTCGGGTTGCCCAAGTTCGAGAAGCCACCGCTAGGAAACGCAAACCGCGGATAGCCACCTTGCAGCGGATCGGGGCCATTTGTGCCGGGAATGTGAAGAACGTCTAGCCCGTAATTCTTGTCGATATCGACGTTCTGCGCTCCCAAGCGAAGGCGCGTATATCCAACAACGGCGTCCAGAACCACATGCGGACTAAATGTATAGGTGCCTCCGATGGCTGCGCTTTGCACGAGCCCGGTAGCCGTTCCTGGCTGGCCGCCGTTGGTCGCGTCACCGCCCGCCTGGCCAAGCGACGGCGGATCGAAAATGTCGGTCGGCGACAGGCTGTAACGACCGAAAATCTGCATCGTATCCGTGGGCACGTAATTGATCTTCATGTCGATGTTGTCGCGCGTTAGCTGATAAGTACCCACAGCCAGATAGTTGTTGGGAAATACCGTCTGGTTTATCTGAGGAATCAGATTGGCCATATAGGCTGCAGCGGGATCGATTCTCGATACGGGAATCAGATTGTTCGGGAACAGAGCGCGTTTGGTGGGGTCGCTGTTGCTGGCCGGATCGTAGATGGCAGCGCCGGTTCCGTTGAAGTCTCCGCCGCGCAAGGCAGAGGTCGGAATGGTGCGGAGAACGGAAGCAGCCTGGCGGCGCGTGGTGCGCTCCCAATCGGAGAAAAAGAACAACTTGTTTTTCTTGATGGGCCCGCCGAGCATGACACCGAATTGATTATTGAGGTTCTTGGGAGGTGTGTTGGGGTCGCCTGTGCAGGAATAGAGACAGTAAAAATAATTGCGCGCTCTCAGCCGGCTGTTGGTGTGATACTCCCAGGCGGCGCCATGAAACGCATTGGTCCCGGACTTGACGGCAACGTTCATGGCGGCGCCGCCGGCCATGCCCTGCTCGGCATCAAAGCTGCTGCTGACGACGTTCACGGTTTCGATGGCTTCGACGGGTGGCAGATACGCTACCAAACGCGGGAGCCAGGGGTAACTGATAGTTGCGCCATCGAGCCGTGTATTGTTGCTCGATTGAGGCATCCCATTCACCTGGGTGACCATGGAACGCTGCGGATTGCCCGCGTCCGAGTGCGCTTCCGTAGGCGGCGTGAAGCCGGGAAGCACTTTGAACAGCGCCTGGAAATTGCGGCCTTGCGAGTTGATCAAAGGGAGATCGGACAATTGTGACGAACTGATGAGATTGTTGATGTCCGCGCGATCGGTCTGCAGGGCTACCGCCTGGGCGCCTACGGTGACGCTCTCAGTCAACTGCGAAACTTGCAGCGAGGCATCGAGGCGGCGGACCGTGTTCACGTCTACTAAAAGGCCTTCCTGAATACGGCTTTGGAAGGCAGGTGCGGAGATCGTTACGCGGTAGGTGCCGGGCTGCAGGTCGCTTACGAGGTAGCTGCCCTTGTCGTCGGTGGTCACTTGGCGGGATACACCGGTGGCAACATTTAGGATTTCAATTTTGGCGTTCGGGATGGCCCCACCGGAAGCATCTGTAACGTTGCCGGTGAGAGATCCGTAAAGAGTTTGCGAGCTGGCAACCTTGGTCATTGCCACAAAAGAGAGCTGCAAAAGCAGAACAACTGCAACACGGAGTATTCGCGAGACGTACATGGTCTACCTCAGAAAATTTATTCTTTTGCGCCTTTGATCCACGCAAGAATGGTGGCGTACTCGGGCGAGTCTTTCGTAAAGCGCACGCCGCCGCCGTGGGCAAGCGCGCCAGGAACACCTTCGGATTCGGAATTCGACGTGGGTTTGCGGAGAATCAAGCTGTTTTCCGGGTGCTGCGGGTCCACTACGCGGAGCGCGGTCTGATACGTAGCTTGAAAAATGGCATGCGACTGATGGCATTCAGCGCAGGCATAGCCATCCCTTCCCTTTTTCCAGAGAATGGGTTTGATGTGATCCGTGAAATATGCTTCATCGAGCTTAGCCGTCGGCTTCAGGTGAACCGGAGAGACAGTCGCAACCGCTGTTTTCGGCGGCGCCGGTTTTAAAGCGCGCGCGACCTCGGCACCTTCCGGGACAGTTTGCAACTTCGCCATCACAAGATGAACGTCGGGGCCCATCGGTCCGGCGATCTGGTTAACAGCCGCGAAACGGGTGTCACGCACAAGCAAAGCGGCTTGCGATGCCAGCCGGCGCATTTCGGGATCGGAGGAATCGAATAACGGGCGCAGCGAACGGGCAAGCCGCTCGGCGCTTTGGCCGAAGAAGGCAATCTGCTCGATATCGTTGCCGATGCGATTATAAAGAGGCGGCGCGACGGTGTGTAAATCGGCTTCGAGATTGTAGACGTCGGCGCGGCGCAGCGGAAATTCGGTAAGAAATTGAAGCAGCTCTTTCTTTTGCGCATCCGGGCCGGTGTCGAGCACGTGGGCGAACTTATCAGCAAGGTGCGCTTCAATCGCAAGCCGGCCACGAATGGCGCGCTCGCGATCAGCCTCCTCGCCAAGCAGCGGCACCCAGTTG
>JAICIH010000492.1 GCA_025924475.1 Bryobacteraceae bacterium
AGCCCAGTGTCGATCGCGCAGAGGCATTTGCGAACTGGTACCACCACATCCTGGAACGGTTCGGAGAAGTTCATTCGCCTTTCCGAGCGAGCAGACGGGAATGGTTTCTCGTTGACCGCCAATTAGTCACGGTTCATATTTTCTTCAGTCGTTAAGCCTGTATAGACCGCATACTTGCGAGAATGTGAAAAAATAGCGACAGTCGCGCCTGCTTTGCCCGCTTACTTACGTGCGCGGTTCTTTTGCCTTGCGGAACGGCGCTTCAGTCAGTCCCTAATTTTTTCACAGTCCGTTGCGTGCGCGGCTAGGTTGAGGCGGCTCAAGGGCATCATCAGAAGCCAGGCGAAACGCCCGGCGCAGGCCGAGGGCTTCCCCACCAACAATGCCCACGGCTCTACTACGTTTGTACTTTGAAGAGTTTTCGGCCGTTGTCCCAGGTGATCTGGCGGAAAATTTCCGGCGAGGTAATCCGCTTCAGTAATCCGAGCGTCTCGCGAGCGACGCATTTTGAAGCCAGCCTGCTGGCTTCCGGATTGCGGCCTTGGGAAATGCCCGTGCCTTTTCCATCGGCGCAACTGCAATCGCTTCCGAAGATGAGCTTGTTGCGATGGCGCACGATGAATTCGCGCGAGAAGTTTTCGTCGCGCGATAGCGCATTGTTGCCGGAGTTAGCGGACATGTCGGCATACAGATTCGGATAATCCGAAAGAAATTTGTCGGTAAGCCCACCCGGCTTCACAGGGCCTGAGGGATAGCCGCGATCGGTGGGTACCTCGGCGCTGATGTTCGCCCAGAAAAAGTCGGCGTGTCCAATAAACTTCGTCTTCGGATAGGCGCGGAGCACTTTGTAGAATTCCGGATATCCAGTGTTGTAGGGGAGTTCGCCAGGGAAATGCGGAAAGTTTTGAATGTGCACCATGACGGGCACGTTCATTTCCGCGCAGATCTCGTAGACGCGGCGCATCTCCGGCGAATCGAGCGCTAGATGAAACTTCAGCTCGCCGACACTGACAGCGCCGTCCTGAAGCGCCTTTCGAATGGTCTCGTCGGCGCCAGGCTGAGCGGGATCGGCGGCAACGGACCGGACAAACACTCCGGGCCGTTTAGCCATCTCTTTCTTTGCCTGCTCTTCATTAGTCGCACGCGTAAGGAGAACGGCATTGGTCACGCCGCAGCCTTGCATGTGTGTGAAACAGGCGTCAGGGTCCTTACGCAGATGGAGGTGGGTATCTAAGACTGGGCCGCCCCAATCCGGCGCCGATTGTGAGAAGCCGTCGATGGGCGCAAGGACAGCAACTGAGGTTTTCAGGAAGGCTCTTCGGTTCATTCAAGCTTGCTTGAGCTGGCGCTCTACGATGCGGGCGGCGCGCTGGCTGATCAGGTCGGCCACTTGACCAAGCAGCTTGGGAAGGTCCTCGGATTCGATCAAGTATGGCGGATGATCGGCGGTGTGAGTTGTGCGATACGTCGTCAGGATGGCGGTGGCAGGTTTGTATTCCATGAGCCGGGCGTGGGCGATGACTTTCAAGCCGGCTTCGGGCGATTCCATTTGGAGATCGCTGAGGACCAACTCATATTGACGCTCGTCGAGCTTGCCCACGGCTTCAGCGGCCGAGGCTGCGGAATCGACGAAGTAACCGCCCGCTTCGAGAACGGCCTGCAAAGCCAGGCGCGAAGCGAGATCGTCATCCACCAAAAGCACCCGCGCCAGTTCCAATTCCCGGCGGGGCGGTTTCCGCATAGTCCCTTGCATGTGCGCGCCTTCTGCCTCAGGCAGCTACAGTTTATACGAAAATCGGGAAAATACCCATACGCAATTTCAAGGATGGCGATTCAGTTGCTTATTTGAAGACCCGATCGAAAATTGCGTGGACGTTTTTTAGCTGGCGGTCGAGCGAAAAGGTGTGGGCGAGCTGGGTTTCGCTCAGAAACCGGGCGATCGTCGTATCTTCCTGAATAGATTGGCGAAAGTCACCATCGGTGCGCCAGGCTTGCATGGCATGCATTTGCACCAGACGATAGGCGTCTTCGCGCAGCATGCCGGCAGCGGCAAGGTCGAGCAAAAGCTGGCCAGAGAAGATCAAGCCCTTTGTATTGTTTAGGTTACGGCGCATGCGATCGGCGTCCACTACGAGTCCGGAGATCAGCCAGGTGGTTTTGGCGAGCAGATAGTCGATCAAAATCGTGGAATCGGGCAGGATGACGCGCTCGACGGAGGAATGAGAGATGTCGCGCTCATGCCACAAAGCGACATTTTCGAAGGCTGCTTGTGCGTTCGACCGGACGACGCGTGCCAAGCCGCAGATCTGTTCTGCGGTCACGGGATTGCGTTTGTGCGGCATGGCGGAGGAGCCTTTCTGTCCGGCGGCGAACGGTTCCTCGGCTTCGCGAATTTCGGTGCGCTGCAGATGGCGGATTTCGAGCGCGATTTTTTCGAGGCTCGAGGCGATTCCGGCGAGCGTGGCGAGGTAATGAGCATGCAAGTCGCGCGAGAGGACTTGTGAGGTGACCGGCGCCGCTTTGAGGCCGAGACGGGCACAGATTTTCTCTTCCGCTTCGGGGCCGATGTGAGCGAAAGTGCCGACCGCGCCGGAAATTTTGCCGACCCGCATTTCTTCGGCGGAGGAATGGAAACGAGTCTGATGACGGCGAAATTCGTCCCACCAGAGAGCGGCTTTGAGGCCGAAGGTGATGGGCTCGGCGTGCATGCCGTGGGTACGTCCGATCTGCACGGTATCGCGATGCTCGAAAGCTAATTTGCGGAGGGCCGCCAGAAGATCGTCGATGCCGGCAGCGATTACGGCGGAGGCATCTTTTATCTGCAGCGCTTGCGCGGTATCGACCACGTCGTTGGAGGTGAGGCCGTAGTGCAGCCAGCGCGAGGCATCAGAAGCGCCTTTGGCGCGCATGGTCTCGGCGACTGCGGTGGTAAAGGCGATGACATCGTGACGAACTTCGGCTTCGATTTCCTGGATGCGGCGCAGATCGAACGCGGCGTTCTCGCGCAGGCTGCGGGCGGCGTCTTTCGGTACTTCGCCTAATTCGGCGAGCGCTTCGGCGGCGGCGAGCTCGACTTCCAGCCAGCATTCGTATTTGTGTTGGTCACTCCAGATGGCGCCGATTTTTGAGCGCGTGTAGCGGGCGATCATTCTCCGTCTATTGTGACTGACGAAAAAAATTGGGAACAGACAGCCGCGCCTGCATTGGCCGCTTACTTACGTGCGCGGTTCTTTATTTGCTGAACGGCGCTTCAGTCAGTCCCCAATTTTTTCAGTATTCGAAGACTTCGGATTGGATGCCGGGTTCGGCTACTACCAGGCGGGTGAAGAGTGTGCGGCCGTGGAGGGCTTTCAGGGCGGAGTGGCGAACCAGCTCGGGGTGGTTGTTGTGTTCGCTGATGTGGCCCAGGATCAGCGTGGAGACGCGGGAATCGAGATCGTTCTGAATGAATCCAGCGGCGACTTCATTCGATAAGTGGCCGCGGCGGCCCATTACGCGCTGCTTCACCGACCACGGGTACGGGCCCACGCGCAGCATTTCGAGATCGTGATTCGATTCGAGGATGACCAGATCGCTGGCGCGCATGTGGACGCGCAGCGAATCAGTGACATAACCGAGATCGGTGGCCACGGCGATTTTGATGCCATGCGCCGAGACCGTGTAGCCGACCGGATCGGTGGCGTCGTGTGGAATCGTGAAACTGGAAATATCG
>JAICIH010000493.1 GCA_025924475.1 Bryobacteraceae bacterium
TAGATATCGGACCGCGGCGCGACCTGCTGCTCGATCTCATGGAAGCCGGGCGCGCCAAAGGTCTGCATATGGGCATCTACTATTCGCTTTATGAGTGGTACAACCCGTTATGGCTTTCGGACAAACCGCGCTATGTGGCCGAGCATATGATGCCGCAATTCAAAGACGTGGTGAATCACGCGAAACCGGCCATCATCTTCTCCGACGGCGAATGGGAACTGACAAGCGCCGAATGGCGTTCCCCGGAATTGCTTGCTTGGCTCTTTAACGAATCGCCTGTCGCCGATAGCGTAGTGGTCGACGACCGCTGGGGCAAGGACACGCGCCACAAGCACGGCGGCTATTACACCACCGAATATACGTCCGGAATGCAAGGGGCGAAGCATCCCTGGGAAGAGAGCCGCGGCATGGGCTACTCCTACGGCTACAATCGCAACGAAAGACTTACCGACTATCACACCGACCGCCAGCTTCTGCTGATGCTGATCGATATCGTGAGCCGCGGCGGAAATCTGCTGCTCGATATCGGCCCGCGCGCCGACGGCGGAATTCCGGTCGTCATGGAAGAGCGCCTGACGCAAATCGGCGATTGGCTGCGACCGAATGGCGAGGCCATTTATAGTACGAGCGCCTGGGTACGGCCCACGCAATGGAGCTCCGGCACCGTGCCGAAGCTCGAGCAGAGTGAATTCCGCGCCGCGTACGATATTACGAGCCTGGTGGATCATCCGAGTTCCGGAAACGCTCATGTGGAAGCGTTTTTCACGGCGAAAGGCGATACCGTTTTCGCCATCCTTCCGCACTGGCCGAACGGCCAAATCGAATTGCGCAACATTGCGGCTCAAAACGGGTCGCGAATTACGCTCCTGGAGACTGGCGAGGCGCTGCGCTGGAGCGGGCACGGCAATAATTTGCTGATCACTGTTCCGGAAGCGCTTCGTTCCAAGCTTCCAGCGCGGCAGGCTTACGTGCTGAAGATGACCGACGTAAAAAGCGTCTGAGTTTCCGAACAGTAGAGTCCCGCGACCGGACAACTGCCTAGGCAAGGAGTCCATTTTTCAAGGATCGGCGGCGGACCGTCGCGTGCATGGGCAGCATCGAAATGACCGCGGCGTGGCAAGATATCCGGTTTACTTTTCGGCTGCTTCGCGCTGTTCCTGGATTGGCCATCCTGGCGATTGTTTCCCTCGGCGTAGCCATTGCGGCGAATACGACAATCTTCAGCGTGATTTACACGGTGATGCTGGCTCCGCCCGCTTTCCGGGATTCGAATCGCCTGGTGGTCGTCTGGGAATCGAATCCGGCGAAAGGAATCGAGCGAACGCCGGTGGCGCCAGGGACGTTCCGCGACTGGAAAGAAAGCGCTCGGGTATTTGAAGGACTGGAGTTGGTTGCTCCAGGATCGCCTGTGACCATAACCGGTTCCGGCTTACCCGAAAGAGCGAATATTCAATACGCAACTCCCGGCCTCTTCCGGCTTCTCGGCGTTCAGCCGAACCTGGGACGGCTCTTTGCGGCGTCGGACGAAACCAGCGCGAACGCGCCCGTTCTCATTGGCTATGGCCTCTGGCAATGGCGGTATGCCGGCGGTCTTTCTGCGGCCGGACAAAAGATCGTGATCAATCAGCAGGTCCATACCATCGTGGGAGTCCTGCCACGCGATTTTCATTTGTTCGACCGGGCTACCGATATCTGGATTCCCATCGCGGCTCCGGACGCGCACTCGGAAGACCGTTCGTTTCGGGTATGGCTGATTGCGGTCGGGAAGCTCAAGCCGGGAGAGACGCCGGCGTCCGCGCAAGCCGAGATGAATGCCCTGGCGCGCCGCATCGCGCGGGCGCACTCCGACACCAACAAAGATTGGGGAGCCAAAGTCCAGACGGTTCAGGAAGCTCAATTTGGCAGTTGGAAAGGAATCCTGTATCCGCTCTGGGGAGCGGTTGTGCTGGTCTTGCTGATTGCCTGCGCTAACGTCGCAAACTTATTTCTGAGCCGCCTGTCCGCGCGCGCCAGGGAGATTTCGGTTCGCGCATCTCTCGGGGCCACGCGCGGGAGATTGATTTTACAGCTTGTGAACGAGGGTATTGTGATCGGGCTTCTCGGAGGCGCGTTCGGGTTGCTGCTGACCGGCTGGGGAATTCATTTGTTTGTTGCTCTCGCACCGAGCGACTTTCCTCTGCTTCATTCCATTCACGTGAATGCGGCGGTACTCTTCTTTTGCCTTGCCATGTCACTCGCCAGCGGCGCACTGCTGGCAATCCTTCCCGCTTTGATCGGCACAAACCTGGACCGGAGCAGCTTTATAAGGCGAGCGTCGTTAGGCCATGAGCGTATCTGGTTCAGAAGCTCGTTTGCAACGATCCAGATAGCACTCACCTTAGTGCTCCTGCTTGGAGCCGGACTCATGATTCGCAGCTTTCTACGCGTTCTCAGCGTGGACCCAGGCTTCCGAAGCGACCAAGTCCTTACCATGCAGGCGTTCCTTTCAGGCCCCCGCTACCTTCTGGCGCGGCCGGACGGAGTTCATATACATGAGGCTACAGGCGGCTTCTATGACCGGTTGCTGGAACGAACGAACGCTTTGCCGGGTGTCCTATCCACAGGTTTAGTCAGTTGGCTGCCCGAAATGGGTTATAACACCGGGCGGCGCGAGCGCATCTTTCGAATGCCTGGGGAACAGAGCGCACAGACGGCGGACTTTACTGCTGTATCCGGCGACTACTTTGGAACGCTTCGTATTCCGCTGCTGGCAGGCCGTACATTTACACGCAGCGACAGCCTTACGGCACCATGGGTCGCCATGGTGAATCGCGCATTCGCCGCGCGGTACTGGCCGGGCGAAGATGCAATCGGCAAGCGAATCGTTACGGACGAAGAAGCGGGCGGCCGAGTTCGGGAGGTGGTCGGTATCGTAGCGGACGTCCGTCAGGATGCTCTGGAAAGAAAACCGGACCCGGAACTATTCGTGCCTTATCAGCAGCAGCCGCCGGTTGCGCAGGGACACGGTTATCAGAATCGCGTTCACATGAACATTGTGGTGCGGCTTGCCGGCAATTCCAACGCGACCGTGGCAACGATTCGCAAAATCGCGGCTGAGCTCGATCCTACGCAGCCGCTCTATGCTGTGCGAAGTATGGCGAGCGTGCTTGCCGAATCGACTGCTCTCAGGCGCCTGCACACAACGATGATGGAGATCTTTGCGGGTGTCGCACTTTTCTTGGCGGCAGTTGGCGTTTACGGCGTGATTTCGGGCAGCGTGACCGAGAGAACCACCGAGATCGGATTGCGAATGGCTGTGGGCGCGGGCCGGGGCGATGTCTATCGGCTGTTCCTACTGTACGGCGGCAAGCTGATTGCTTTCGGTGTGGCTATTGGATTGTTTACAGGAGTAGCATTCAGCCGGCTTCTGAGCTCTTTCCTGTTCGATACCTCGATCTACGATTTCGCAACATTGGTCACCGTCTGTGGCGTGTTGGTTCTGGCTTGCACCGCCGCAATCTGGATTCCTGCGCGGCGCGCGGTGCGCGTCGATCCAATTGTTGTTTTGCGCTACGAATGACCGGCTAACTAAGTGCCGCAGCGCCGAAAGAGTTCCTGCTGCGCCATAGCGAGGACGTCCAATCGATCTGAATCCTGCGGCAGCGTTTGGGCAAGAATCATAGCCTTCTCCAGCGCGGCTCTAAGCCTGCCGCATTCCTCCAACGGAA
>JAICIH010000494.1 GCA_025924475.1 Bryobacteraceae bacterium
CCGCGCTTATTTCTCGATGGCTTTGCCACGGCGGACGGGCGCGCGCGCTTTCACGCCGTGGAATATCGCGGTGCATGCGAGCAGCCGGATCGCGAATTTCCGCTGTATCTCACCACCGGCCGTGTGATGGCGCAGTATCAATCCGGAACGCAGACGCGTCGTGTTCCAAAGCTCATGGCGCTGGCGCCGCGCGCTTTCGTCGAAATTCATCCGGCGATGGCGAGCGCCTATCAAATCTCCAACGGAGACCGGGTGCGCCTCACGACAAGACGCGGAAGCGCCACTATGGCGGCACAGCTTACTGCGGCGATCCGGCTCGATACGCTCTTCGTTCCTTTTCATTTCGCGGGAGGAGAGCGGGCCAATCTGTTGACCAATCCGGCGCTCGATCCCACTTCGCGCATGCCGGAATTCAAAGTCTGCGCAGTGCGGATCGAAAAGGAAGAGTTTTAAAAACTATGCAGAAACAAAATCTGGTGGTTATCGGTAATGGCATGGCGGGCGCCCGCGCGGTCGAGGAAATCCTGGCGCGCGGCGGCGCAGAGCAGTTCGAGATCTGCATGTTCGGCGACGAGCCGTATGGCAACTACAACCGCATTCTGCTTTCGAACGTCTTGAACGGAAGCCAGAGCGAGAGCGAGATTTATCTTAATCCGCTCGATTGGTACCGCGAAAACGGCATCACACTGCACGCCGGCGTGCAGGCGGATTCGATTCTGCGAAAGTCCAAGTGCGTTTTAGGATGTGATGGCACGATCGAAGCGTACGACAAGCTAATCGTCGCGACGGGGAGCCGATCGCACATTCCACCAATCTCGGGGCTTACGCTCGAGAACCGGCAGTATAAGCCGGGTCTGTTCGTATTCCGCACGCTGGAAGACTGCCGCGAAATTGCCGAGTATGCGCGGGAACGAGGCCGCGCGGCAGTGATCGGCGGCGGACTGTTAGGGCTGGAAGCGGCGCGCGGTTTACAAAACTTCGGCGTGGCGGTGGACGTGATTCACCTGGGGCCGCACCTGATGGGTCAACAACTCGATGCGCCGGCCGGAGCGATTCTGAAGGCGAGCATCGAGAAGCTCGGCATCGGCATACATCTTTCCAGGAACACAACAGCAGTGCTCGGCGAGGATCGGGTCACCGGCCTCGCTTTCGATGACGGCACAACGTTGGCTTACGATATGGTTGTCATCGCCACCGGCATTACTCCCAACGCGGAAATTGCGAAGCGCTGTGGCCTGAAGGTGGAGCGCGCGATCGTGGTGGACGATCATATGCGCTCGGTGGACGACCCGGATGTCTACGCGGTCGGTGAATGCGCGCAGCATGACGGGCGCGTGTATGGCCTGGTATCTCCGCTTTGGGAGCAGGCGAAAGTCCTGGCCGATCAGATTACCGGACGCAATCCCGGCGCGGAGTATCACGGCTCAAAGATCGCCACCAAGCTGAAGGTGATGGGCATCGAAATGGCCTCGCTCGGCGTGCCGGAGCCTCAGGACGAGCGCGATGAAATCGTGCAATTTACCGAGCCGAAAAAAGGAACTTACAAGAAGCTGATCATTCGCGACGGGCGGCTTACTGGAGGCATCCTGCTGGGCGACATCGGCAAGGCGGCGTACCTGATGCAGGCGTTCGATCGCGGCACCCCTCTGCCCGAAGACCGGCTGGCGCTCTTATTCGATATTGGTGCGCCCGCCAAGAAACTCTCGTTGGAAGACATGGCCGCGGATGCGCAGATTTGTAACTGCAATGGCGTCAGCAAAGGCGCGATTGTCGGTTGCGTAAAAAGCGGCAAGCGCAGTCCCAAGGCGGTGATGGACGCAACGCGCGCGGGAACCGGCTGCGGCTCCTGTAAGAGTGCAATTACAGAACTGGTCGAATGGGCATGCGGCGGCGAGGTGGAAGAAGATCCGTCAGTACATTACTACGTGCCGGGCGTGCCGCTGACCAAGCCGGAGCTGATTCGCGCCTGCCGAGAGCAGAATCTCAAGTCGGTCTCTGCGGTCTTCGAAGCGTTGGCCGGCGGAATCGAAGACGCCGCGAGCAAGCCGGGGCTGGCTTCGCTGCTCAACACCATCTGGCCCGGCGAATATGAGGACCAGCGCGATGCCCGCTTCATCAACGATCGCGTACACGCCAATATCCAAAAGGATGGGACATTCTCCGTGATACCGCAGATACCGGGCGGCGTAACGAGCCCCGCGCAGTTACGGCGCATCGCCGACACCGCCGAAAAATATCAGGTACCCATGGTGAAACTTACCGGCGGGCAGCGAATCGATCTGCTGGGCGTGAAGAAAGAGGATCTGCCGAAGATGTGGCGCGATCTTGACATGCCGTCGGGGTACGCGTATGCCAAGCGCTACCGGACCTGCAAGAGTTGCGTAGGTACGGAATTCTGCCGCTTTGGCGTGGGCGATAGCACGTCGTTGGCGATCAAGATAGAACGCGAGTTACAAGGATTGGATAGTCCCGCTAAGTTGAAACTTGCCACGGCCGGATGCCCGCGCAACTGTTCGGAAGCGATGGTGAAGGATGCCGGCGCGGTGGCAGTGGAAGGCGGCAAGTGGGAAATTTATGTGGGCGGCGCTGCCGGCGCGCACGTGCGCAAAGGCGACCTATTGTGCGTTGTCGATAGCCACGAAGCAGTCATTCAATACATCGGGCGATTTATTCAGTACTATCGCGAGAACGCCAAATATCTCGAGCGAACTTATGGCTTCGTGCAGCGCATAGGAATCGAGAAGATTCGGGCCGTAGTGGTCGAGGATAGCGAAGGTATTGCCGCGCGGCTGGATGAAGAGTTACTAAAAGCTTCCGCGGCGTATCGCGATCCCTGGAAGGAGGCGTTCCTTCCGGCAACACCCAATCAATTCGCTTCGCTGCTTCCGGTGATCCAATGACAGACACAACAACAGAAATAATGGTAGGGCCGGTGGACGAAATTCCGCTGGGAGAAGGCCGCACGTTCGTGGTAGGCGACGAGCGCGTAGCGGTTTTCCGGACGAGAAGCGGGCAGCTATTTGCCGTGCAGGCGGAGTGCCCGCACAAGCGCGGGCCGCTGGCCGATGGGCTGTTAGGCGGGACGATGCTGATTTGCCCGCTGCATTCCTGGAAATTCGATTTGCGCTCGGGCGATGCGCTGATGGGAGATTGCGGATTGCGGACTTACGCGGTGCGCGTGGATGAGTCAGGACAGATTGTAGTGAGCGTCTAGTCAAAAGAATACCGGTCAAATGCAGCCTCGTGGCGCACGCACTCATGCGTGCCGCGTCGAGACTCGTCTCGACGCCTACCCTCGATTAAAAAAAGAACCGCGCACGTAAGTAAGCGGCTAACGCCTTTCCGATATATCGAAATCGCTGGGACAGCTTACTAGTAAAGATATTGTAAAAAGCCATCGAATACGCCGCGGCGATCGCTTTAAAGCAGTTAAGCTTCTAGCGATGAGCCAACCGGCTGCCCGCATTTTTCGTCTCGTTTTTCTTTCGGCAATTTTGGTTTCCACGACGCTCGCCGGCATTCTGAGTCGTGGGCCGGCGCGGATGATCTGTCATCGAACAGCGAATACGGAAATGCCCGAGAACACGCTGGAGTCGCTCGGACGCCCCCCGCCCCGGAGCGGCCGCGGGGTGGGGATAGATCTGCGAATGACGTGGGGCGGCGGGGTTGTGGTACAACATGAAGGAGTTATTGAGCGGGTGTGGGA
>JAICIH010000495.1 GCA_025924475.1 Bryobacteraceae bacterium
CTGCCCCACATGGCAGCTTGCGCCGCAACCAAACAGGGGCGAGCGTTACCGCTCCCTCGCGGTCGCGGCTCAGTTTCAAGATCAACGACTTGCGAAGTTTGTTTGTCAGGCGGGCAGGACATCGTCGCAAGCAGCAAAGAATTTGAGATGTAGTAGTACATGGCAGAGGTCTCAAATTGCGTGCGAGAATGGAACGGTCGGTTAGGTTGATACTTGCATGAACCGAAAATGGATTCCGGTCATTCTTTGCTGGACCTTCTTGCTGGTTTCAATTGGTTTTGGCACACGTCATTCCATTGTCAATAGTATCTGGATAGCCGCATTCTGGTCATTTCTGATTGTCGTCTCTATTTACTCTGTTTGGCAGACATTTCGTCATCGCCACGAGAAACGTGCCCTCTCGTATAGGAGAGTCCCGCGCTGGTTGGAACGATTTTCGCTGGACGAACAAGGTGACGATAAGCCCCCGCAAAGGCATAACTAAGACGCCTCTGGCCCTATCGCTAAACATAGCTGGAGCTATCCTCACCATCCCCTGCTGACCAACCAATCCTCCCACCAGCGCTGATTCTCAAGGATCGCGTGCTGCTGTTCGGGTGACAATTCCGGGCCACGTTCGGGAATAGGAGGCATCGGCGGTAAACCGGCTTCCGCACGAAGCTCGTTCACTCGTTCAGGATCGGCGAGTTTCCACGGGCGAATTCGACCATCTACAGGATCATCCAGCCACTGCGTCCCGTATTGCTGAGGGCGGTTCTCATGCATGGCTATCCGGTCCTCCAGATAAGCGAGCTGCCAGCCGGGGATGCGCTCTTCGTCGGCAGCGCGTCGTAACAAGTGAAGGCAGTTTCGCTGAAGCTCTGGGAATCCGATTGCATGTTGAACAATCAACCATGCGGCTTTGGCCCCGTCCTCGTCGACTGTTTGCTCATCCGGCCAGCCGTATTCGTCGATGATCTCGTTAAGCCGTTCTGCATTCTTGATGTGCACGGCTTCCATTCGCGGAACGTAGCTGCCTCCCAGCTCACCGGATTCAACCAGTTCTTGCCGAACTCGTAGGTCTTCGGCGCGCATTGCAATCAGTTCGCCGCGCAAAGCCGGATTCAACATTTGTGCGGATCCATTATCCGATGTCCGCGAATATGTGGCCCTGCCTATGGCGAGACCGGTCACGCGTGGCGTATGGCATCATGAACACGGGGGTACATACCTCCATGAAGGCTGTCGAATTTGAAAGCACCGTCGTCCCGGGAGGCCAGATTGCGCTTCCGCCCGATGTTGCAAGCGAGATTCCGGCTGGGGAACGACTTCGCGTTGTAGTTGTGTGGGAGCCGTCGAATTTCGATTTGGCATGGCGCTTTCACCAGACGGCGGGAGCCAAGATCCGCCCTGCATTGGTCTTGCTCGATACGGGCGATGATGACTTCATTGCGGCGCCGATCACATCGCAACTGAGGCATTCCGATTACGATCTTGCGATCAAGGATTGGCGTGCTGCTGGGCTTAACGTCCCATCCTATGCTCGGGTCCATAAACTGACGGTGCTGGCAAAAGCTGATATTGTGCGTAGCCTTGCTCGGGTAACTGGCGGGGGATCGCGACTCAGCCCGTGCAGTTCTTTGCCGCGCGTTCTGCGAAAGACATGCCGGAGAGTAGTAGGGTTATCTCCTGGAGCGGGCAGCGCAGGGAAGCGTTGATTCGAGGTGAGCCATGAAAGCAAGCTCATTTACGGCACGTTGATACGTGCATTCTCTCGATAGCGGCCAATCTGCTCTGGATAAACAAAGGGCCGGCAAAATAGGCTCGGTCTCATTCCGGCTTGCCTAGCGCCGCTTCGTGGCGCTGGAACAATCGAAGGGCCGCCGCGGCGGCGATCGCGATCGTCAGGGCCAGTAGCCCGACCTGCCAGCCATGGGCCTTTATATAGGTAAATGCCTGGTGGCCGTAGCGGCGGCCGAGATAGGCTAGCGCGCCGTAGCGGATCGCTCGGGCTGTTAGCACCACCATCGTGAAATATGCTGCGCGCACCTGGAGCGCACCGGCGCAAAACACCGGAATCTTCATCGGCAGTGGAAATGGGGAGATGGCCGGAATGAACACCGTAATCAGGCCGTAGCGCTGGAACCAGAGGTGGAGGCGCGCGCCGGTGCGGCTTGTCACGTGTTTCATCAGCAGCACTTCGCCGCCTTTGCGCGCGATCCAGAACAGCAGCAGACTTCCGGCGAGCGAGCCGAGCGTCGCCAGACATGCCGCCCAGTAGGCTTTTTCCGGTTCCTCGGCGGCGATGGCTACTAGCAGGGCGTCTACGCCTCCGACGATAGGAATCCCGGCGGAATCGAGAAAACCTAACAACAGCAGCCCTTGCGGACCCCAACCGAGCAGAGCCACAGTCAGGTTGTGAAAAAAAGACCTCAGTGCGCCCCCAGCTTCGTCAATAAACCGTCTTCGTCGAGGATCGGGATATCCAGTTTGCGCGCTTTGTCGAGCTTCGATCCGGCGTCTTCGCCCGCTACTACAAAACTCGTTTTACTGCTTACCGAGCCTGCCACTTTGCCGCCCGCTTCTTCGATGCGCTCTTTCGCCTGTTCGCGGGTGAGTGTAGGCAGCGTGCCTGTAAGCACAAAGGTCAATCCACTAAGGGCGCCTTTCTTTTCCACCTGCTTCGGACCTTTGAACTGCAGACCGGCGGCGCGCAGTTGTTCGAGCAGTTCGCGATTGCGCGGCTCGGCGAAAAACTGACAGATGGAATCCGACACCTTGGGCCCGATTTCATTTACTTCCTGCAGCACCTCGGGAGCCGCGTTGGCAATTTCATCGAGATCGCCGAAGTGGTTGGCGAGAAACTGCGCCGTCCTTTCTCCCACGAACGGAATGCCCAGACCGTTTAATACGCGCGCGAGAGGCTGCTTGCGCGAGGCGTCGATGTTTTGGATAACTTTGGCGGCGGACTTGGCGCCCATCCGATCGAGGCCTTCCAATTGCTCGGCGGTCAGTTTGTAGAGATCGGCGACGGTGCGGACTATTTTTCTGTCGAGGAGCTGATCAACGAGTGCGTCGCCCATACCGTCGATGTCCATGACACCGCGGGAAGAGAAATGCAGCACGGATTCGCGCAGGCGCGCCGGACAGTTGGTATTCACGCAGCGGCTGGCGGCTTCGCCCGGCTCGCGCACTACATGGCCGTGACAGACCGGACAAGCTTTCGGAACGCGGAACGGCGCGCGTTTGGCCCCTTGCTCGACCACACGCACGATTTTCGGAATCACGTCGCCGCTTCGTTCGACCAGCACCGTATCGCCGATTTCGACGCCGAGGCGTGCGATCTCGTCTTCGTTATGAAGAGTGGCACGAGAGACGGTTACGCCGGCAAGGGCCACTGGCTTCAGATGAGCGACCGGTGTCAGCGCGCCGGTCCGGCCGACTTGCACTTCAATGTTTTCGAGGAGTGTGCTTGCCTGACGGGCGGCGTACTTAAAGGCGATGGCCCAGCGCGGGGCTTTGGCGGTCCAGCCGAGCTTTTGCTGCTGGGCGACGGAATCGATTTTCGCGACGACTCCGTCGGTCTCGTAGGGAAGGGAGTCGCGCTTGGTGTCCCAGTCGCGGATGAAGGCAAGCAACTCCTCGAGATCGGCGCACTTTTTGCGGTGCGGATTCACCTTAAAGCCAGCTGCGGCAAGAGACTCCAGACTCTCCCAATGGCTC
>JAICIH010000496.1 GCA_025924475.1 Bryobacteraceae bacterium
ACCCAAATCCGCGTGCTGCCCCGAACGCCGCGAGTACTCCGTCCTGAGCCCTTGCTTCCCCGACGGATTTTCCACCACCATATCGCCCGTCACGTTGGCCGAACGCTTACCGATAATCTCCGCTAGCTTGCCCATCGCCTTAAGCTGCTCCGACTCGCGCGCCGCTTTATCGCCATCCTGACGTCCCACGCCCGACTGCGAATCGGCGCCTTCCTTATCGCTCGGCTGATTCGAGTTCCGCCCCTGCGCCGACTGCGTTTTCTCCGTAGTCTGCCCTTGCGGCTGCCCGTCGGCGGATTGATCCTGATTCGCCTGCTGGTTGCCGGCGTTCTTCTGCGAATCGCCGTTCGGATCGTTCTTACCCGCGTTCTTCTCTGAAGCTTGCTGGCCTTCGCTCGTGCGCTGGCTGGCCTGCTGCGACTTCTGCGTATTGGAGTTCTCGCGCATCTTCGCCATCAGGCTGGAAAATGCGTCTTTCATCTTGTCCATTAACCCGGACTGGCTCTGCTGCTGGCCGGTCTGCTGATCCTTCGTCGCCGCGCCCTGCTGTGTCCCCTGATCGCGATCCTGACTCGATTGCGGCGTGCCCGGCTGATCGCTCGGGTTGCCGTCCGATTTGCCGTTATCCGCTTTCAACTGCGATTGCGGCTGCGTCTGTTCGGGAGTAGTCACGCCGCCTTTCACCTCCGTCGCGCCCGCATCGTCCGGCCGCTCGCTTTTGGGCGCATTCCCGGCAGGCAATGCATCCGTCTGCGGCCGCTCCGATCCGCTCGGATTATCGGGCGAACGATTCGGCAGCGGCGGCGCGGGTTCCCGGCGCGCATACGTCGCGCCATGATACAGCGGCACCAGCGAATGTTCCAGGCTCAGGCTATGCGTCACCAGATAGCGAACCGCAAATAAACCAAAAGCGATGGCCGCCAGGCCGCCCGCCAAAATCCAGGTCTTACCGCGCGTGATCGGAAAAGCACTGGCCGGATACACCGTCGCCGCCAGCCGTTCGGCATATGCAAGCTGGAACTGTACCGGCGGCGCGGATTCCGCCTGCGGCTGCGAGCGCAGAAACCAGGCGCTCGAAAGCGAATCGTGCAATCCGAGCGTTCGATCCAGCAATTGCGCGACCCGGTACCGTCCGAACACCCGAGCGCGCACCCGCCACGCCGCGATTCCCAGCCCGGCAATCCCCAACAGCACCAGCCAGTACCAATTGAGAATCTGCGTCCCCAATAGCAGCATGAGAATGCCGCCGCCAAAGATCAGCGCCACCGCAATCGCCAGTTGCTCAACCGAAAGAACCGTGAGGCGGCGGACCCAGGCGGACTGGACCACCGCTTCCACTCGGCTCGCGCGAGGGTTCTCGGGAGTAAACAAACTCTTTTCCGCCTGCCTGATTATCCCATGCTATCGAAATGCACTTGCCTCCGTCATACGCACATAGTAGAATCACAGACACATATAGTAGGACGGAATGCCGTTACCCCGATTGAGCAAATTAGAAATGCAAATTATGGAGGCGCTATGGAGCCGCGGCGCTTCTTCCATTCGCGAGATTCAGGAAGCCTTCCCCGAGCGGGACAGGCCGGCCTACACAACGGTTCAGACCACCGTTTACCGCCTCGAAGGCAAAAAGGCCGTACGCCGCGCCAAAAAGATCAGTAACGCGCATATCTTCGAAGCCGTCGTTTCCCGCAACGCGGCGCAACGGCGGCTCATTGACGATTTGCTGGGCCTGTTTGGCGGCAGGACCCAGCCGGTAATGGCGCATCTGATCGAATCCGGCAAACTGACCCTCAATGACGTCGAGGAAGCGGAGAAAACGCTTCGCCGGATGGCGAGAAAGGAAAAGCCGGAATGATCCCCTTATTCGATCACCTTTGGCAATCGACTCTGTTTGCGGCCGCGGCCGGATTATTGACGCTGGCGTTCCGCAAGAGCCGGGCCCGCGCGCGCTATTGCCTATGGCTCACCGCATCGGTCAAGTTCCTGATTCCTTTCTCATTGTTCGTGGCCATCGGCAGCCGTATCGAATGGCGGGTTGCCCCAGTGGGGCCGCAGCAGTTGCAGCTTTCGTACGCGATAGAACAGGTCAGCGTGCCGGCCGTGCACGCGCCCTTACCACCCATTCATCATGCGAGTCTGCTTCCGGAAGTGCTGCTTGCCATATGGGCGCTGGGTTTCGCCGCCGTTCTTTTCCGCTGGTTCCTACGCTCGCGCGTCCTGCGAAGCGCGCGTCGCTCCGCATCGCCGCTCGAAATGCATGGCAAGATGCAAATTCTCTCCACGCCCGCGCTGCTGGAACCTGGCGTTTTCGGAATTCGCCGTCCGGTGCTGCTGCTGCCCGCGGGCATCACCGAACGATTGACTTCAGCGCAACTGGAAGCCATCTTCGCGCACGAACTCTGCCATGTGCGCCGGCGCGACAATCTCGCCGCCGCCATTCATATGTTGGTCGAAGCGATCTTCTGGTTTCATCCGCTGGTCTGGTGGTTAGGCGCGCGTTTAGTAGCCGAGCGCGAGCGCGCCTGCGACGAAGAAGTTCTGCAATCCGGCCGCGATCCGCAGGTTTACGCCGAAGGCATTTTGACCGTTTGTAAACACTACCTGGAATCTCCGCTGGCCTGCGCCGCTGGTGTAACAGGCGCCGATCTCAAGCGGCGCATCGAAGCGATCATGATGCGGCGCATCGGCCGCGAATTGACGCTCGCCGGAAAGCTGCTGCTGGCAAGCGCGGGCGCTTTGGCGCTGGCTGTACCGTTCGCTATCGGGTTGCTGTACGCCCCTGCGCTTCGGGCGCAAACATCGTCCGCTGCCGAACCTCCACTCAAGTTTGAAGTCGCCTCCATCAAGCCGAGCGATCCGGCCGAGCGCGGCTCGATGATTCGATTCGCGCCAGGAGGAAGATTTGTTGCAAAGAATCAAACGTTGAAGTCACTGATTGGGTTGGCCTATGACGTGAGGCAGTTTCAGATATCCGGCGGACCAACCTGGGTGGCCACTGCCACATACGACGTCAACGCAAAGCCCGATGCAGCCTCCGAAGCTGACGATCCTCACAAAATCACCACCGACGAGCAGCGCGAAAAATTCGCGCAACGCCAGCGAATGCGGATACAAGAGCTACTCGCCGACCGCTTCCGACTCAAAATCGGACATACCACGAAAGAGCTCCCCATCTACGCGCTGAAAATTGCGAAGAACGGTCCCAAACTGCAGGAATGGAAAGAGGATGGTGGAAGCCCATTTCAAGGCGCGCGCAGCAGTGGCCCAGGCCATCTGACCGGTCGAAAAGTATCCATGAAATTTCTCACGCAAATCCTGGCCCAAAACGTAGGCCGTCCAGTGATCGACCAAACCGGCTTGACCGGAGACTACGATTTCAAGCTGGAATGGACTCCCGATCAGAATCAACCAGGTGGCTTCGGCGGGCCAGGAGGGCCCGGACCCGACGGACTCCGGCCGCCGCCTGCAGACCCGAACGGCCCGTCCATCTTTACAGCCATCGAAGAACAACTCGGGCTGAAACTCGATTCGCAAAAAGGTCCGGTCGAAATGCTGACGATCGATGCCGTCGAAAAGCCTTCCGAGAATTAGCCGCCTCTGCGCCGCAGCGTTGCTGCTTGTCTTCAGCATGGCCGCCTCCGAGCAGCGTGGGCGCGTGACCTTCGGCGG
>JAICIH010000497.1 GCA_025924475.1 Bryobacteraceae bacterium
AGAATTTCGGACTGCGCTTCATGAAATCGATCATGCGCGTGGGCACCGCGCCGAAGAAGATCGCGCCGCAGAAAAGCCGTTTGGCGAGATTGGCACCGTAGGTCAAATCCAGACCGAAGTCGCGGGTGATGAGCTGCCGGTAGGTTTCGGCGTTTGAGGCGGGCTGCTCATCCTGAATCAGAATCTGGCTCGCCAGATCGCCGGAGCGAATCGCGTAATAAAGGCCTTCGCCGGTGACCGGATCGACAAGACCGCCCGCGTCACCTACCGCGATCCAGCCGTCGCCCGCCAGGCGGTTATTGCGCCAGCCGCGCGATTCGAGCGACGGCAGCATATGCCCGTAAAATTTGGCTTCCTTACGGGAGTATCCTCTTTCGTCCATGTAGCGCTCCAAACGAGCGCGGAGACATTGAGCCGATTCGCTCTTGCCGCAGATGCCGATCGAAAGGTGACCGGCGCGCGGAAACACCCAGATATAGCCTTCGAGGTTCGGCAAGAACTGAATATCGATGTGCTCCTGGTCGGTCGGCACGAAATAGCCGAGGGCGTACATGGTGTCCTGCGCGGTATATTGCGTGCCGACATCGCGCAGCGGATTGCGAGCGCCGGTCGCGATGACGCAATAATCGGCGTTCAGGCTGCCGGAGCGGGTGCGGATGCGCCAGCCATTGGATGAGCGTTCGAGACCGAGCACGCGCTCCTTTTCGATTTGAGCGCCGGCCGCTTCGGCGCGGTGCAGCAGCATGCTGTTCAAATCGAAGCGGGAATAGATCACCAGCGGCCGTGTAAGGGTCAGCTTGAATCCGCCGGACTTGGGCGCCGCCAGCCGGGTGTCGGTAACCAGCTTCTTGGGCGTCTCGTTTTCGATCAAATAAGGATATTGGGAATAGGCTTTGTACGTGATGCCGCCACCGCACGGCTTTTCCCAAGCCAGCTTTTCATCGAGGATGATGGTGCTCAATCCGGCACGCGCGAGACGTTCCGCCGCTGACGCACCGGCCGGTCCACCTCCAAGAACAGCAACTGTTTTCATGCTTATTGACTCTGCAATTTCCTCATCGGGCCGGCGCTGGAGAAGAAGATGGATTTCCGGAATCGAGCGGCGGATGACCGGGCGGCAGGTCCGTGCCGCCGCCGCGCGGGCGCCCATTAATTCCATGTCCTTGTGAATCGGCGACGTTCACCACCACCCACTTGCCATCCTTATTAGTCAGGGTGTATTTCATAGTCATGCCACCGTCGAGCTTGGGATCGCCTTTGGGATGAAAAAAAACCGTCGCATAGGCCATATTTTTATCAAACGTGACGGCGGTGGTGTTGACGTCCAAATTCTTCAAGTCCAATCCGGAGTGTTCCTGGAGGCGGCTTAGAATGGCCTGCTGCACCTTGTCGCGGCTTTTCATATTGTTGCTACAGGCTGCGAGCACCAGCCACGCGGCCAGGCTCAAGAGGGACACGCGAAACACGATTCGATTATAACTAGAGAGGCTACAATGCTTTCCGCGCACGTTCCGAAGCTTCTGACGGTCGCTTTCCTGTGCTTCCTCCCTCCGCTCCGCGCCGCCACGCTGCCGGTCGGAACCGAACTCGAATTGCGCCTTACTTCCGAAGCAAGCAGTGATAAGCCATCGGGCACGGTGGTTACGGCGGTAGTAATTGTTCCGGTGCTCGTGAATGGAGTTCCGGCGCTGAATGCGGGCGTCCAGGTCAGCGGGAAAACGGCCGATGCAGTTCCGGCCAAACCTGCTACCGATCCCGGCGGCGAAAAGGCCGCGACGCTGCGGCTGGAGTTCACGAAAATTGCCGATGCCAGCGGGCATACCCAGGATCTCAGTTGTACGCTTGTTTCGGTCGACAATGCGCGCGAGACGGTAGATCAATCGGGATTGATTACCGGCATTATCGCGTCGCAAACCTATGCAGGGCTGCTGAATGCCGGCCTCGGCAAGTTGAGCGGCCAACTCGGCACGCTGCTGAATGCGGCGAAAGGCGCGTTTCTGAAAGATGTAGATCCTTCGATCGACTACAAGCCGGGCGTGGAGCTGACCGTCAAGCTGACGAAAGAGCTGAACTGGAATTCGAGCGCGCCGGCCAGTACGGTAGGGGCGATCGCTCCGGCGGAGACGCTGGCCGCACTCGTAGCGGTAGAGCCGTTTCGCACGCTGGCGCAGAATCCGCCAAAGCCGTCCGATTTGACGAACCTGATGTTTATCGGAACGGAAGATCAGATCAAGAACGCTTTCAAAGAAGCCGGCTGGTTTACCGCTGCGGAGTTGAGCGCCACCTCGCGGGCCGAAACTGCGCGCGCCATCATTGAGAATCGCGGCTACAGCGAAGCGCCCATGTCCGTTCTTTACCTGGACGGCAAGCCTCCCGAGCTGACATTTCAGAAACAGAACAATACTTTCGACAAGCGGCATCATATTCGTATCTGGCTGCGACCGGAGAAATTTAATGGCCAGCCGGTTTGGGTGGCGGCGGCGACACACGATATCGGCATCACGCTCTCGCCAGTAAGCCACACCTTTACGCACGGCATCGATCCGAATATCGACGCCGAGCGGTCGAAGGTGACGAACGATCTGCTGTTCACCGGACAGGTGAAAGCGATCGCGCTGGTGGACCGGCCGCAAGTGCCTGCCGATCTTTCGAACGCCACCGGCGATAAGCTCGTCAGCGATCATAAAGTGGCGGTTTTGCAATTCTGAAAAAATTGAGTACAGACAGCCGCGCCTGCACTGCCCGCTTACTTACGTGCGCGGTTCTTTTGCCTTTGCAATTCTAAGAGCGTGAGTTTATTAGAGAGCGACCACCGCTACAAGTACCTCGACGCGTTCATCACGTTATTCGTTGTGGTGCTGGTGATCTCGAATATCATCGCGGGGAAATTCTTCGCGATCGGGACGCTGCGCATCAGCGCGGCGCAGATCCTGTTTCCGCTCACTTATATTTTTGGCGACATTTTTACCGAGGTGTATGGCTATTCAGCTTCGCGGCGCGCGATCTGGTACGGATTTTTCGCCTCCTTTCTTTTGGCCGGGCTCAGTTATCTGGCCGTGATCATTCCGCCGGCTCCGGAATATACAGATCAAGCCGCGTTTGCGACGATTTTCAAGCAGACCGGCAGAATCGTGGCGTCGAGCCTGCTGGCGTATTGGTGCGGCGAATTCGCCAACTCGTTTACGCTGGCCAAATTGAAATTGATCACCAGCGGCAAGTATCTTTGGACGCGGACGATCGGGTCGACCGTGGTAGGACAGGCGGTGGATACCAGCGTAGTGATGTTCGCGGCGTTCTATGGCACGCGGCCGGTGGGCGTGATTTTCAAATTGATTGTTTCCGGTTACGTGATCAAGGTTGTGTACGAGACGCTAATGACACCGGTTACCTATGCAATTGTCAATCTGTTGAAACGCACTGAGGGCGTGGACCATTTCGATCGCCGAACGAATTTCAATCCGTTCGCGACGGAGGAAACGCCGGTGTCTCAACCATTGGACCGCTGAGCAGCGAGTAATCGCTCGGATTCTGCCATATCGCGGTTCAGATCGCGGAGCTGCTGGCCTTCGACTTTGTATTGGGCGAGCACGATTTCCCATTTGTGACGTTCTTTTTTCATTTCGTGGCGCTCTTGACGGCGGATTTGGTCGGCCTGACCATGCTGTTGC
>JAICIH010000498.1 GCA_025924475.1 Bryobacteraceae bacterium
CTTTTTGAATAAATCGTGAATAGATCGCAGCATCGGCGGTACGGCGGAGAGCACGTTGCCGTTCATTTCCTGCACATTGGACGTAATGCTGGGGATACCCGCGCCGCGCAAATTCGGCTGAGCCTCGGGTGGAATACCGCCGTGGGCGGGCCGCGGATAGTCGGGCTTTTTCAAAACCGCCGTCAACACTTTGGAAATATCCACGCAATAGACGATCACGTTATGGAATTGCATGTTACGTACGGTTTCTTGTAAGTGCGCCTGGCTTCCTTTATCTGCATTACGGCTCATGAGGATGATGACGCGGCGGCGCGCATTATTGCGATCGCGATCGTGGCGAACCAGCATGCGATCCGCTTCCACCACGGCATCGATCAGCGCAGCAGTACTCGAGCCGGCCTTCAGTTTCTGCATGGCATCGTCGATTCTGTCCGGATCGCTGGTGAAATCTTGCAGGAGCTGCATCCGATGATCGAACGCGAGAATCGCCACATCGCCATTCTCACCGGTGACTAGCCCGTGCAGCAAAATGCCCGATTTCCGGATGACCGGCAGCAAAGGTTCGACATCGGAATTAGCCTGCACGGCAAGCACAACCGAGAGAGGTTGCTGGACGAAATCCGCCACTACTTTTTGCGGTTTGCCGTTGTCCAGAATTTCAAAATCGCTGGCGCTCAGACCGTTCACGTAGCCATGTCCATCCGGATCGAAAACGGTCGTCGGCACGAGAACGTTCTCCACCGACGTCCGGATCACATCTTCTCCTGTAGGCTCGGGCGTGGCAGCCTGGCCGTCGCTTTTGGCGGGCGCTTCCGGCTTCTTTTCGGGAGCTTTTCTGGGTTCCGTGCTCAGTTGGCCAGGCTGCGCCGGAGGACCAGGGGGAAGCTGGCCGGGCGCAAGCTGTGCGAACGCCCCAACCGCAGTCGCAACCAGCAATCCGCCGGCCAATAGTACAGGCATTTGCCTCATATTCTTATGATGTTGATTCCTCATCCTGAGTTTCGATTACCGGTGGCAGGTCCTGCCGTCCAGAAGGTCGACAGTATGTGGTATCACCGATTCAATCGCTTGCAGCGAAAACACCGCGCCGCGCGGCGAACCCGGTAGATTCACGATCAACGTACGCTTACGCACTCCGGCTACCGCGCGCGACAGCGCGGAAAATTTTGTTTGCTCGAGTCCTTTGAAACGCATCAGTTCGGCTAAGCCCGGAATTTCGCGATCGAGAACGCGCCGCGTCGCTTCGGGAGTTACATCGCGTGGCGCAACACCCGTGCCGCCGGTGGTCAAGATTAATTGTGCGCCGCCGGCGTCGGCCCATTCCTTTAATTTGTCGGCGATCGCCACCTCTTCATCTGACACGAGACCCCTATTGACGACACTCCAACCGAGTTCGCGGCAACGCTCCGAAACGGCAGGCCCGGAGGCGTCTTCGCGCGTGCCCGCAACGGCGGAATCGCTGACGGTTAGAATCGCCACCCGGACGCTCATGCCTTCGCCTTACGCCGAAAAACACCGGATTTTCCGCCCGTCTTTTCGAGCAAATAGATATCGCGAATCTCAATCGCCTTATCGAGCGCCTTCGTCATGTCGTAGATGGTGAGTGCGGCCACGGATGCGGCAGTCATGGCTTCCATCTCGACGCCGGTTTGCGCAGTGGTTGCCGCGGTAGCGGTGATATCGATGCCGCGCGCGCCAATTTCAAACTCCAGATTTACGTGGCTCAATGGAATTGGATGGCACAGCGGAATCAGCTCCGAAGTTTTTTTCGCGGCCTGAATGCCCGCAATCCGCGCTACCTGCAGCGGGTCGCCTTTTTTGTTTTGCGGAAGAGCCTGGATGACCTCCGGCGACATCCGCATGCGCGCACGGGCCGTGGCGGTTCGCTTTGTCGACGGCTTGCCGGAAACGTCAACCATGGCGACATCGCCCGCTGCATTGTAATGCGAGAGTTTCTTCACGGCTTCTCCATCACGCGAATCGCATCGCCGGCTTGCCAGCTTTCCCGATCGTGATCGGCGACCAGAAACGCGTTCGCCCTGGCAAGCGCCGGAATATCGCTCGAGCCCTGCCAGGAGATGTGCCGCAATGTTTGCCCATCGGCGCTGAGCCGCGCGGGAAGAAAGCGCGTCAGTCCGAGTTTGTGGCGAAAAGGCGCTTCGAAGCGCGCTGAAAGCAGCGGGAGCAGGGGATCGCTGAGGCCGCCTAATAACTCAAGCGCCGGCCGCGCGAATAGCTGAAATGTAATGAGCGTCGATCCCGGATTTCCGGGCAGGCCGAAAACCGGCTTGTTGTGACCAATGCCGAACGCGGTCGGCTGTCCGGGCTGCACACGCACGCGTTCGAAGCGAAACTCAACGCCGAGTTCGCGCAGCGCTGGTTTTACCAGATCGTATTTCCCCGCCGAGACCCCGCCGCTTGCAATCAGCAGATCGTGCTCCAGTCCGCGCCGGAGTAGCGGCAGCAGAGCGTCTTTCGTATCCGCGGCAACAGGAAGAATTTCCGGAACACCGCCCGCTTTCCGAATCAGCGCCGCCAGCATGAAGGAATTCGAGTTCCGAATCTGATGCGCCGCTGGTTGCTCGTCCAGTGCAACAATTTCATCGCCGGTCGCGAGAATAGCCACCGAGGGCAGAGCAAATACCAAAACAGCCGTGTGGCCGGTCATCGCCAGAGCAGCAATGTGGCTCGCGTCCAAGCGCGTGCCCGATGGAATCAGACGCGATCCCGCCGGCGCCTCTGCCCCACGGCGATTGATGAATTGGCCGGGCTCGGCGGTTTGTTCCATGCTCACCTGGTCATGATTGATACGGCTCGTATGCTCGACCATCACAACCGCATCGGCGCCCGGAGGAACAGGTGCGCCCGTCATGATTTCGAGCGCATGACCAGCCGCAAGCGGCGCGAGGCTGCGATCGCCGGCGCGTACTTCGCCTGCTACGCGAAGCGTTCCGGGAACATCGTTAGAGCGGACAGCAAAACCGTCGCGGAGAGACCGGTCGAGCGCCGGGTAGTCACGATCCGCCAGAACATCTTCTGCGAGAACGCGGCCATGGGCGCGCTCCAGCGGCAAGGTCTCTGTCCGGCGCGGCGTAGATAGCGAGCGCACTGCGTCAATTACCATGGTCCGGGCTTGATCGAACTCGAGGGGCACCCCTCGGATTGTACCGTTCCGTATTACTACAACTTATTTTCTTTTCCCGCCATGTACTACTACATCTTTGCCGCTTGCGACGAGTTCAACTTCGCAAGTCATTGATCTGAAACTGAGCCGCGACCACCAGGGAGCGGTAACGTTCGCTCCTGAAGCCGCACGGCGCGTTTGGTTGCGGCTAGCCTGCTTTGTACTACTACATTTCAAATTCTTTGCTGCTTGCGACGATTTCATACTCGGCTGACGATCCGGGTTCCGAGCAAAAAGAACCGCGCGCGTTAGCAAGCGGCGTTGAATCTACATGCTGCGTTTGGTTGCGGCGCAAGCTGCTCTGTGGGGCAGGCTGGCAGCCCAATGTCGTTTACTTAAGCCTGACGTAACCGGAGTTTGAGACCCCTGCCGTGTGGGGCGGCTTGGTAAGCCGCGGCCGATTGGCAATCGGCCCTCCTTGAAACGTCTTCTATGCCGCTTAAGTAAATGGCATTGGGCTGGC
>JAICIH010000499.1 GCA_025924475.1 Bryobacteraceae bacterium
GCGCTGTTGAGGAACGCCCTGGAATTCGGTAATCGCGGTCTGCACATCGCCGGGAGTGGGCTTGCGGGCGAATTCAACGGAGGCAGTGACCATGTGACCGTCGGTCACCGCGACGCGATTGCAATGCGCGCTGACACGCGCATTCAGCAGCTGCGCCTGGCCATTCGCCACCTGGCCCAAGATCTTCTGGGTCTCCTGCTGCATCTTTTCTTCTTCGGAGCCGATGAAGGGCACGACGTTGCCCACAATGTCCATCGACGCGACGCCGGGATAACCCGCGCCGGAGACGGCCTGCATGGTGGCGGCAATGACGCGCTCGATGCCGAATTTGGCGAGAGGCGCCAGCGCGAGCGTCAGGACGATGGTGGAGCAGTTCGGATTGGTCACGATCATGCCCTTCCACCCGCGATTGCGCTGCTGCGCGTAGATCAGCTCGAGATGACCGGGATTCACTTCCGGCACGAGCAGCGGAATATCCGGCTCCATGCGGTGGTTGCGGGAGTTCGAAACAACGATGTGGCCGGCCTGAGCAAATTCACGCTCGATTGGAGTGGCGACCGAGGCATCCATGGCGGAAAAAACGAGCCGGGGCGCGTTGCCGGGCTTCGAATCGGAAACCGTGAGGCCGGCCGCGGCGGTGGGCATGTCGCCATCGAGGCGCCAAGTAGTAGCGTCTTTCAGCTTCTTGCCGGCGGAGCGGTCGCTCGCACCGAGCCAAGTCAGTTTGAACCAGGGATGTCCTTCCAGAAATCGAATAAAGTGCTGTCCGACCATTCCGGTTCCACCGAGAACGCCGACTTCAATGGTTTTCATATTCATTCACGTCTGCCGCAACAATTTCTCTACAAGTTTTCGATAGAGGGAGACGGCGGCGGTGAGCTGGGATTTGGGAATCCGCTCTTCCTTAGTATGCGCTACGTGGATGGTGCCCGGGCCGATCAGGAACGGTTGTCCCCAGGCTCCGGCGAACGCCGGGATATCGGTGGTGTACGCCACGACCGTGGTTTCAAAGCCTTCGAGAGAACCGAGGTGGACGGCGGGAATGAACAATATTTCTTTGGCTTCGGCGTCGGGCTGAGCGGCAGCCTCGATGGCGCGCCGCAGTTCAGTGACGTCGCCCACAACGCGGACAAAAATTTCGGCGAGCGCCTCATCCGGGATGACGTTCGGCGCGCGGCCACCCTGGAGGGTGCCGATGTTCAGCGTGCTCGGGCCGAGTACCGGATCGGCCGGCAGCGGGATTTTTCGAATCCGCTCCAGGGCGTCGAGCAATTTTTCAATGGCCGACTCGCCCAACTCCGGATATGCCGAGTGCGCCATTTTTCCGCGCGCGCGGACCTCGTAGCGAAGAGCACCCTTCGAACCGAGCGCGAGTTTGTTTTCGGTCGGTTCGCCGTTAATTAGAAATTTTGCGCCGCGAGGTGTTTTCGCAGCGACCAGCGCGCCGGCGCTGTTGCGTTCTTCACCGACAACGAACAGCATGCCGAAATTGCGAGTACCGGATTCTAACAGCTCGACGGCAGCGGTAATCATGGCGGCGATGATGCCCTTGGTGTCACAGGCGCCGCGTCCCCAGATATTTGCTTCATCTTCGCGCCAGGGAATGAACGGCGGGACAGTGTCCATATGAGTCGAGAGGACCACGCGCGGCTCGCCGAAGCAGACGAACACATTATCACGATTTTCTTCGACGGGAATGCGCTCGGCGTGGCCGTCGAAGCGGCGCGCCAGATCGTCGAGTTGGCCGAATAGAAAATTTCCGATTTCGCGCTCGTTCGGGGTGATCGATTCGATTTCGATCAGGGCGCGGGTCAACTCCAGGACGTTCATAGCGGGGAAAATTTACGATAGCAGAGCGGGACTAGCTATTGGCTATTAGCTCTTCGGAGACCTCCAGGCGCTTTGTGACGGGTTGCTGACTGTACTGCTTGACTTGGGCGAGGATAATTTCCCATTTGTGGCGTTCTTTCTTCATTTCGTGGCGCTCTTGTTTGCGGGTTTGGTCGGCCTGAGCATGCTGTTGCCGTTCGAAGCCAATTTCGGCTTTACGCTTTTCGGCTCTTAGCTTTAGCAGGTCGTTCAGGGCTTTGTGGAAGGCGCGCTCGTGCGTGGTCTGGTAGCGCAGGTAGAGGGCGAGCTTGCGATCGTCGATGATTTGGCCGGTGGTGTAGTCGAAGCAGGCTTCTTCCAGCCGCATGGCGCGGTGGCGGAGCCAGTGGTGCTCGGCCATGGCCTGCACGAGCGTTTCTTCGGTGGGAGTTGTGGGTTGGTGCTCCTGCTGGAACTCGGCCAGGAGTTTAAGGTAGTCCGTCTGCGATTCGCAGGGCAGCACCCAGAATTCGCTGCGGGGAGTGAGGCCGTGACGGAAGTTGTTGCGTGCGGCGGCGGCGCGTCCGGCCTCCGATTTTGGACCCGTTGAGAATTGTGCGTTCGCCTGGTTCGCGGCGATCTGCGCGGAAGTAGACATGCCCAAGTTTCGCGGGAGGGCGTGCGGCGCGAGCACTTTGGGGCGACCGAAGATGTTGAAGGTTATAGGACATAATTCTTTTTGAAAATCCGTGATCGGGCCGGCGATGTATCGATGGCATTGCGGGATTGGCGTTTGTATGGGTATCAGCTATCTACCGTGGACTGACTTATGCCAGAATCCGAAGGCACATGAATGGAGTCAACCTAGAGGACAAGCTGAAGCTGTTTTCCGAGTATTGGTCACCGAGGATTGTGGCCCGCTACAACGAAAACGATGTGATGGTAGTGAAGGTGAAGGGTGAGTTCCAGTGGCACTCGCATCCGGACACGGATGACCTCTTTCTTGTTTTGAAGGGGAAGCTGGTGATTCGCCTTCGTGACGGTGAAGTGATCTTAGGGCCGGGTGATCTGTACGTGGTGCCTGCCGGGGTGGAACACTGCCCGGTAGCTGAAGAAGAAGCGCACCTGTTGCTGCTGGAGCCGACAGGTACGCCCAACACTGGCGACCGCGAAACGGCGGCGCCAAAATACGTCATCTGATCTGCACCCTGAAATCACTTGACAACCACAGTGGTTGTTAGAGAATCGCCGTTAGGACGGAGCCGCCCACGTGCTTGGTATCAACCCAGCCGGCATTTGGCAAGCGTCGCGACCGCCTCTTGTCCGTTCAGGTCGGGCTGAATAGTGAGTTCCAAGACTGAGACGGCCGCCAGGTCGACCATATAATCTTCAATTTCCGCAGTTGAGCCGGCAGGGCTGAAATTCCATTGTTGTCGCACGATTTCGCGGGATTGGCCGCTCGTGGAAGGCGACCATCGAATGACAAACTCCTGCATTCGCTCATAGTGAGCCTCCTGGAAACGGAGCTGAATGCGCCGCAGCGATACCGGCTCATCAAAGATGACCCGGACCCGCTGTTCACCTTTTTCGGCCGCGCGCCAGCCTGTCCCATCTTTCGAATCGAATGCGGATTCAACGGGGAAGCTGGGATCTTCTGACGTTACTTCCACCGTCGCGATTTGTTCGAGATCGAGCCAGCCTTGGTCCAATGCGCCAGCCGGCCGGGCACTGTTTAACCCCACAATCCTCTTCCGCATCGTTAATTCTCCTTGCAGTACAGCGCAGGATAGATTCATTCAAGGCTAACAAGTCGTTTGGTGTGGTTCCAGAGC